>JBPCRS010000071.1:0-10426 GCA_050996575.1 Solirubrobacterales bacterium
CAGGGAGCCCGCATGGCAGCGCCATGTGGGCGACTGAGGACGTAGCCACGGCGGCGATCTGCGGCCGCCGTTTCGGGTGCAACGTTCCTGGGAGGCCCACTAGCGCGTCACCTTCCAGGACTTCCGCGACGCCGTCGGATCGGCATTGCCGACCGCGTCGATCGCGCGCACCTGGAACTTGTGGCGCCTCGGATCGAGTCGCTTGTACTTGCGCGGCGATTTGCACGGGCTGAAGCGCTTCCTGTCGATCCGGCACTCGAAGCTCGACCCGGGCTCGTCGGCGGTGAAGGTGAACTTCGCCTTGCGGCTGCCCGTGCGCCGCTTCGGCGACTTCTTGATCCGAGTCTCCGGCGCGTCGGCCTCGACCGCGAACGTGCGGGTGGAGGGCGTCGTGTCAGCGTTGCCGCGCGGGTCCACCGAGCGCACCGAGAAGCTGTGCGGGCCGGCGCCGAGCGGGCCGATCGTCTGCGCGGCGCCTCCCGCGCACGGCGCGAAGGCACCGCCGTCGACCGCGCACTGGAAGGTCGCGGTGGGATCGTTCGAGGCGTAGGAGAAGGTGGGGTAGGCGCCCGGCGCCTTGCCACCTTGGCGGGCGCTCCGCCCGCCGATTTCCTCGCCCTCACCGGGCCCGCCGGTGATCGAGGTGTCGGCGGGCATCGTCGCCATCGCTCTGCCGATATTGAGCCGACCGCCGGAGACCGTGACCCCGGTCATCGAGGCGACCGGGTCTACCGTCGCCAGCAGGCGTGAGCGAATCTCGCTCGTCGACGCGGCCGGGTTGCGCGAGATCAGCAGCGCCGCCGCCCCGGTCACGTGCGGAGCGGCCATCGACGTCCCGTTCTTGAACTCGAGTCCGTTGTCACTCGGCGACTCGATGCAGACAAGCCTTGGGTTGTCGAAATGGACCCCGGTGGCGACGTTTGCGGCGTCGGTGAGCAGGCTCAGCCGAACGCGGACTGTGCCACCAGCCGCAAGACTGTTCGCGAGCGACGAGGACACGCTGCCCGCGGCGGCGTTGGTGCTGAAGTTGAATGTGCGGCTCGGGCTGGCAGCGCCGTTCAGCAGCACCTCGATCCTGAATACGTCATTGGCACTGGTGTTGCCGGCAGGGAAGGTGCGCGAGCGGAAATACTCGAGATCACAGCCGTCGAGCCCGGCCGGGATCGTGATCGGCGGAGAGGTGATGACGTAGCTCGCGTTGTTCACGTAATCGGCGCCGGGCGAGTCGGTCACGCCCTGCGAGGTCAGCGGCGCCTCGCTTGAGAGCGCCCAGTTCTGGGTGCCGGACTGAGTCCAGGCGAGCGGGGCCGTGTTGAAGTCGTCGACGAGCCTTCTCCGCTCCCCGGAATCCGAGAGCGTGTTGACGCCCGGCGCCCCGAGGTCGACCGTGGTCGCGCCGAAGTTCGAGAAGCCGGCGCGGCCGTCGGACTGCGTCGTCGCCGCGACGCAGAGCACGTTGTCGACCTGGCCGGCGACGACCGGCGGCGAGGGCTGGGAGTGTGCGCAGGGGAACTGGGCGACCACGTCGTTGTCGTCGCCGACGCCGTCGGCGCCGCCGTTGCCCGCGGCGAAGACGTGCAGCACCTCGGGATGTGAATAGATCGCGTTGCGGCGGATCTGGTTCTCGGTGCCCCCGGCGGCGCCGAGCGAGGCGTTGAGGACCCGCGCGCCCTTCGACGCGGCGTAGTTGATCGCCTCGATCTGGTCCGAGACGATGCAGCCGATTGAGCCGGGCGGATCAGCGGCGCTCGGGACGAAGCCGCACACGCGAAGCACCATCAGCCCGGCTCGCTGGCTGACGCCGGTGACGCCGAAGCCGTCGTTGCCGCGGGCGAGCGCGGTGCCGGCGACGTGGGTGCCGTGCCCGGAGTCGGTGTCCACCGGGTTGCCGTCATTGTCGAAGAAGTCGGCGCCGTTGACATCGTCGACAAAGCCGTTGGCATCGTCGTCGACGCCGTTGCCCGGGGTCTCGCCGGGGTTGGTCCAGAGCTGCGGCGCGAGGTCGGGATGGGTCAGGTCGGCGCCCGAGTCCATGATCGCCACGGTCGTCGCCGGGTCGCCGACGCCGATGTCCCAGGCCGTCGAGGCATCGATGTCGGCGTCGGCGGTGCCGGCGGCGCCGGCGACGGTCTGGCCGAAGTTTTCCAGTCCCCAGAGCTGCGAGAACGACGTGTCGTTGGGGATTGCCAGCGGGCGATCGATCCCGTTCGGCTCGGCCAGCGCAACGGCCGGGTCGGCCTCGAGCTCGCGGATCGTCTCGGCGACCGTTGCATCGCCGGTGACCTCGACGAGCTTGACGCCGGGCGCGCCGAGTCCCTCGACGCTCGCCGTCTCCGCCCCGGCGAGCGCATCGGCCCGCTCGGCGCCGCCGGTCCCGTCGGCGAACTGGACGATCACCTGGTCCGGGACCTTCTCGATTGCGTACGCGGGCGCAGCGAGGAATGCCGCAACGAACGCGGCCCCCACGAATCCAAGCAGTCCCATGCCCCGCATCCGCCTCCATGATCGCACGAAAAAGGAGCCCTCAGGCCCCTCTTTCGAGAACTCTTAAGCGGGCGAGAACGCCCGCGGTCCGAACTACGTCGTCGCGGCCTCGATCGCGGCCTCGCCGCCGCCGGAGCCGTTCGTGTTCGCCACGGCCTCGGGGAGGGGCTCTGAGACGTCGCGACCCATCCGGATCTCCTTCGCGATCACCAGGCGCTGGATCTGCGAGGTGCCCTCGTAGAGCTGCATGATCTTCGCGTCGCGCATCAGCTTCTCGACCGGGTACTCCTTGATGAAGCCGTAGCCGCCGTAGACCTGAACGGCGTCGACGGTGATCTCCATCGCCGAGTCGGCGGCGAAGCGCTTCGCGTGCGAGCAGGCCAGCGTGTTGCGGATGCCGTTGTCGAGCAGCGCCGCCGAGGACCAGGTCAGCAGTCGGCCGGCCTCGACCTTGGTCGCCATGTCGGCGATCATGAAGGCGACCGCCTGGTGCATCGCGATCGGCACGCCGAACTGGACGCGCTCCTTCGAGTACGCGCAGGCGAACTCGAAAGCTGCCCGGCCGATGCCGACCGCCATCGCGGCGACGCCAGGACGGGTGCGGTCGAGGGTCATCATCGCGAGCTTGAAACCCTTGTTCTCCTCGCCGAGCAGGTACTCGGCCGGGATCTCGGTCTCGTTGAAGGTGATCGTCGCGGTGTTCGAGGCGCGCTGTCCGAGCTTGTCCTCCTTCTTGTCGACGGTCACCGTGTCGTCACGAGGAACGACGAAGGCCGAAATGCCGCGATGGCCGGCCTCTTTGTCGGTCTTCGCATAAACCGTGAACCAATCGGCGTAACCGCCATTGGTGATGAAGCACTTCGAGCCGTTGATGACGTACTTGTCGCCCTTTTTCACCGCGGTCGTCTTCATTCCGCTGACGTCGGAGCCGGCGTCCGGCTCGGTCAGGCAGAAGGAGGCGAGCTTCGGCTCCTCGGTCAGCATGCCCAGGAAGTGCTTCTTGACGTCGTCGGATCCGCCGAGCGCGACCGGCGTCATCGCCAGGCCGTTGGCAGCGAGCGAGGTGCCGATGCCCGAGCAACCCCAGCCCAGCTCCTCCTCGATCAGGCAGCCTGAGAGGTAGTCGAGCCCCGGCCCGCCGTACTCCTCGGGCACGTGGGTGTTCATCAAGCCGACCTCCCAGGCCTTCTCGATGATCTCCTGCGGCCAGGTGCCTTCCTTGTCGAACTCCCAGGCAACCTTCCTGATGTCTTTCTCCGCGAACGAATGGGCGAGCTCGCGCAGGTCCTTCTGCTCGTCGGTGAGGGTGAAGTCAACCACTGTGGTCTGCTCCTTTTCGGAAGTCTCGTGTCCAGCTCGCCACCGGGTCCGAACCGCTTCCTAGAGCGCTTCTAACGGGCCCAACGGTGGCCGATGCCAGCACCGATTGACTGGTCAGTCAACAACAAGGGTACCAAGCTCCGGAGTCGACACCCACGAGTATCTAGAGTGAGCACATGGTCGCGATCTCCAACGGCGACGCCCTGATCTTGATCTGCGTCGTCGTCCTGCCGATCGCCGCGCTCTCGCTTATCACGGTCGGCCCTCTACTGAGGACGCTCGGCAAGGGCCGCTTCGCGATGGAGATGGAGCGACCGCCGCCGGCCGGCGGGCCCGCGGCCGAAGCGTCCTCGGAGGTCCGCGAGGCGGAGATCCGCCAGATGCTCGAGGCGAAGGCCTACCGCCGGCAGGCGCGCGGCGAGAGCCCGCTCGACATCGACGACGAGTACCGGCGGCTGACCGAGGAGACGCCGGCAACCCTCGCCACCGACACCGAATTGGTCGCCGAGATCCGCTCGCTTGTCGTCGCCCGAAACGCACGCCGCGCCCGCCAGGGCAAGGAGCCGCTCGACGTCGAGGCCGAGGTCGAGCGCCAGCTGCGCGACCTCGAGGACATCGGGCAGTAGCCCGGTCGGGTATAACGATCGGTATGGCTGAGCCTGAGATCGAATCCCCCGAGGTCGAGCTCGAAGAGCTTCTCGTCCGACCGGGGACCTATTTCAACCCGCAGACCGAGGTCGTCGTCGTCGTCGACGACTCGACCTCGATCGACCAGGAGATCTTCGATATGGAGGAGTACGAAGGCGTCGACTGGGTCCGGGTCTCCGACGAGGTGCCGGTCGACGAGGACGCCCTCGACGCCGCGCTTCAGCGCTTCCAGACCAGTGCCCCCGGCGCACTCAGCGCCGACGTCTCCGACGACGACGAGCCGGTCGGCGCCGACGCCGACGAAGAGGAACCCCCGCCGCCGGTGATCGAGGGCGAGGGCGTGGAGGGCTAGAGCAGCCCCTTCCGGCGCGGTAGCGCTCAGGCCACGAGCACGAAGGTCAGGAAGATCGCGTAGAGCAGGCCCCAGCCGATGATCGGGGGGAGCTCGAAACGGCCCCGGCGAGCCAGTACGAGAAGCGCGAGCAAGCCACCCGCGAGGCCGAGGGCGCAGGAGAGGATCCCGTACTTGTCGAGGTCCCACTCGGTGAAGATCAGGCCGAAGGAGATCGGGATGGTCGACTGGAAGACCATCGCCCCGGTGATGTTGCCGAGCGCCAGGCTGTCCTTGCCGTCGCGCACCCAGAAGAAGCTGTTGACCTTCTCGGGCAGCTCGGTCGCGAGCGGCGCGAGGATCAGCGAGAGCACGATCGCCGCGATCCCGATGGTCTCGGAGACCGACTCGAGCTCGTTGACGAACATATGCGCGCCGCCGACGATGCAGCCGAGGCCGATCGCGAACTGGAGCCCGATCGCGAACCTCCCCGGGTCGTCGGGGTTGGTCGTGACGACCCCGGGCCGGGCGACGATCAGCGGCGCGATCGTGTCCTCCTCCTGGACGTCGCCGCCGCCGGCGAGCGTCTGCTTGACGTAGATCCCGTAGGCGATCAGCATCAACCCGGCGCCGACGTACTGAACCCAGTTGGGGACGCCTAGACCGAGGGCGAGTCCTAGGCCGAAGAAGACGAGGAAGAAGATCAGATCGCGCTCTGTCGTCGGCAGGTGCGCGTTGAGCTCGTTCCCCTGCGAACGGCGGTTGCGGTAGCCGTAGGCGGCAAGGCCGACCAGCATCATTGCTAGCGTCGCGAGCAGGAAGGGCGCGCCGATGATCGCTCCGACCGCAACGTCCTCTGCGCCGGCGCTTCCGCCGATGATCGCGATGACCGGGATCAGTGTCTCGGGCATCGCCGTTCCCACCGCCGCCAGCAGGCTGCCGACGGCCCCCTCCCCCATCGAGAGCCTGTGCCCTGCCCACTCGACCGCGTTCGTGAAGATCAGCGCTCCCGCGAGGATCACGGCAAAGCTGATCAGCAGTAGGACGAACTCCATCTGCTCAGTCCCTTACCCGCCGACGGTGGTTCTCGATCACGCGGCGAAGAATGCGATCGCGAGAATCACGTAGACCGCGAGCAGCTGAACGCCCTCGAACCACGTGGACTCGCCGTCCTGGGTGACGTAGTTGGCGATCAGGATCGCGACCAACACCGCACCGAGCTCGAAGCCGTTGAAGACGAGCGGCATCGGCGACGGGCCGAGGAAGAACGAGGCGACGACCAGCAGCGGCGCCGCGAACAGGGCGATCTGGGCGCTCGAGCCGATCGCGATGTTGACCGCGAGGTCCATCTTGTTCTTCATCGCCATCAGAACCGCCACCCAGTGCTCGGCCGCGTTGCCGACGATCGCGACGACGATCACTCCGACGAAGAACTCCGAGAGCCCGATCGCCTCCGAGGCCTCGCTGATCGAGCCGACCAGGATCTCCGACATCAGCCCGACGGCAACGCCGGCGATCGCGAGCATGATCACGGAGCGGCGCACCGACCAGCCGAACCCGTGCTCCTCCTGCTCGGCGTAGGGCGGGTTGAAGAGGTCACGGTGCGTCTTCAAGGAGAAGATCAGGCCCGCGACGTAGGTGCCGATCAGAACGAACGCGGTCGCCAGCGAGAGCTTCTCGACCGTCGAGTCGTATTCGACGAGCTCGGCGCCGATCGGCGGCAGCCCGTCGCCCTGGACCAGAACAAAGATCGCCGGCATCAGCAGCGCGGCAACCGCCAGCAGCAACATCGTCGACTGCGCCGTCGCCGCGGTCTGGTTGAACGTCTGCTTGTCGCGCTTCAGCCCGCCGATGAACATCGAGGCGCCGAGGACGAGCAGGATGTTGCCGAGGATCGAGCCCGCGATCGACGCCTTGACGACCTCCTGCAGGCCGGCGTTGAGGGCGAAGACGGCAATGATGATCTCCGGCGCGTTGCCGAAGGTGACGTTGAGGAAGCCGCCGATGCCGGGTCCGGAGCGCGCCGCGAGCTCCTCGGTGGCGAGTCCCATCAGGGCTGCCGTCGGAACGATCCCGAGCGCTGCGACGGCGAAGATCAGGGTCGCGGAGGCGTGCGCGAACTCGAACACCACGGCCAGCGGGATGAACGGCACGAGCATGTAGGGCCATCCCTGGCTCGAGAACAGGAAGCCGCGAATCCCTCTCCGTTTTGCGCTTGCGCCCTCCATCGCGGGCGAGAGACTATTGGGAGGCGAACTCGAGAGGCGGTCGACTTCTAGACTGCAGGCGATGGAGCAGCGGCGCTTCGGCGACACCGACCTGACGGCCTCGGCGATCGGCTTCGGCACCTGGGCACTCGGCTCGAACTGGTGGGGCGAGGTCACCGAGGCCGACGGTGAGCGCCTGCTCGCGCTCGCGGTCGAGCTCGGGATCACCTTTTTCGACACAGGCGACGCCTACGGCCGCGGCGCCAACGAGGAGCTCGTCGGCCGCGTCCTCGGCCCGCACCGCGACTCGGTCCAGATCGCGACCAAGTTCGGGTACGACCTCGGCGCCGGCCGCCAGGAGCACTCCGAGGGCGAGCGCCCGCAGCGCTGGGACGGCCCGTTCGTCCGCGAGGCGCTCGAGGCCAGCCTGCGCCGGCTCGGCACCGACCGGGTCGATCTCTTTCAGCTCCACAACCCGCGGATGGGCGCGATCACCTCCGACGAGACCTTCGAGACGCTCGAGGCGCTCAAGACCGAGGGCAAGATCCGCGAGTACGGCGTCGCCCTCGGGCCGGCGATCGGCTGGCGCGAGGAGGGGATCGCGGCGATCGAGACCCGCGACATCGCCGCCCTACAGACCGTCTACAACCTGCTCGAGCAGGAGCCGGGGCGCGCCTTCATGACCGCCGCCTCCGAGCACGGGGTCGGGGTGATGGCGCGGGTGCCCACCTCGAGCGGTCTGCTCGACGACAACCTGACGCTCGAGACCACCTTCGAGGCACCCGACCATCGGCGCCACCGGCCCCGCTCGTGGCTCGTCGAGGGGCTGCAGAAGGTCGAGACGATCCGCTTCCTCAGCGAGGAGACCGGGCGCTCGATGCCGCAGGCGGCGCTTCGCTACATCCTCGACTCGGGGATCACGACCGTGATCCCGACGATCACCTCCGACGAGGAGCTGCGCATCTACGCCTCGGCCGCCGACGCCGAGCCGCTCAGCGCCGACGAGCTCGCCGAGGTCGACACGCTCTACGGGCGCAACTTCGACGTCCAGCCGGTCTCGGCGTAGGGCGAGCGGGGCGGCCCAGCCGCTGGTACGCGCCGCGAGGCTGATGGTCACGAGTGCTGGTGCGTTTAACGTTCGCTTTCCGAACGTTATCGGTCCCGTCGCCATTTGCACCGTGCCCAACAACGCGCACTCCGACCCGCCCCTCTAACCCGACGCCGGCGGTAGGTCGGGCGGGGCGTCGGGCTCTACCGAGCCGCCGCAGAGCCGGGCGACGACCTCGGCCAGGCACTCGGTCCGCGGCGCCCACTTCGCGCTCAGCTCCTCGGTGCCGCCCTGCTCGCGGAGCTCCTGCTCGAGCTGATCGGCCGAGACCCCGCGCTCGGCCGCCTCGGCGGCGACCCAGAGGGCGAGCAGAAGGTCGTCCAGCGCTGCGCCCGCGTAGAGGGCGTACTCCGGGCTCGCGGGCGAAGGCGGGCTCGTCTCACCCTGCTCAAGCGCATCCTCGGCGACCGTCTGCTCGAGCAGCTCCTCGGTGATCACGCCGCCGTCAACGCCCTCGAGCTGCGCAACCGCGCCATCGGGCACTCCCGCGCCGGGCGCCTTGGGAGGTGCAGTGGACGGCTCGTCACCCCCGCCGCAACCCGCGATAACAAGTGCGAGCAGCACGAACGAACGAGGGCCCCACCGAAGCGGGGCCCTCGCGGTCAAACCGTCCTGCGCCCGCCGCTACGGAGCGAGCTTGTTGCAGGCCTTGAGCTCGTCGGGCGTCTTCGCGTCCGCGATGCAGTCGAAGAACGCGCTCGCGGCTTCGACGTCGTCGCCGCCGCCGCCGCCACCGCCGAGACCGCCACCGCTCGAGCCGAGGTCGGTACCGGTATCGGTGCCGAGGTCGGTGGAGCCGCCGAGACCGGTCGTGCCGAGCCCGCTGAGGCCGAACTGGGTCGAGTAGCCCGAGAGGGCTGCCTCGATGTCGGCGGCGCTGAGCCCGAACTGACCAAGCAGGTCGTCGAGCGGCTGAGCGTCGGCCGGGGCCTCGATTGTCTGCGGCTCGTTCGGCGAGCCGACGCGGGTCTCGAGGTTGCCGGTAATGCTGGTTACGCTGCCATCGTTATCCGGGATCGCCGACGCGTCGACCGTCACGTTGAGGTCGAAGCCGCGCAGCAACCGATCGTCAACGCCCGAGTAAACGTCGAAGCTGAGATCGGAGATTGCGTCCTCGACCTGCTGGGCGCTC
This sequence comes from Solirubrobacterales bacterium, assembly GCA_050996575.1. Lineage (GTDB taxonomy): Bacteria > Actinomycetota > Thermoleophilia > Solirubrobacterales > 70-9 > DASUSH01. The sequence continues at coordinate 9,231 of JBPCRS010000071.1, forward strand.
TCTTCGGGGATCTCGGTCGCGCCGGTGATCTCCGCCGCGGCGATCGTCGCATTGATGTTCTCGATGATTGCCGGGATGTCGACGGTGCCGTGGATGTGGATCGTCGGCGAGCCCTCGATCTCCTCCTCACCCTCGTTGGTGAGGTTGAACCAGGAGAAGACGTCGACGGTGTCGCAGGCGGCGGTGTTGCCGCCGGCCTGCTCGAGCAGCGTCGTGCACTGCTCGGTGAACGAAGCCGTCTCGGTCGTCGAGCCCTCGGCGCCGGTGGCGCCGCCGCCGGCCTGTGCCGCGGCGGTCTCGACCAGGGTTTGGAACTGGCCGAAAATCTCGGTGCCGAGCTCGTATGCCGTGTCCTGGTAGCTCACGTAGGCGTTGTCCTCGGTGATCGTCAGTTCGCCGGACTGGTCGATGCTGATCCCGTTCGACTCGCCGCTGACCGAGCCGGTGAGGTCGAGCTGAGGCAGCGCGGTCGGGTTCTCGGCGTCGCCCTGGAAGGCACCGCTGAGGGAAACCTCGCCGCTGCCGGACTGCTCACCCTCGACCGAGCCGCCGAGCGAGAGACTGATCGTCCCGCTCGTCACCTGCTCGTCGTTGGAGAAGGTCTCGGTGAGCACCTGCTCGGGGTCGATGTCGGCAGTGTCATCGCCGCCGCAGGCCACGAGGACGACGGGCGCGACCAGCACCAACAGCGAGAGCAGGAACAACTTCCGAAAGCGCGTCAAAGTCTTGTTGCCTCCCTTGGAATCCTTGAACTGACGCGGCAGCCTAGACGATCGAACTCAAATTGGCGTGCCTGCGGGGGACGGCTTGCGCCGTCAGGCGGGGTGCGTGAATTTGGGTTCGGTCGTCCGACACCGGCTGCAGCTACCCTCGCGCCCTGATGGGAGCCCCGCGGACGATCCTCTACACCGGCAAGGGGGGCGTGGGCAAGACAAGCGTCGCAGCGGCGACGGCGCGCCGCTGCGCCGCCGCCGGTTTGCGCACAGTCGTTCTCTCGACCGACCCGGCCCACAGCCTCTCGGACTCGCTCGAGACGCCGCTCGGCAACGAACCGACGCAGGTCATCAGCAACCTCTGGGGCCAGGAGGTCCAGGCGCAGCTCGAGATGGAGCGCAACTGGGGCGCGGTGCAGAGCTGGCTCGGCTCGCTGCTCGCCGACCGCGGCGTGATGGACATCGCCGCCGAGGAGCTGACCG
>JBPCRS010000093.1:0-16538 GCA_050996575.1 Solirubrobacterales bacterium
GTCGTTGACCGATCCCATCCTCGTCTCCCCGGCATCGTACGCGGATTCGGCGCCAGCATGTAGCGTTCGGGTGAATCACGGGCAGGACCAGCGCGGTCGCGGTGATCACGCCGCCCCGCAAGTGCAATAGGCCCGAGCCAGGTCGAATAGCTGCAATAGAGGGGCGGTGCAGCAGCTCCGTATTCCATGTGAAAGGCAGAGGCTTTGAGTGCGGGGTCAGGCCGCAGGGACGCGGAGGATACCGGGGACGCGGCAATGATCAGGGCGACTGGATTTGAACCAGCGACCGCTCGGCCCCCAGCCGACATGCGATTGGGCTGACCATGGGGCGTCTGGCGAGGCCGCGATCAGCGGCCGACGTGAAATTTCCTCCGCGCCGGCTTGCGCTCACTGTTCCCCGCCAGATCGCGAGCGCGAACCGCGATCACATGGTCGCCCCTCGAAAGGTCACGCGGGCGCAGCGGTGAGCGACATGGCTGCGACTTGCCGCCGTCGATGCGGCATTTGAAGGCGGAGCCGGGCTCGTTGGACTTGAAACGAATTTTGACTGCTCGCCTCGGCGTGCGATCAGCACGGGAGGTCGTCGTTGAGGCCGACTCGAATTGTGTCTCAGGCGGGACCACGTCGTCGAAGGACGTGTAGGCCAGGACCGTCCCTCCGTTACCCGAACCCCTGCTGACGACGAAGTCGAGGACGCCGTCGCCGTTCAGCTCGCCCGCTGCGATCGCATTGCCGGACGGGCCCTCCGCGGTCACCGGCCTGACGACCGGCCCCGCGCTCGTGTTGTGGATCCAGTTGACCAGCGAGGGTTGGCGGCCACCGGTCGGAAATGAATCGCGGACGCCGTTTGTGATTGCGATCGCATCCTCGCGGCCATCGGGAGGAAGGTCGAAGTCACCTCTGGCGAGATCGGTCACGTTGCCGTCGGCGAGGACCGTGCCGCCGGGGGCGAGCCCGGTCGCCGGGGAGAAGGTGAAGCCATCGATCTCTCCTGCCGGCGGTGGCAACAGCGAGCCTGATTGCGTCAGGCCCTGCTCGGCGCGCAGTAGCTCGTCGAAGCCGTCGCCGTTCAAATCAACCATGGTGATGCCCCCCGCGAGGAACGGAGAGGTGTGCTCCGATTTGGTGTAGCCGCCCCCATTGTTGGTGAGGAGCGTGAGCACCGAGCCTGGGTGCGGGGCGGCGCGATCGAGCGACCAGACCGCGAGGTCCTCGAGGCCGCCATCGAGGTTGCCGACCGCGACCTGGGTCTGGCCCAAGTTCCGATAGGGAAATCGCAGCGCCGCGGGAAAGTCGAAGCTGCCGTCGCCCTTGCCAGTGCCCAACTCGATCTGGGAGGTGCCAACGGCGATGTCGAGATGCGTGTCGCCGTTGACGTCGAGCAGGGCCGCGAAGGACCCGCCGCTTGTGATCGTCTGCCTAGAGGCGAATGCGCCGCTCGGGGTACCAAGCATCGAGATCACCGAGGCGCTGCTCTGGCTGAACATTTCGACGATCACGTCGGTGCGACCGTCTGAATTGAGGTCGCCGCTCGTCACGCGCCGCGGGCTTTCCGCCGGGCCGACTGGCGTTGGTACGGGGGAGCCGAATTGACCCGGTCCAACAGCCGGGACGACCACTACCTGCTGAGCCGCGCCCTCGGCGATGATGATGTCCGTCAGCGAATCGCCCGTGACGTCACCTGTGGCGATATCGGACAGCGTGCCGCCGAGCGTGCCCGGCACCTTCGCGCCCTCGAAGACCTGCTGGCTCTTCCAGGCAACCGCGCCGGAGGCAGCAGCAGGAGCGCAAGCCGCAACGGCGAGCGACGCCACCGCGACCCTCGCAACCTTCCCCACTCCCCTGCACGGCGAATGCACGGGGGGAACGATATCTCAGGAACGGCCCAGGGGCGGAAAGCCCGGGCCAACCTATGCGGTCGAGACTCGCGACCACCGCCACTACGCGGTGCTCGTCTACAGGAAGACGGCATTCGGCCGATCAGCGATGAGATGGTCGACGAAGTTGGCCCAATGGCCGAAGGGCGTTAGCCCCTCGAACGGGCCACGTTCGGTCGCAGATATTCAGGGACGAACGAATACCGGCTCGGAGATCGCCGACGAATAGCCACCAGTGCTGTGGCCGGTCACCTTGCAGGCAATGCGCTGATAGCTGAACTTCGGCGGCAACTTCAGGGTGGGCTTGCGGCTCTGAATTGTGGTCTCCGGGCCCTGTCCGGGCTGGTGAATGCCCCACACGTAGATGAAGTCCCTGGGCTCCTCAGACCATTTCCCGGGCCGGCAGCGAACCGTGCTGGAAACCCGTGGCTTCCCGGTGATCTTCGGCGGTTCACGGTTGAACGGCGCGAACCTGGGCTCCGGCGCGAGAATAAAATCGCGTAGCGCGGCAACCTTCGAGTAGACACCCGGGATGCCCTTGCGCGCACAGCCGATGCCGTAGCTGACGATGCCCGCCTGCTTGAAACCACCGGCGCCATCGTCCACGAACAATGGGCCACCGCTGTCGCCCTGGCAGGTGTCCGTGCCCGGTGCGCCGGCGCAGAATTCGACAGATGGCTTGAATGGAGATTCGCCGGGCAATGGGCGGTAGGCCTCGGCGCATTCCGCGTCCGTGACGATCGCGACCTCCGTTTCGTAGAGCTCGTTCGGCTGCTCTACCCCGCCCTCTTTGAGAATTCCCCAGCCGGCGAGGTGCGCAGTGCGACCCGGCTCCCAGAGGGGCTCGTCGCCGGGGCCCACCAGGGCCAGCGGTGGAGCGACCGAAGGCTTTCCGAGCTTGAGTAGCGCGGCATCGTCGGACGTCGGCCCGGGATCGTAGTTGGGGTGGGAGGCGATACGGGCGACCTTGATGCGCTCGCCATCGCGATCCGAGCGTCTATAGCGGCCGATTACGACATCGAGGCTCGAAGGCGCCCTGTCAACGACGCAGTGCGCCGCGGTAAGCACGACCCGAGGGGCAATCAGCGCACCGCCACAGAAGGTCCCGGCCTCCGCCGGAACGCTCGCCCGCACCAGCGCCGTCATCCATGGATAGGCGCCGGGTGTTGCCGGATGTCCGTTGATGATCAACGGGTCCCGCTCGGCCGCTACGGCCATGCCCGCGGAGGCCAAGATGATCGCCGCGAAAACTGTCCCAACCCGTACCCGCATCAAAAGAGCCTAGTGCGGGCTGCGCGAGGGCCCGGGCGCGCCGATAGTGGACACGGATCGATCGGGGCGACTGGTCAAGTCTCCGCGACAAACAGCTCAACCTTGCGACGTGCCTGTGGTAGCGCTACCACCCCGGCCACCGATCTGCGTCCCACGTCCGCCGGCTGCGACCGGTAGCAGCCCGGGAGCCTCTATCAGCTCGAGACCTGCTCGGGAGTGGTTACGCGAATTGGCGGTTCCCAACCCGCCGGTGTGTTTCCGTAGATGACGTCGGGGTCGAGATCGGCACCGTTGGGCCAGACGATCGTCTCGCGTGTCTCGTCGACTGTGACACCCGAAAAGGTCTGGGGAGATTTGAACCAGCGACCGCTCGGCCCCCAGCCGACGGGCAGTTGGGGTCTATCTGTCCGTGAGCGTCCGGATCGTCCGATGCGTCCAGGCTTCAGGACGATCTGGACGGATAGGACGATGCGTTGGGTACCAAAGCGGTACCACGAACATCTCGTGGAGCGGTGGCCGGAGTCTCGTCCGACGCATTTCGTATTACACTATCCATGCAGATCCACCCGTCGGCACGACGGCACGGAATCGCCGACGACGACATCGAGCACGCCGTCCGCAACGCGATGAGGCATCGATGATCAACCCGACGACACGCGCCTATACCTGGGTCCGGCCCGCGACGCGCAGCTGCTCGAGTTCGTGACGATCGTCCGCGCCGATCAGAGCGAGTTGGCAATCCACGCTATGCCGATGCGTGCGAAGTACGAGCGACTGCTCGGGGAGGACTGAGATGGCGAAGAGCGACTACGGGAAGACGAAGTCCGGCAAGCCGGTCGACGAGAAGCTCGTCGAGGCGCTCTCCGACCGTGCCGAGGCCGGCTACGACGTCGAGGAAACCGTCGCACGCCGCAGGGGCCGTCCGCCGATCGGCTCAGGTCCTGCGGAGGTGGTTCCCGTCCGCCTCGACCCGGATCTGAGGGAAGCCCTCAGTGAGCGGGCCGAGCGCGACGACGAGACGACCTCTTCGGTCATTCGTCGAGCCCTGCGCACGTACCTCAAAACCGGTTAGCACCCGACCCTCGAAGGGATACTCAGGTCGGGCACCGAACGGGACGATGGGTGCGGTGGATCGCTGTAAGTCGGGGCGACAGGTTCAGATCCGCGACACGGCGCTTGGCAAGCCGTAACTCGGGGTGCTGCTACCAGCTCGAGTACCGATTCCGCGCCGTCCGGGCCGCTGAACGGCTGGAAGCTCATTCGCGCGGCATCAGCCGAGGTGACATGCAGAATGGCCAGATGCCGAGAATCTCCGCCTTCTATGGGATCGTGATCACGATGTATTGGCGCGATCATCCGCCGGCGCATTTCCACGCTTCATACTCGGGCGATGCTGCCGAGATAGAGATCGGGAGCGGAAAGCTGATCGAGGGATGGCTGCCACCGCGTGCGCAGCGACTTGTTGGCGAGTGGGCCACCGCTCACCAGCAGGAGCTACGCGACAACTGGGAGCGGGCTCGCGCACACGAGCCGTTGACGGCAATCGAGCCGCTTCCGTAGCATTTGTCAGCATGGTCGCTGTCACACACGTGGAGCCGCTCGAGGATCACAAGCTTCATCTTCGTTTCGACGACGGAAGTGAGCGCGTGGTCGATCTCAGCGATGCCCTGTTCGGGCCCATGGGCGAACCGCTCAAGGACATTGCTTACTTCCGTCGCGTCCGAGTAGACCCAGAGCTGGGCACGGTCGTTTGGCCGAATGGATTCGACCTCGACCCCGACGTTCTGCACGGCGATTACGAGCCGACCCCCCCACCAGTCAGCCAGACCCAGGAGACAGGTTCGTAGCCGGGCCGATTTAGCGCGGCGGCCACCTTTCGTTTCGGGGGCCCTCAACTTTTCGGGCTCCGCCGAGTCGCCTTCGAGTTCAACCTGAGATCGGGGCGACTGGATTTGAACCAGCGACCGCTCGGCCCCCAGCCGAGTGCGCTACCAGACTGCGCCACGCCCCGTGGCCGATCCAAGTCTATGGACTCGTATCCGGAGAGCGGGCGACGAGGCTCGAACTCGTTCTTGGAGCTTGGAAGGCTCCCGTGCAACCAGTAACACTTCGCCCGCGAGCGCCGAATTATAGGTTCGGCAAACCCAACGATCGTGCGGCGCTGTCCTGTTCTGCGACCGGCAGGTGAACGCAGAGCAGGACAGCGGCTCATGTCGGCCCCCTGATCACGCCCCTACGGATTCTCGCCGTAGATCGGCGGCACTACTCGTCCGGCCGGCGAGGTCAGCGCATCCCTCGAAGCAAGACAGTTGCCCGGGCGCCCGGTAGCGGTCATCCGACTACGCTGGCCGGATGGGCGCGGCGCCGGGGAGTCCGGACATGGAGCGGGCGGCCAGGGAGAGCGCCGCGAGGCTTGCCGATCTCGGGCGGGCGCAGGCGGACCTGATTCGAGAGCACGGTGTGCAGTGGGCCGAGGAGCTACGGGAAGACAGGATCGAAAGTGCCGCCGAGTTCGGCGACGCGATTCTTCGGCTCAGCGCGGAGATTCACGAGACGCTCTCGCCCCGTGCCGCCGCGATCGAGGCGCATGGCGAACGCGCCGTCCAGCTCAATCGTAAGTTCCGTGCCGGCGTCGACGAGCTCTTCCCGCCGCGCGCCCGCAACGAGCGCAGACCTTCTACCGACGTTGAAGCGATCGGGCCCGGCCCGCAGCGAGACTTGGCCTGGCTGGCGCCAGTCGTCTACTGGGGGGCCGTGGTTGCAGTCTCGCTCGCGATCGTCATCGCCCTGATTCTCTTCCTCGAGGCGCGCGACATTTCCTCGCTCGGGGAATAACGGAACGCTTCCCCGTCAACGACGGCCGAGGCGGCGAGCCTTTCTCTCCGGCTCGGTGGAGTCTTCGTCCTCTTCCGCGATCGCGGCGTCGCCATAATCACCGAGAAGATCGTCGACCTGAACCCTGGACCGCTCGACGATTTCCGCGCGTTGCTCTCGCGTCTGCCGATCTGTTTCCTCGACGAGTAAGGACGACTGCTGTCGCGCCTCATCGACAAAATGTCGGGCGCTTCGCTGGTCACCGAGCATGATCTCCTCGATGCGGCTGGCACTCTTCTGGGGAGAGATCTGTTCGGCTTCGGCATCGAGGGCTTCCCCGGGCGGATCGAGAGGGTCGGACAACTCCTCCCCCTCCTCAGGCTCCTCGTCTGACTGGTATGGATCGAGCGATTCGTTCATTTCGCAAGAATGCGTCTGAAGCGTTGCATCGGAGAGTGGAGGAGGCCCCGGCCCCGACGGCATCTTTGGCACCTCCGATGACACCACGGCCGCCGAGCTCGCATCGAGCCAGGGAGGCGACGAGCTCGCCTTCACGGGCCTCGAGGCACCGATCGTGGCGCTCCTCGGAGCGGCACTCGCCGGTCTCGGGCTGGCGCTGCGCCGCTCGGCGACGACCACGGGGGCCTGATGGTCATGGCAAACGCGAAAATGCACCGCGGAGTTCTCTTCGCGGTAGTGCTGATCGTCTCAGCGCTCTCGACCAGCCTGGTCGGGAGCGCCATCGCGAGCGAACGGCTCTCGATCGGCAAGGCAAAGGCCGTGACCAGCCTCGTCGCCGATCGAGACTGCTCGAATGACATTCGCACATTTCGACTTGGCGACCGCCGGCGACGTTCCCGAGAAAAGACCGAGCAGCAGGATCGCCGTCACGACGCCCACCGCAGTCAACGGGTTCTTGCTCCGTTCAACCCCCACGGAGATGCTATCGGCAGAATTACGCGGAAGCTTTACGTGCACTCATCGGCCTTTTTTGGCCGCGATAGCCGAAGTCGGCCGTATATGTCGCCCCCATCGCCGGCTCATTCGGCGTGCCCTCGACGACGCCGATCCCGGCATGCTCGTAGTCGCGGTCAAGGACGTTCCGCCTGTTCCCCTTGTTCTTCATCCAGCTACGGACGACCGACCACGGGGTGCCGGCTTCCGCGATCCCGTTGGCAATGTTCTCTCCATATCCCTGACCGCCTTGCGCCAGGTAATCGGCGAGACGATCCCCGAGGCTCGACTCGCCTTCGCAGGTGTGGGCGAAGCAACCCTTCTCGACCATCACCTTCGAGTGATCCCGAGCAGGGCCGTCGAGACGGTAATGCCGGGTCAGCCTCGGGACGCCTCTCTTTTCGCGCTCCCGGTTCAAGAGGCAGAGCAGAGCCTTTTCGGCTTTTGGCGCCGACGACGACTTACCCAGCTCGATGTGCTGACCGCTGCAGGCGGGCTCACGAGCGAGCGAGCTAGCGGTCGACACGCTTAGCAGGATCAGCGTGCAGATCAATGCCCCCGACCCGAAGATCGCCTTAATTTGACTCGGTATTGGAGTCACAGTGCGATAACACGGAGGCAAGCCCTTCAGAGCGGGGGAGCCGGGATTCGAACCCGGGTTGGCGGTTTTGGAGACCGCCCGCTTGGACCGGACTGGCTCACTCCCCCGGGGGAGAGGCGAAGATCGTAGCGACGGACCCGCGTTCACAGGCCCGATAGCGGAGTATCTACGGGATGGACGTTCGCAGGAGAGCTGACCGCATCGATCCGGCCGCGCGCAATCGAGGCCGCCTGGCCGCGCTCGGGGTCGCGGCCTTGATCGCGTTCACCTTCGGCTTGATCGAGGGCTCCGGTGGCGAATCCGGCACGACCACTGAACCGGCAACGGCCGAGCCGACACCGACCGCTGAGCTTCCCGGCGGCGGCACGGCGATCGTTCCCGACCGCAGGGTTCTGGCCTTCTACGGGGCACCGCAGGACGATGCGCTCGGAGTGCTCGGTATCGGATCGCCGCAGAAGGCCGGCGAGGAATTGCTCAAGCAGGCCGAGGCCTACGACGGCGGCGACAAGCCGGTCTTGCCCGCGATGGAGTTGATCGCGGTGACGGCCGCCTACTCGCCCGGAGAACGCGGCGACTACAACATCCGCCAGCCGAAGAAAGTGATCGACGACTACCTGGCCGCGGCTCGAGAAATCGGGGCGATCCTGATCCTCGACATTCAGCCCGGCTACGCCGACTTCCTGACCGAGGTGCGCCGGCTCGAGGAGTACCTGGTCGAGCCCGACGTCTCACTCGCCCTCGACCCAGAATGGGCGGTCGACCCACCGGAGATCCCCGGCCAGGTGATCGGCTCGATGGACGCCTCGGAGGTGAACGAGGTCTCCGACTACCTCCAGGGCTTGATCGCCGCCAACAACCTGCCGCAGAAGCTGCTGATCATCCATCAGTTCACCGATGGGATGATCGACAACCGAGAGGCGCTCGAGGCCCACCCCAATGTCGCGATAGTGCTCAACTCCGACGGCTTCAGCGACCCGGTCAACAAGGAGGCGAAGTACGACGAGCTTCGCCCCCAGGGACCGACGAAAGAATTCACACCGGGATTCAAGCTCTTCTATCTCGAGGACTTCCCGGTGATGACGCCGAAGCAGGTCCTCGGCCTCGAGCCCGAGCCGGAGTTCATCGTCTATGAGTGACCGATGCGGGCGGAGGGACTCGAACCCCCACGCTCTTTCGAGCACGAGCACCTAAAGCTCGCGTGTCTGCCAAATTTCACCACGCCCGCGTAGCGAAGGAACGTCGGTTTACGACACCACCGTCGCAAACTGCCGCCAGAAAGTCTAGAGTTGGCGCCGATGGAAACTGCGGCAGCACGCCCGGGCTACGAGCTCTGGCGACCGAACCGGGAGAAGAACGGACCGAAGGCGACGAAACTACTCGTTGCCGTCGTCCTGTTGATCTCCGCGGCGCTGCTCCTGATCATCACGATCGGCGGCTGGGACCGGCTGCAGGGGGCCTCGGTCGGCTTAGTGACGATCACCTGGGTCGTTCTCTACATCCTCTTCGCCTTCCTCGTCATGCGCTGGAGCCGCGGCATCCTTCCGGTCGCCTCGGCACTCGCGATCCTGATGGTGATCTTCGCCGCGGTCTCGGCCTCGGGCTGGTTCGCCCGCGACAAGGACGGTCTCACCTCGCCGGCGCTGCCGGAGGAGCTGATCGGGCTGCTGGTCGTGCTTGTGATCCCGATCCAGCTGCTGCTGATCGCGGTCGCGATGTACGGCTTCACCCAGAACTGGCACGTCGAGGAAGAGCGCCCGATCGGCGGCGGCCCGCCGCCGCACGACGACGCGTTCGAGAACGATCCTCGCCGGGACCCCACTCCCGCCTGAAGCATCGCCGAGCGCGCTTTGGCGCACATTTGACACAGGTCGCAAGCCACTCGCGCGGTTTGCCAGCGTAACTTCGTCAGAATGGCGTTGGACGCGGCGGTGTCCAAATTGGCAAAGGAGGCGCTCTCAAAAGGCGCTGCTCGAAAGGGCTTGTGGGTTCGAGTCCCACCCGCCGCACTTACGACAGCCCGTCAATGACCCGGCCCGCCGCCGATATCGAACGGGTCCTGGCACTCTCGACCGAAGGGTGCAATAAGTGTGAAGTCTCGCGCCGGACAGGCATCCCGCGAGGAACGGTTAGCGGCTGGCTAAACGGACGGCTGCCCGTCCGCGCCGGGTCCGACGACCATGGCGTTCAATGTTCCGGGTGCGAGATCGGTCTCGACTTACTCGAATCGAAGTTTTCCGACTACTCCTACCTGCTCGGCATCTACCTCGTCGACGGATGTATTCCTTCCCATCGTTGAGGAGTCTTCCGACTGCGGGTCATTCTTGATCGAAAGTACCCGGAGATCGTCGATGAATGCTCGTGTGCGATTGCGTCGATTACTCCCTTCAACCACGTCAGCGTCTATCGGCATCGACACGAGAACGTCGACGAGGTATCGGCATTTTCAAAGCGCTGGCCGTGTTTGTTGCCCCAGCATGGCCACGGACTCAAGCATCACCGAAAGATCGAACTCACCCCGTGGCAACGCGAGATCGTCGATAGAGATCCCTGGCGGTTCCTGAGAGGTCTGATCCACTCCGACGGCCTCTTTTGCCAGACGTGCGACGCGGTTGGCGTCAGCTGGCGGCAGAACAACCGCTACGAAGTCTCCGTTGCTCGTCGGGAGTCGGTCGCGCTTATGGACCTCCACATCGGTCCGAAGCGCTGAGCAGGCTCCCGGGTCACCAATGCGATGATCATCGCGTCGCTCGCAGTCGGACTCGCCGCGCTCGTGGGCGCGCCGCGAGCGCGATCGCCGAAGCGCCCGCAGGCCCCAAACATCCGCCTCCCTCGACCCGCCCTCGACCGCGCGACCTTGAACGCCAAGACCCGCGGCGCTGATGCGGCTCGTCGAAGAGGGCCGACTAAGCTTCGGCGAGACGATCGAGGACGTTCTCCTGCCGAGGCTGGCCCATCCGCACAGCGGCGGCAGCCGGCCCCCGTTTCGCGACCTGCTCGGTGCCGGCGATGCAAACGAACGTTCAGGCGATGCTGCCCGCGAGGCGCTGCGGGTGGGGTCTGGGGACATTCGACATCGGCGCCGCCGACCATCGCTGGGTCGGCCACGACGGCCTTTACGGCGGCTATGCGAGCGGAACTGAACCGATCGAAAACGTGGCCTGACACTGGTCGTCCTCACCAACGCTCACGGGTATGAGCGAGGACGACCGGCCTGTTCAGCGATCTGGCGCCGGCTGGCAGCGATAATCGAGTGGTGAACGTCGAGCAGCGAATCGAAGTCGTGCGCGAGATCTGCGCGTTCGAGGGCCGGCTCGCGGGTACCGACGCCGAGCGCCGCGCCGCGGCCGATATCGCACGCCGACTCGAGGGCCTCGGCCGCCAGACCGAGATCGAGCCGACCTACGTCCACCCGCAGTGGCCGCTCGTTCAGGCCCTTCACTGCCTGCTCGCCCTCGCCGGCAGCCTCGCCGCGCTCGAGTATCCACCGATCGGTTTCGCGATCGTCCTGCTCAGCGCGCTGTCGATGTATCTCGACCTCAACGCACGCTTCTATCTACTGCGCCGTCTCTTCTTCCGTCGGGCCTCGCAGAACGTCGTCTCTCGCGGGCGCGGGTCCGGGCGAGGCGGGACGCTTGTCCTCTGCGCCAACTATGACGCCGGGCGCTCGGGCTCGGCCTACGGCCGCGGTTGGTGCGGCGCCGGCGCCAGGGTCGCGAGGCTCTTCCCCGCTCCGTTCAGCCCCGCCCGGCTGGTCTTCTGGTCGGTCGCGGTGCTGCTGCCGTTGATCGGCCTGCGAATGGCCGGGGTCGAGGACAACTGGATCTCGATCCTCCAGCTCCCCCCCACCCTCGTTCGCGTCGTCGCGATCTTCCTGCTCATCGACATCCAGCTATCCCCCGTCGCGGCGGGCGCGAACGCGAACGCGTCGGGTGTCGCGACCGTGCTCGCGCTCACCGAAGAACTCGCCGAGGAGCCCCCCGCCGAGCTCGACATCTGGGTCGTTCTTGGCGGAGCAGGAGGGGCGCTGAATACCGGGATGCGTGAGTTCGTCCGCTCCCACCGCGACGAGCTCGATCGCGAATCGACCTGGTTCCTCAGCCTCGATGCGGTCGGCGAGGGCGCGGTTCGGTTCGAGGTCTCGCAGGGACCGATCGTCAGCTACGGAATGGCCTCGCGGCTGACCGAGCTCGGCGCCGCGATCGCCGAGGCCGACGCCGAGCGCGACGAGCCCGCCGCCTCGCCGCTGAAGAGCGGCTATGCGAGTGGCTCGTTGTCCGCCGTCCTCGCTCGCTACCCGGCGACGACGATCACCTGCCTCCCTCCCGGCGCAGCGACTCCGCCACGGGCGAACACGCTTGCCGACACGCCCGGCGAGCTCGACCCCGACTCGCTCGAGCGTGCGCACCGGTTCGCGCTCGAGCTGGTCCGCGCACTCGACCGCGACCTAACTCGCCGCGCGCAGCGCGAAGCAGCGGTGGTATAAGCCCGCCGTGGACGGCTCGGCGGCAGCGGGGGGAGTCGAGAAGCTCTGGGAGCCCTCGGCTGCGATGGTCGAGGGCTCGACGATGACCCGATACATGCGCTGGCTCGAGTCCGAGCGTGGCCTGGGTTTCTCCGGCTACGACGAGCTCTGGCAATGGTCGGTCGACGAGCTCGACGCTTTTTGGGCATCGATTTGGGAGTTCTTCGAGGTCCGCGCGTCGAAGCCGTACAGCGCCGTGCTCGGCGATCACTCGATGCCGGGTGCCACGTGGTTCGCCGGCTCCGAGCTCAACTACGCCGAGCACCTCTTCCGCGACCGCGACCCCGACGAGATCGCGATCTTCGCCGCCTCCGAGGCACGCGAGCTCAGCGAGCTGACCTGGGGTGAGCTCCGCGACGAGGTCACCCGCGTCGCCGCGGGACTGCGGGATCGCGGAGTCGGTCGCGGCGATCGCGTCGTCGCCTACATGCCGAACGTGCCCGAAACGATCATCGCCTTCGCTGCGACCGCCAGTCTCGGCGCGATCTGGTCGAGCTGCTCTCCCGACTTCGGCGCCTCGAGTGTCGTCGACCGCTTCGCCCAGATCGAGCCCAAGGCCCTGTTCTGCGTCGATGGCTACCGCTACGGCGGCCGCGACTTCGAGCGGCTCGACGTCGTCGCGGGCCTGCAACGCCAGATGCCGACGCTCGAGCACACCGTGGTCCTCCCCTACCTCGGCCGGGATCCGGTCCTCGGCCAACTCGACGAGCCGATCCTTTGGAGCGATTACGGCGGCTCCGCACCAGACTCGGAGCTGAGCTTCGAACAGGTTCCGTTCGACCACCCGCTCTGGGTTCTCTACTCCTCCGGGATGACCGGCCTGCCGAAGGCGATCGTCCAAGGCCACGGTGGGATCCTGCTTGAGCACCTGAAGAAGCTCAACCTCCACCTCGACGCCCAACAGGGCGACCGCGTCTTCTGGTTCACGACGACCGGCTGGATGATGTGGAACTTCCTCGTCTCGGTCCTCCTGACGCGCTCGGCGATCGTCACCTACGACGGTAATCCCGGGCACCCGGACATGGACGTGCTCTGGGAGCTCGCCGAGCGCTCCGGCACGACCTGCTTCGGCACCAGCGCCAGCTATGTCGCGGCCTGCATGAAGGGGGGCACGGAGCCGTCGAAGGGACGTGACCTATCGGCGCTGCGCTCGATCGGTTCGACCGGCTCACCGCTTTCTCCCGAGGGTTTCGACTGGATCTACGAACAGGTCGGGTCCGACACCTGGCTGTTCTCGACCAGCGGCGGCACCGACGTCTGCACCGCTTTCGTCGGCGGCGTGCCGCTGCTCCCCGTCTACCGCGGTGAGCTCCAGGGCCGCTCGCTCGGGGCGAAGGTCGAGGCCTGGAACGAGGACGGCAAGCCCCTCGTCGACGAGGTCGGCGAGCTCGTGATCACCGAGCCGATGCCGTCGATGCCGCTCTTCCTTTGGGGCGACGAGGACGGTTCGCGCTACGCCGCCTCCTACTTCGAGCTCTTCCCCGGCATCTGGCGCCACGGCGATTGGATCGAGATCACCTCGCGCGGCACGGCGATCATCTACGGACGCTCGGATTCGACGATCAACCGCCAGGGGGTGCGGATGGGTACGAGCGAGATCTACCGCGCCGTCCAGGCGGTTCCCGAGGTCCTCGACGCGCTCGTCGTCGACATCCCGCGACCGGGAACGGAGGGCTGGATGCCGCTGTTCGTCGTTCTGCGCGAGGACACGGAGCTGAGCGACGAGCTCGCTGCCGAGATCAAGCGCCGGATCCGCGAGCAATGCTCGCCCCGCCACGTGCCGAACGCGATCTACGCGATCGCCGAAGTCCCGCGGACGCTGTCGGGCAAGGTCCTCGAGGTCCCGGTGAAGCGAATCCTCACCGGCACCCCGCCCGAGCGTGCGGCGAGCCGCGACTCACTCGCAAACCCCGCCGCGCTCGACTACTTCGTCGAGCTCAGTCGCGAGCTCACGCAGCCTCAGCCGGATTGATTGCATAGCTTTCTCCGCGACGGATCACTTGGCAATGGGAGCACGCTGAATGGGCACGAAGACGCTGGTCGAGTTCGACCTCGACCGCTACCTGCGCAACTCGAGGAAAGTCGATCTCTCGGAGATCGCCTGGAACGAGATCCCGAAGCACGAGCTGACCGACGGCGACGTGATGTGCATGCACTACATGATGGACATCGAGACGCACACGGTGATCTACATGCGCGACCTTCTCGCCACCCGCGCCGCGGCAGACCCGCAGATCACCGCCTTCCTCTCGTGCTGGGTCTACGAGGAGCTCTGGCACGGCGAGGCGTTCTCCGACTTCCTCCGCCTCTACGGGATCGAGGAGCCAATCGAGCCGCGGCTGCCCGACGGCTCCTCCCCCCTCCCCACCCGCCGCAACCGCTGGCGCGAGCTGCGCGTCTCGATCGGGGTCGGCAACGGCCTCGGGATCGTGCCGACGATGCTCGGCTCGTCGCTGGCCAAGGACTTCGTCGCGATCCACATGATGTGGGGCGCGGTCAACGAGCTGACCACTCTGACCGGCTACTACGCGCTGATCCGGCGCTCCGACCACCCGGTCCTGCAGCAGCTACTGCGCAAGGTGATCCAGGATGAGCGCCGTCATTTTGCCTTCTACCGCGCCCAGGCGAAAGCGCGAATGGAACGATCGCGCGCCACACGAAATGTGGTCCGCTGGGTCCTCTCTCACCTCTGGACCCCTGTCGGCGCCGGCGTCAAATCAGAAGAGGAGGTCGACGCGCTCGGCCTCTACCTGTTCGGTGACAGCGCCGAGGGCCGCGAGCACGCGCGCGGAATCGACGAGACGATCGCCGAGGTCCCCGGCCTCAAAGGACTGACGATCCTCGAGGACTACCTTGACGCAGCCGAGGCCCGCGTCCGCGAGCGCCCGGGCTGGGCCGGGGTGCCCATGCCCGCGCCTCGGCGCCAAAACGGCAACACCCCCGGCCCCGGCCACTGGCGCGAGTCCGTGGAGCACCGCCCCGACGTGATGCCCGCCACCTCCGAGGTCGAGCGCCGCGAGGAGGAGCGGATGACCGAGCGGCTCGGCGACCGTGGCGCTGCCACGCCGGGCGCGAGCCAGAACGGCGATTCCTGAGCACCGAGCCGGGGTCGCTCAGACCGGCGTCACCGGGTTGCGCCGATCCGAGAATTGGCGGTTCTTGCTCTCCGCCAGAGCGTAGCGCCGTATCAACTCGCCCCGCAACTCGTTCGGCTCGATCACCGCGTCGACGACGAGCTCCGAGGCGAGGTGGAGGATGTCGATGTCAGCGGCGTACTCCTCGCGCTTCGCTCGGACGAACTCGGCGCGCTCGTCCTCGTCCTCGATCGCCTGCACCTGGTTGTAGAAGACGGCGTTGATCGCCGCCTCGGGGCCCATGATCGCGATCGAGGCTTGGGGGAAAGCGATGCAGCAATCGGGCTCGAACGCAGGTCCCGCCATCGCGTAGAGCCCCGCCCCGTAGGCCTTGCGGACGATCACCGAGATCTTCGGCACGGTCGCCTCGGAGACGGCGGCGACCATTTTCGCGCCGTGGCGGATGATCCCCTGGCGCTCAACCGCGGTGCCGATCATGAATCCTGGGACGTCGGCGAGGAAGAGCAGCGGCAAGTTGAACGCGTTGCAGGTCTGGATGAAGCGCGACGCCTTGTCGGCGGAGTCGACGAAGAGCACCCCGCCCTTTTGCTTCGGCTGATTGGCGACGATCCCGATCGCGCGGCCGTCGAGGCGCGCGTAGCCGACAACGAGCTCCTTCGCCCAGCGAGCATGGACCTCGAGGAACGAGCCCTCGTCGGTGAGCGCGGCAATCAGCTCCTTGATGTCGAACGACGTCTTCTCATCGGCGGGAACGATCTCGGCCGGCGAGCGCTCGGACGCGGGTTCGGCCGGCGGCGCCGATGGCGCGGGCTCACGCCACGAGCGCGGCATGAACGAGAGGTAGTCGCGGGCGAGGTCGATCGCCTCCTCGTCGGTCTTGGCGAGGAAGTGGCCGCAGCCGGAGACAGAGGTGTGCATTCGGGCGCCGCCCATCTCCTCGAGCGTCACATCCTCGCCGATCACCATCTGCGCCATCCGGGGCGAGCCGAGGTACATCGAGGCATTGCCGTCGCGCATGATCACGACGTCGCAGAAGGCCGGAATGTAGGCGCCTCCGGCGGCCGACGGGCCGAAGAGCACGCAGACCTGCGGTACCCGGCCCGAGAGCCTGACCTCGTTGTGGAAGATTCGCCCGGCGCCACGGCGGCCGGGGAACATCTGCACCTGGTCGGTGATTCGGCCGCCCGCCGAATCAACCAGATAGATCATCGGCAACTCGAGCGAGGTGGCCCGCTCCTGAATCCGGATGATCTTCTCGACCGTCTTCGCGCCCCACGATCCGGCCTTCACCGTCGGGTCGTTGGCCATCAGCGCAACCTTCTTTCCACCGACCAGCGCGAGCCCGGTTACGACTCCGTCGGCGCCGAGACCCTCGGCGTCCCAGTTCGCGAGCAGCGCCTCCT
>JBPCRS010000100.1:0-14975 GCA_050996575.1 Solirubrobacterales bacterium
CTTACCCCTAGCGCTTCGTCGCTCGGCTGCCCCCCCCCCCGCGACCGCGCTGCTCGGCGCCGAAAAGCCGAAATCGCGGACCTGCCCGGTCGTCCTCGACACGACAGTCGCCGCCTCATTTGCCGGCTTAATCGGCGCGGTGCTCAGCGCCGCCGCCGTCCAGCGCGGTCGCTCACCGTTCGCCGGCCGGCTCGGCGAGGAGATCGGCTCGTCCGCGCTCACCCTCGCCGACGACGGCCTCGACCCGGAGGGCCTCGGCACGAGCCCGTTCGACGCCGAGGGCACACCCAGGCGCCGAACTCCCTTGATCAATCAGGGACAGCTGACCAACTACCTGCACGACTCCTACACCGCCCGCCGCGAAGGCGGCGACGCACGCTCGACCGGCAACGCATCACGCGCCGGCTACCGCTCGGCGCCGAGCGTCGGCACATCGAACCCCGTCGTCGAGGCGGGGGAGGGCAGCTTCGACGAGCTACTCGCCGAAGCCGGCGACGGCGTCTACGTCACCGACGTCGCCGGACTGCACTCCGGCGTCAACCCGGTATCCGGCACCTTCTCCGTCGGCGCCACCGGGATCCTGATCGAGAACGGCAAGCTCACCAAGCCCGCGAACGAGTTCACGATCGCCTCGGACCTGGTCTCGATGCTGAAGGCGGTGAGCGCGGCGGCGGACGAAGCGAGGTGGGTGCCGTTCGGGGGGTCGGTGAAGACGCCGGCGCTGTTGATTGGGGAGATGGCGGTCGGGGGCGCATAGCGTCGCGTGCCCGGTACTGATTCTGCCGGTCCCTCCACTCCGTAGAAAAATCTCGTAAATAGCGGGATGTCGACTCTGCCGGAGCCGGTCTCGACGGTTTGACTGGCGCGCCGCTTCGCGCGGCTGCCTACGGTCGTCTCGATTCGACGAGGGGGGGAGCTATGGGGGCTCTGTTTTCGCGCATGGAGCGCGTTCGTTCAAGGACTGGGCGGGAGGAGGGGGGCGCCGCGCATGCCGCCGGGCTTGATGGGGGTGACGTGCATCAAGCGAGCGGCGAAACTGAGATCAGCGGGCGGCTGTCGGGAGGCCGAACTCCGAACGACGCGATCTACGCGCGTCTGTTCGAGAAGCTGCGGCGGCCCGCCATCGGGATGGTTCGGCGGGCGTTCGGGACAGCGTTCTCGGACGACGAGCTGGAGGACATCTACTCCGGCGCTTGGCTGAGCACTCTTTCGAGCCTTGATCGAAAGCCGCGCGACCTCGACGACGAGGAGCTGCGGCGCTATCTGATGACGGCAGTGGCCAACCAGGCCAGCCGTGAGATGCGCAGGCGCGGGCGCAAGCCCACGGTGTCGATTGACGTTGCGGCCAATGCTGCCGACCTGACCTTGACGCCGGACGAGGTCGCGGCTCGGGCGGAGACTTCCTCGGTCACGAGGGACGTTCTCGGATCGCTGCCCCCTCGTCGCAGGGCGGTGCTCGTCTTTCGTTATGGATGGGGGCTCGAGCCAAGCGAGGTATGTGGCTTGGTCGACGGACTATCGCCTCGGGCTTATCGCAAGGAGATCGAGCGAGGTGTAGCCGAGGTCGCGAGCAAGCTACGCATGGTCGAAGGCGGCGACTGGTGCGATAGTCGCGAGCCACTTCTCCGAGCCGTTGCGGCGGGGGTGGCTGATGAGGATCAACAGCGCCAGGCGCAACAGCACCTCGCCCATTGCCGCACCTGCGCCGGATTCGTCACCAAACTCAATGGGCATCTGCACGAGCTCGGCAGCTCGGTCGCTCTCACGGGTGTCGCTGATGTTGCTTTCACTGGCGACGGCTCGATCGTCGACCGAGCGGTTGCCGTCGCGGAACGAGGCAAGCAGGCAGCCGGGTCGCTCTTCAGCCGCGGTTCCGAGGCAGCCGAGCAGGCCGCTACCCAGGTGGGTGCCGTAGGTGGTACTCGTGGAGCGGGCGTAGCTGGGGCAGGTGCTTTCGCGAAGCTTGCCGGGCTCGGCGCGTTGCCGAAGGTCGTTGCTGCCTGCTTGGGAACGAGCGCTGCCGCTACCGCCTGCGTCGCCGCCGGAGTGGTTCCAGGGCTTCGCGAGGAGCGCCCGCCCGCCCCCGAGCCGGTTGCAATGGAGCGATCCGTAGAGCGTGAGCGCAGCGACGCGAAGCGCCATGCGGCGCTTTCGCTCGCAGCTGCACCGGAACCCGAGCCCACCCCCGAGCCCCAGCCAGCGCCCGCCCCGGCCGCGCCCGCTGCCCCCTCGGAGCAATTACCTGCGCTTGAGAGCCCGCCGGTCGAGGAGCAACCGGAGGAGCCGCCACCGCCACCCGCAACGGCTCAGGAGTTCGCGCCGATCGGTGCGCCGACCGGAAGCTCGCAGCCAGCGGCCGAGGGCGGATCTTCAAACGGTGGCAGCGCCCCTACGGGCGGAGATTTCGCTCCATGAGCGTGCCGAGACGAGAAACGCCGACCGGAAAGGGAAGTCGATGGAAGCACGGTTGATCACGAGAAAGCGGGTCGGAGTCGCGATCCTCCTTGCTGCCGTCTGCTGGCTGGCACTCGCGGCTGAAGCACGGGCGGGCACGTACACCGTGCGCGAGTGCGACATTCCCGAGACCGGGCCTTCCTACGGGCACCCCGACGTTTCCGCGGCCGCATCCGGAGGCCAGTACAGCTACGCCAACCAGTGCGGGGTCTCGGACGGCATCGGCCTTGCGATGTACGGGAACCAGACCCTGCCGCAGGGCAGCCACTTCGAGTGGAACTTCTACGCGCCGAGCGGAACCCGATATCTGTCTGGACACGTCGACCTGGCGATCCGGAACTCCCTCGGGCACCACAGCCAGCTCCGACTTGGGACGCCGAGCGCCTTCTACTCAACGCCGCACGCGGGTTCCACCCAGAACGATACGTGGCAGCGGATCGACTGGTCCGCGCCGAGTTCGGACACCACCAGGCTCTCGCTCTCGCAGACCTGTCCGCAGGGCAACGGCGGCTGTGCCGGCAACGACTTCTACCCGTTCTCCAACTTCACCCTCTCGCGCCAGTACGTCTTCAACATGTACGACGAGGTGGCTCCGTCGGCGGCGAGCCTCGGCGGGTCGCTGGTATCGGGCGGATGGAAGACCGGCTCGCAGGGCGCGACAGTCTCCGGCTCCGACCTCGGCTCCGGGGTCCGCGCTGTCGAGCTCTATGTCAACGGCAACCTCGCGACGAGCGCCGCAAACGCCTGCGGTGAGCTAGGCGGCGGGCTGGGCTTCCAGTCGATGGCGCCTTGCCCAGGCTCGGACTCGAAGGCGCTCGGCGGGCTCAACGTCGGCGCCGGGCCCTTCCATGAGGGCAGCAACACGGTCATGGGATACACCCGCGACCTCGGCTCCTCGCCGAACTACAGCTCGCCCTCAACCCACACCGTGATGGTCGACTCGGTCGCCCCGACAGCGGTCTCGTCGCTCGGTGTCGCCGAGGGCGAGAGCTGGTTCCCCGAGGACGACTTCCACGTCAACTTCGCAAACCCGCCGGCGGGTCAGCAGACCTCGCCGCTCGAGGGCACTCGATACCGGATTACCAAGGTCGGCGGTGGATACGACTCCGGCGTTCAGTACGCCCCGGCGTCGGTCACCTCGTTGACGCTCGACGACCAGCTTCCGGGCAACGGCCACTTCCAACTCAAGGTCTGGAAGCAGGACGCGGCGGGAAATCACAACGAGGGCGCAGCGCAGACGGTGAATCTGCGGGTTGATGAGACGGTTCCTGCGAACTCCCAGCCGGGTATCGCGAACGGGTGGATTGCGGGGGACGAGTTCCCTTACCCGCAGGATTGGTCTGCGGTCACTCCTGGCGCGGGTAATCCCTCCGGCATTCAGGGATACGCGGTCAGCATCGACCAGGCGGCAACCTCGAATCCGTGTGCTCAGCAGGTTCCGGCAAATCTCTGCACCGGCAGCGAGGTGAACGAGCCCGGGCAGGGCAACCTCACCGGCGACATCGCGAACCTCCCCGAGGGCTCGAGCTACGTCCATGTCGTCGCCGTGACCGGTGCCGGACTTCCCTCAGGCGCCGTCCTCCACACCGAGCTCAAGGTCGACAAGACCGTGCCCAATACGACGCTCGGAAGTGTGCCCGACGGGTGGGTGAACCACGACGTTGCACTGGCGGCGACCGCGACTGACGCGCTCTCGGGCATGACCCCGGTCGTCGGCGATGCCGAGCAGCCGGCGACGTTCATCGACGTCAACGGACAGCGGACGTCCTCGGCAAGCGATCAAGCGGCGAAGAGCCTGACCGCGGAGGGCATCAGCGAGGTCCGCTACTCGGCGCGCGATCTCGCCGGCAACGAGGGCGGCGGAGGCTCGGCCACGGTCAAGGTCGACAAGACCGCCCCGCAGGTCGCATTTGAGAACGTTCAAGCGGCCGAGAAACCCGAGCTGTTGCGTGCGCCGTTCACGGAAACGCTCTCAGGCGCCGCCGAAGGCGTGATCGAGTACCGCAAGGCGGGGTCGCTGGCGTGGCAGGGGCTGCCGACGACGATTACCGGCTCGGCGCTCGAGGCGAAGGTTCCATCCGACGACCTCGCTGATGGCGACTACGAGTTTCGTGCCGCCGTCGCCGACGTCGCCGGCAATATCGGGCAGAGCTCGGCGCGGGCCAATGGCCAGCCGATGAAGCTGACCCTGCCGATCAAGGCGGTGACCGCGCTGCGCGCCGGGATCGAGGGCAAGACCGAGCAGACGACCGTGGCATACGGCCACGTGGTGACCGTCTCGGGCACCCTACGGAATGGGGAGGCCGACGTCGGCGGCGAGCGGATCGTCGTCCGCGAGACCTACGACGAGGGTTCGTTCGAGAACAGCAACGAACTGACCGCTCGGACGAACGGCCAAGGCGAGTTCTCGGTCAACCTGCCAGCCGGACCCTCACGCAGGATTCGCGCCCTCTACGACGGCTCGGATCGCTTCACGAAGTCGAGCTCCGATGAGCTGCGTCTGAACGTTGGGGGCTCGATCGGCTTTAAGGTGAAGCGCAAGCGCGTCAAGGCCGGCAAGGTCGCCAGGTTCAAGGGCTCGATCGGTTCGCAGGGCGCGGCGATCCCAAACGCCGGCAAGATCGTCGAGGTGCAGTTCTACGACGTCACGAAGAAGAGCTGGCGAACCGTGGACGGAGCATTCCGTACGAACGCCAAGGGCGCGTTCAGGAAGAAGTACCGCTTCGGACGCTTCTATACGGCTCGGACCCCGATCAGATTTCGCGCCTTCCTTACCCCCGAGAACGGCTGGCCTTACGGGCCGAAGGCATCTACAAGTCGTAGGGTCACGGTCATCCCGAGGGGCTGACGTGTCTGCAACCCGCATTTCGGCCGCTCGATTTGCCGATACTTCACGGAGGGGATGAGGGCACAGCGACGGATAGGGATCGCAGTTTGCGGCTTCGCCGTCGTTCTCGCCATCGCCGGAACGGGCGCTGCGTTCGCCGGCGGAGATGTGGGAGACGGGGCTCGTCTCGATCCCGCGACAACCTGGTCGCCGCGCGGTGTAGCTTCGGATCTGCTCGTGGGCGATCCCGCCGAACTCGTCCGCGTCCGGATCATGCTCGCTGACCAGCCCGTACTCCGGGCGACTTCTCGTCCCGCGTTCCAGCGCGTCGTATTCCCGCCGTCAGCGACCACGGCGAGCGGAGACGGTGCCGAGCGCCCCGACCGGATCACCGTTGGGGAGAAGGACGTTGGGCGTCGCAATGAGCGCCGCTACACGCGCGGGATAGATGCTCTCGGCGATGACGTTGCCAAAGCATCCGCGCAGCAAATCCCGGTCGTCGTCGCGGTTCGAAACGGCGGAGGAAAGGTGCTAGTGCGCGACGTGATCGCCAACGCGATCGTCGCGCGCTTGCCGCGCGGTGAGCTTGCAAGACTTGCGTCCCGTCGTGGCGTCCAGTTCATCACGCCTGCCGACGTCGATCGGCCACTGATGGACGTCTCAGTACCAGTTACCGGCGCACCCTCCTGGTGGGCAGCCGGCTTCACCGGCGGCACCGGGGGAATCGACAGCGTTCCGGCCGACGCCGGCATCGCAAGCGAGGTACCGGACTCGACGCATCCCGCCTTCGCCGGCCTCGCTGTTGATCGCGATCCTGCTCTTCTCCCGGTGAGCTCAAGCAGTACACACGGCACTCACACCTCTGGCGTTGTCGCTTCACAAGAAATTGCCCATCGCGGTGTCGCCCACGGCACAGATCATCTTGTCGCTGGCCGCGATACGTACCTCCTCGGAATTCCGGACTTTGACGGCAACCCCGGCGCCACGGATCCCGCAGAGGCCTTCAACCTCAGCTTCGGGGGCGACACGAACGACGACAACTCCGGTGCACCCGACGACCTCCTCGTCGACGCCTTCAACGTCGGCTACGCGCAAGGCGCCGGCAACGACGGCCCAACCATCGGCACCGTTGGAAACGTCGGCCGCAACGTCCTCACGATCGGCGCTTTCGCCGATCTCGGCACCACCTCGACCGCCGACGACATCATCGCCAGCTTCTCCTCGCGCGGACCCAGCCCCGGCGGCCGAAAGAAGCCGGACCTCGTAGCCCCCGGGCTCTCGATATTAAGCCCGAGCGGCCATTGGGAGAACACCGCGCCTCCCTGCGACGGCGACTTCACCGACCCCGACACGAGCTGTGCCGACTTCACCAATGTCAACGGCACCTCCTTCTCCGCCCCCCACGTCGCCGGCGCCCTGACCCTTCTCGAGGGCGCGGGGATCTCCGATCCGAAGGTTCAGCGCGCGATCCTGATCAACTCGGCGCGCGACTTCGCCGGCCAGACGAGTTGGCAGCCGGATTCGGGGTGGGGCGCACTCGACCTGACCGAGGCACTCGCGCACCGCACGCAGACCGCCGAGAGCACTGTCGAAGGCGGCTCGGCGCGCTTCTACCGCTCAACCGTCGGCGCCGGCGACAAGGCGACCCTCGCCTGGGAGCTTCGCGGCATCTACGAGCAGAGCCTCGCTTACACCGTTTCCAATCTCGATTTGCGCGCCTACCGAGCATCCGACCTCGCCGCGATCGCGCCGCCTGCAGACCCCGGCCACGGCGGCGGGCCTGACGCCGGAGACCCGAACGACACGGTCGAGCAAATCCGCTCGCCGGCGGCGCAGGAGACGATCTACAAGGTCGAGGCCTCCTCCACCGTCGATGGCGCCAACGCCGAGCCATTCGCGCTCGCAGCCGAGTCGTCGCTCGAGCAGCTGAGCGCGCCCGAGGTCGATCCGGTCAATATCACCGGCTCGGAGTCGTCAGTGAGTTGCGGCTCGGAGATCGTTGTCACCGCGGCGTTCGAGAATTCCTCCGACGATCTGGACGCCGAGAGCGCCACTGCTTCCCTCACCTTCCCGGCGGGTATCGAACTCGTCTCGGGCCCCGCCATCCAGCAGGTCTCCGGCGGAACGCTCGAAACGTCGACCCCCGCCTCCGAGGTCCGCTCCTGGACCCTCCGCCCAACCGCCCACGGAACCCATCAACTCAGCCTTACCGGAGCGGGCGGGACGATGGGGGAGACGTTCAACTCATCCGACTCGATCGCGATCACCGGCGTCTGCCCGCCGCCCGATCCTCCGCCGCCCGATCCGCCTGCGCTCGTCACCGAGGTCGTGCCGACCACGCTCGCGCTTACCCCTGCCGCGCCGACGCGCTGCGGCGTGCCCCTCCGCCTAGACGCGACGCTGCGAAACGGCACCTCGGTCGACGCCGCCGACGCCCGCGCCGAGCTCGTTCTGCCAGCTGGGGCCGAGCTCGTCTCCGGAGGTCCGGCTCAGAACGTCTCGGAGGGGGTCCTGGAGGCCGGCGCTTCCGAGCCGCACACCTGGTCGCTGCGCCTGAGGGAGCCCGGATCGCGCGCTCTGACGATCACCGGGACCGGCACGGCCTCCGGGCGCTCCTATAGCGCGCAGGCAAGCCTTACCGCGTCCTGCCAGCGTCGAGCGGTCGACCTCCAGCTCGAAAAGCTCAAACTGAAAAAAGGGAAGCTCGTCGTCTCGGGGGAGCTCACAACGGCGGACGGCGGAGTGCCCACGGGCGAGGTCGAGATCGTCGCCGCCGGAAAGGGGGCGGACCCCAAGATGACGGTCGACGCCGACGATGAGTTCGCCGCGAGGCTGCGGATCTGCCGGCCCGGCAAGCGGAAGGTCACTGCAACTTACCCAGGCGACGTCGGCTACCTACCCGCCTCGGAAAGGGCAGCGATCAAACTCGAAGCGAAGCGGCTTCGGTGTTGACCCGGCGCTTCCTCGCTATTCGCCGTCGGCCAGGGAAAGTTCTGGCACCCGTCCGAAATGCCTGACGTTTCGGGTCATCAGCGTCAGCCCTTGCTCGAGCGCGGTTGCGGCGATCAAGGCGTCCGGCGTCGCGATCCCGGTTGACCTCCTGAGACGGCCGGCACGCTCCGCGATCGCCAGGTCGACCGGGATCTGTTCCATTGGCGACAGCAGTCGGGAAACCTGGGCTTCATCTGCGAGACGACCAGCAAAGAGCTCGCACCGCGTGACGACCGATATCGCGACCTTTCGACTTGGGAGCTGGCGCAGTGAGCGGGCTCCGCGGATGTGGTCGATGATCACGTCGGTGCCGAGCAGTAGCTCAGACACCTAGGCGCTTCTCCCGTTCCGACCATTCATCTCGGGAAGACGCCTCGAAGTCCGGGCAGGCGCCGAATGTCTCATCCAGGACATCGTCGAAATCGGGCTCGGGCTCTGAGAGAAAGGCGTCGACCGCCTCGCGGATGAGGTCGGCAAGCGAGCGATCCTCCCGGCGTGCGCGCTCATCGGGGTGCTTGCGCTGCTCTGCCGTGAGGTAGATCTGAGTTCGAAGCGCCGCCATATACAGCGCTACAGGTCGTAGCGGGCCATATCCGAGTTCAGTCGATCCTCGTCGGAAGCTTTTTCCGGGACGTCGATTCCGTCCCCGCCTTCCTTGACCCCCCGCCACCGCCGCAACCCGACGAAGATCGCCACCGCCGCGAGCAGCAGCGCCACCCCCGGCACAACCCACGCCGCGAGGTCGAACCCGTCCGTTCCCGGCACTGCCAGCACCTCATCCCCGTACTCCGCCACCAGCGCGTCCTTGATCTCGTCCTTCGTCCGGCCCTCGGCGATCAGCTCGCGGATGTAGGCGCGCTCGCGGTCTGCTTGGGGGGACTCGGAGAGCCCGAGCGCGGTGCCGCAGATCGGGCACATGATTTCGTCCTCGAGGTCGGCGAGGTCGGTCTGCAGTTCCGCGGAACCGCTCGCGGGTGGCGCGGCCGAGATGCTCGGGCTCGAGTTGTTCTCCTGGGCGCCGGCGGGCGCGGCGAGCGCGAGCGCCGCCACGAACGCAAGCGTGGGGAGGAGCCTGCGGATTCTCACGAGGCGGACGAGTCCTCCTCGACCGTCGCCGCCGTGATCAGCGGGGTGACGTACTTCTCGAGGTAGGCCGTATCGACCGGGCCGCGGCGGATCAGCGCCAACCGGCCCTCGGGGTCGACGAGGAAGGACTCGGGCAGGCCCGACATGCCGAACGGCTCGGCCTGCTCGCCCTCGGCGTCGCGAAGCTGCGGGTAGGTGAGGCCGAACTCTTCGATGAACTCGTCGGCGTCGTCGGTCAGGTCGCGCTGGTTGATCCCGAGCACGGTGAACGTGTCGCTGCCGTATTTCTCCTGGTAGCGCTGGAGGTCGGGCGACTCGGCGCGGCACGGGTTGCACCACGAGGCCCAGAAGTTGACCAGCACCCACTGGCCGCGGTAGTCGGCGAGCGAGGCGGTGCCGGTGCCGTCGAGCTTCGGCAGCTCGGCCTCGGGCGCCGGTTCGCCCTCGGCGATGTCGGCGCCGCCCTTGCTCAGCAGGCCGTAGCCGAGCAGGCCGATCACGGCGAGAACGCCGAGCGTTGCTGCGAAGGCGCGTGCGCTCACCCTCCGAACTCTATGGAGCGACCCCTCCCTGCCCGCACGCGGGTTTCCGGATGGTCTCTTAGAATGCGCGGCCCCTGCGGGTGTAGCTCAATGGCAGAGCTCCAGCTTCCCAAGCTGGCTACGGGGGTTCGATTCCCCTCGCCCGCTTCTATTTCGCACTTTGACACCCCCCAGGTGTCAAAGAGCGAAATCGTGGCGGCCGGTGGCGATCCGGCCCCGCCGCGAAGCGCCCGCTACGGCCGTACGTCGCACGAGCGCCCCTTGCACTTGTCGAGCTCGACCAGCTTCGCGGCGAGGTCGGCCTTGACCTCGGCGAAGGCGGGGTCGGCGGCGACGTTCTGGAGCTGGTAGGGGTCGGCGTCGCGGTCGTAGAGCTCCTCGTCGCCGGACTCGGTCCAGACGATGTAGGTGAAGCGGTCGGTGCGAACGCCCGAGTAGGGGCGATCCCATTGGTTGACCGGGATGTTGCCGGCAAAGAGCGGGTATGGGGCCTCGATCTCGAGCGCGCGGTCGGGGCGGCGGCTCGGCTTCTTCGCTGTCGGCAGCAGCGAGACGCCGTCCATCGTCCGGCCCGCTTTCGCGCCGGCGGCGTCGACCAGGGTCGGGGCGAAATCGATGTTCGAGACCTGGCCCTCGATCGTCTGCCCCTTCGGCACGCCGGGGCCGCGGAGGATCATCGGCACGCGGATCGACTCCTCGTAGGGGAGGAACTTGTCGCCGGGGATCCGGTGCTCGCCCTGGAGCCAGCCGTTGTCGGAGAGGAACATGATCATCGTGTTCTCGAGCTGGTCGGTCTTCTTCAGCTGGGAGATGAGCTGGCCGACGCGCTCGTCGACCGCGAGCAGCGAGCCGATCCGGCCCTGGTAGTTGAGCCGCAGCATCTCGAGCTGCGCCTCGGTCAGCGGCTTCGCGAACTGCTGAATCGGCGAGCCCTTGTCGGAGATGTCGCCCTCGTCGAAGTTCGGCGGCCGCGGCAGCTCGAGGTCGGCGACGTCGTCGGCGAAGCGAGGCGCCGGGCGCGGGTCGGGGCCTGGGCGGCCCATCAGGGCCGTCGCCACGTCCTCGCGGTGCGGCGCCGCGACCGACCACCAGATGAAGAAGGGGTTCTTCGACTTCGCCTCCTTCTTGATCCGGTCCTGGGTGATCTGGCCCGTGACATCGGGCGAGTAGTCCTCGGTCTCCTCGGTCCCCCAATATGAGTACGGCGGCGGCCCGAAGACCTCCTGGAGCTTCGCCTGGATCGACTGGACCGACTGCGGGCCCGGGACCACCTGGATGTTGCCGAACTCGACGAGGCCGGCGGCGAAGGCCGGATCGCCCCAGCTCTGCAGCTTGCCGTCCTTGTTCATCACGTAGTTGAAGTAGTCGTAGGCGGAGAGGTCGAGCAGACCGCGCCACGTGTCCCACCCGGCCGGCACCTCGCCGACCCCGTCCTTGGCGCCGTAGCCGTTCAGCCACTTGCCGATCAGGGTCGTGTCGTAGCCGGCGTCCTGGAGCCAGGAGGGCAGCGTATTCGCGCGGTTCTTCATCCCGTACCAGCCGTAGGGGTTGAAGTTGCCGATCACGCCGTGGTTGTGGGCGTACTGGCCGGTGATGAAGGTGGCGCGTGCGGGGCAGCAGAGGGGGAAGGAGTCGATCGCGTTCTCGAAGGTCGTGCCCTTGTTCTGGAGCAGGCGCTTGACGTTCGGCAGGTGGGCGATGTCGTCGGCCGCCATGTCGTCGGTCATCACGACGAGGATGTTCGGGCGGTCGTCCTTCGCCTTCGCGGCCGGCCGGGCCTCGGCGGCGGGAGCGGCAAGCGCCGCGGATGCGACGAGCGCGATCACGAGCGCCGCAAGCAGGCGCGGGTGCGCGCAGTCGACCGTCTCCGTCTTCATCTCTCGGAAGCTCCTTCCCTGGGCCTCATCGTTCGATTATAGAAGTTACACAATGTGTGACAGCGTGTCAACTTCTCGCTATGATCGCCAAATGAACACCGCCGAATCCTCCGCTTCGCGTCGGGTTCGGCTCGATCTCATCTGCATGAGATGAACACCGCCGTGGCCCGAAAGACGCGCGCCAGGCAGTCTCGCGAGCAAAGCCGGGCGCGGATCATCGCCGCCGCCGCCGCGCTCGTTCGCGACCGCTCCTTCGCCGAGCTTTCGGTTGGCGAGGTGATGGACATGGCCGGGATCGGGCGAACGCTCTTCTACCGCCACTTCGATGACCTCGGCGACCTCCTGCTGAAGGCGAGCCGGGAGGCGATCGAGGAGCTGTATGTAGCCGAGGTCGGGCTCGCCTCCGGGGGCGCGCTCTCCGCCGAGGACACCGTCCTCGCCGCGATCGAGCCCGCCGTCGCCGCCTACAGCCGCCACGGCCCGCTGCTTCGCGCGCTCTCCGAGGCGGCCACCAGCGACCCCGAGATCGCCGCCGCCCAGGAAACGATCCGCCACCGCTTCGACGAGCTCGTCGCCGATTCGCTGGCAGCGATCCCGGCGCTCTCGGCGCGGCCGCGGGCGGAGATCGAGGACACGGCGCGGGCGCTCAACCTGCTCAACACGAGCTACCTGCTCGACGCCTTTGGACATGAACCACGGGTCGCGGTCGAGACGGCGGTCCGGACGCTGAGCGAGATCTGGCTCGGCGTGGCAAAGAGAGGAAGCTGAGATGGCGGTCGAACCCGACCAGGCGCAAATAGCCGAGCTGCGAGAGCTCGCCGAAAGCCCCGAGGACGGGCCGCTCGTGATGTTGAACCTGAACCGCTCGAGCGGGCGACGTTGATCCGCTGCGCCTCGGGGGCTGAGCCCGAGCTGACCGACGTCGGGGCATGACCGGGACCGGCGGCGGCTACTGGCCCCAGCCCTGGAGCTGCGAGGACGGCGGCCCGCGGCGCTGGGGGGTCGGCGACGGCCAATCGGGGCTCGGGATCGGCCCGGGGGAGGGGCTCGAGGTGGCCGCGGTCCACGATGCGTTCGCGACCGACGTCCTTCTCCGGCGAGACCCCGGCGAGCTCTACGCGCTTCGTCACGGGATCCCGCGCGGCGGCCCGCAGCGAGGGCCGGTCGAGGGCTGGGTCGAGCGGCTCGACCCGAAGACGCTTGCCGTGACCGCCTCGACCCCGCACCTTCCCGGGGGTGCCTGGTGGCCGGGCGGAATCGCCGCCCACGCGAACGGCGATCTGCACATGGTCTTCGGCCGCTGGGCGCACCGGCTCAGCGCCGAGCTCGAAGTGCTCGCCTCGCACCGGCTGCCGGTCGAGCGCCCGCACAACTCGTTCGTCGTCCTCGACGGCGGCGAGATCGTGACCAAGGACTGCGACGCGCCCGCCGGCCTCGAGCCCTCGACCTTCTCCGTGCTCGACCCCGAGACGCTTGCCCCGGTGGCCGAGCCGCTGCGCCTGCCCGAGCCTTCGATCGCGCGGCTCGCCTCAGACGGCGAGAGCGTGATCGCGGTCGGCACGACGGCGCTGTTCAGGCTGCAGCTCGACCGCGCCGCCGGGCGGCTCGAGATCGACCAGGACTGGCGCCCGAGCTACGGCCCGGCGCCCGAGCGCAGCTTCGGCTGGGACCCGGTGATCACCGACGAGCACGTCTTCTGGATGGACAACGGCCGCAACCTCGTCGACCACACGATGCTCGGAAGCGGGTCGCAGGCGAGCCCGGTGCGGCTTTGGTGGGCGCGCCTCGACGATGCCGGCACGCGATCGGTCGAGATCTCAGGGCTGCCGTACGGGACCGAGTCGAATCCGCCGGGCTGGGACCCCGAGGGCCGGATCATCGTCGCCTACGACTCCGGAAACGGCGGCGTTCGCGCCTGGAAGCTGGTCGGCGACGAGCTCGAGTCGCTCTGGCGCCGCGACGAGATCTGCCACGCCGGCCACATGATCCTCTACCCGGACACGCGTGAGCTCGTCGTCGGCGACTGGCGCGATTTCGCGCCGCTTCGATGGCGCGGGGTGAGGCCGGTGATGCGCAGGCTTGGACCGCTCGTCGTGCGCTCGGAAAGATCTCGTCGTGCCTCGCTTGCCGCGACAAGCGACCGGCTCGTCGTCCTCGACCTCGACACCGGCGCCGAGAAGGCCCGCGTCGACGTCCCCTCGCCGATCCAGGGCTTCCTCTTTCCGGCGCCCGGCTTCGGCCGCGACGTCTACTACCAGTCGCTGACCACGATCGCCCGCGTCGCGGTCACGTCCGATTAAACGGGCTGACCGCAGCTACTCTGCCGCGCCTTGCGAGCGCTCGCCGACATCGTCACCGGACGCCGCTCGAAGTGGGTCGTCTTCGCGATCTGGGTCGTGCTGTTGTTCGCGATGTTCGGGCCGAGCGGGATGCTGGCCGACGAGACCGACGACTCGACCGAGTCGTTTCTGCCGCGCTCGGCCGAGTCGAAGGAAGTGCTCGCCGAGCTCGAGGAGCGCTTCACCGACGGCGACACCGAGAACGCGATCGTCATCTACCGCCGCGAGGGCGGGCTGACCGAGGCCGACAAGCAACAGATCGAGGATGACGCGGCCGCCCTCGCCGAACTCGACACGGCGGTCGGGGAGCCGATCGTCCCGTTCCAGAGCCCCGAGGCGGCCGACGCCGTCTCGCCCGAGGGTGATGTCGCCTTCACCACCGCCTTCTTCCGGGGCGGCGACCAGGAGCAGCTCGCCGACGAGGGCGAGGCCGCGGCCGCGGCGCTCGGCGAAACCGATGGCCTCGAGACCTACCTCTCGGGCTCGATCGGCTTCACCAACGACTCCGCCGAGATCTTCGAGGGTCTCGACACGACGCTGCTGATCGCGACCGCGACCCTGGTCCTCGTCCTGCTGCTGCTGATCTACCGCGCACCGCTGATCGCGATCACGCCGCTCGCCGTCGTCTTCTTCTCCTACACGGTCGCGACCGCGATCGCCTACTTGATGGCCAAGGGCGGCCTCCACGTCGACTCGCAGGGGACGTCGATCCTCGCCGTTTTGATGTTCGGCGCAGGCACCGACTACTGCCTCTTGCTCGTCTCGCGATATCGCGAGGAGCTGCGACTGCAGGAGGACAAGCACCTGGCGATGGCGCGCGCGGTGCGCCGCGCCGGCCCGGCAATCCTCGCCAGCGGCA
>JBPCRS010000102.1:0-3865 GCA_050996575.1 Solirubrobacterales bacterium
GGGGAGGCGTGGTAGAGCGCGGCGGGGCGGCTCGAGTCAGAGGGCTGGAGCCCGCCGAGGAAGTCGAGGCTCGCCTTCGACGAGTGCTTGACCGTCCACTCCACGGCCGCAGCGGCCGACGAGGAGAAGGTCGAGGTGTCCAGCCGGTCGAGCACCGCCAGATCGTGGTTGCCCACGAGGCAGGTACGGCAGTGCTCGGCGACGAGGTCGACGCATCCATCTGGGCTGGCGCCGTAGCCGACGACGTCGCCGAGGCACCAAATCTCCTCGGGTCCACCGTCGTCGATGTCGGCGAGCACGGCTTCGAGCCCCGGCAGGTTGGCGTGGATGTCCGAGAGGATCGCGATCTGCATGGCAACGGTGGTCCGGGCGCCGGAGGCACGAGGACCGAGTGGCTGGCGCTTATCGTAAGTGGATGCGCCCGATCGGGACTGGTGGCGGCTCGGCCGTGCGTACGGCGCTGCAATTCGGCGCCGTCGCAATCGCCGCGGTCGTGGTCGCCGAAGGCGCGGTCTTGCTGCTGCGCCCGCGGGCGGAAGCGATCGAGCCGCTCTCGGTCGCGATCGGCGACTTCTTCGATCCGCAGCAGGTCGAACGCGCCGAAAATTTCCGCGACGGTCAGCGCGCCCTCTCCCTTGCCGGAATCGGCCTCACGACCGCGGCCCTCGTCTCGCTTGCGCTCGGCAGGCCGCGATTTGCCAGGCGCCGGCTCGAAGGCCTCGCCCGCCGGCCGGTGCTCGGCGCCGCCGCGGCCGGAGCGGCGCTCTCGGTGACGATCGCGATCGTCGGTCTGCCGCTTTCGGCGATCGCCCACGAGCGCGCCGCCGACGTCGGCCTCTCGACCCAGGATCTCGCCGGCTGGCTCGCCGACGAGGGCAAGTCGGTCGCGATCGGCGCACTGCTGACCGCGGCGGGCGCGGCGATCCTGCTCGCGCTCGTCCGCCGCCTGCCGCGCGCCTGGTGGGCCGCCGCGGCCGGCGGGGTCGTCGTCTATGCGGTCGTCTCCCAGCTGCTCTTCCCGGTCGTCCTCGCACCGCTGTTCAACGATTTCGAGCGGCTGCCGCCGTTCCCCGCCCGCGATTCTGTGCTCGAGCTCGCCGAGCGCGCCGGGGTCGAGGTCGGCGATGTCTACGAGGTCGACGCCAGCCGCCGCTCGACCGCGTTCAACGCCTACGTCTCGGGGATCGGGCCGACAAAGCGCGTCGTCATCTACGACAACCTGCTGAGCGGGGTCGAGCGTCCGGCGCTCGAGGCGGTGCTCGCGCACGAGCTCGCGCATGCGCGAAACGACGACATCTGGCGCGGCCTGGCCTTCATCGCGATCGTCGCCCCGCTCGGCATGCTCGCGTTCAGCCTCGGCGGCACGGCACTCGCCCGGCGCGGCGGTGCCGACCCCGCCGCACCGGCGGCGCTGCCGGCGTATGGCGTCGCGATCGGGCTTGTCTCGCTCGTCATCGGCGTTGCCGGAGCACAGCTCTCGCGCGATGTCGAGGTCGCCGCCGACGGCTTCGCCCTGCGCCTCACCGACGACCCGCGGGCGCTGATCGACCTGCAGACCGAGCTCGCCGACCGAAACCTCTCCGACCCCGATCCGCCGCGCTGGTCACAGCTCCTGTTTGGCTCCCATCCAACGACGCTCGAGCGAATCGGCGCGGCCGAGGCGTATTCGCGCGACGGGGATTAGCGCCTACTTGGCGAGTTTCTGGAACGCCGAGTACGAGGGCTTCAGGTTGCGGTCGTAGTCGACGAGGCCGGATTTCTCGCAGAACTCGCAGAGCGGGAAGCCGGGCGGCAAGTCCTGCCAGGAGTACCAGTGCAGCCCGGCGATGTTCCATTTACGCTGCATGTTCTCGAACAGCTTGAACGACTTGGTCAGCAGGTTGGCCTGACCCTCCGGGCCGACGCCGAGGATTGTCGGCGGCTCACTCGAGGACCATGCGATCTCGGTCACCCAGATGTCGCGGCCGTCGAACCCGGCCGTCTTCATTTCCTCGAGCACCCAGCCCATCTGCGTCTGTAGCCGGCCCAGAGTCGGCCCGTAGGGGTGGACGCCGACATCGTCGAAAGCGCGGCCTATCCGCTTGACCGCGAATGCCTTGCGGTAGTAGTTGAACGCCTTGATCCCGTCGTTGTCCTCGGTCGGTGTGCCGAACAGGCCGGCGAAGACGACGTCGGCTTTCGCGTTCGCGCCGTGGATCGCCGCGCCGGTGACCTTGAGCAGCTTCGCGTACTCGATCGGGTCGGGCTTCGGCTGCCAGTAGCTTCCGTCGGAGGGCTCGTTCCAGACCTCCCAGTGGGTTACCGGGAACGGCCTCGAATCCGGGAACTGGTCGGGGAAGTAGCGCTTCCAGTAGATCCCGCCCTGGCCGTAGCGCTTCACCGCCGAGGCGACGAAAAGCTCCCATTGCCGCTGGTCCTTCTTGCTGCGGATCGGCGGCGTGTTCGAGTCGGGATCGATGAAGCTCGGGACGTTCAGCAGATAGGGGAAGAGGCGGACCTTGAACGCGGCGAAGAGCCCGGCGGCATTGTCGAGCTCGGTCCAGTCGCAGACTCCGACGGTGGCGGTCGATTGACACTTGCCCGGCTCGCGCTGGATGTTGCGCCAGTCGAAGTGAAAGCGCAGGGTCTCGACCCCGGCCTGGTACATCAGGTAGGCGTCGGTCAGGTTCATCCCACCTTGAGCGACGACGCCGAAGAAGTCCTTCGGTGTTTTCGCGGCTGCGCTCATCGGCGCGACCGCCGCCACGCAGAGCGCGGCGACAAATGTGGCGAGTATGCGCCTCAACCTTGGCCTTCCCCGCCCTCGAACTCGGGGAGGCTCTTGATCCCCTCGCGCGTCCGCCATTTCGAATAGTTGTCCTCGAGCGCGTCGATCAGCTCGCGCATGAAGCGCGGCGAAAGCGCGACCCTCGAGACGACTATTCCGGGCACCTCGTCCTCCTCGACCTCGTGGTCGACCCTGGCGAAGGTGATCGTGAACTCGTAGTCGGAGTGACTGACGTTGGCGAAGTTCGCATAGACACCCGCCATCGCCTCCGGCGATGTGTGAATGTTGATCTGGCGCTCTGGTGGTTCCTCGGGCATCGAGACCTAGTATCGCACCGTGGACGGCAAGCCTTTAGCGCAGCTGGATCCGGTCGGCTCGCTGCGCGAGGTGGTGCGCGAGGTTGCCGAGGATCTCGGCAACGGCGGCTCTGTCGGTCCGTCACCGACGCTCGAGCGCCCGCCGAAGGCCGAGATGGGTGACTACTCGACCAATGCGGCGATGCTGCTCGCGCCGTCGGTCGGCGTCGCTCCGCGCGAGATCGCGGAGCGCCTGCGCGAACCGCTCAGCGCTCGCCTCGGCGCCGACGCCAAGCGGATCGAGGTCGCCGGGCCTGGATTCCTCAACCTTCATCTCGCCGATCGCTGGTATCGCGAGGCGGTCCGCAGCGTGCTCGGCGCCGGTGCCGGCTTCGGCGCCGGTGCGCGCAGCTCGCGGCGGGTGGCGGTCGAATTCGTCTCGGCCAACCCGACCGGTCCGCTGACCGCGGCCGGGGGGCGCCACGCCGCCTTCGGCGACTCGCTGGCGCGGATCCTCGATCGCGCCGGCGACGATGTCGAGCGCCACTACTACCTGAACGACACCGGCGGCCAGATCGAGCGCTTCGCCGAGTCGATCGCCGCCCGCATGACCGGCGGCGAGATCCCCGAGGACGGCTACGAGGGCGCCTACGTGGGCGAGCTCGCCGAGCAACTCCGGACGGAGGGAGTCGATCCGGCCGAGCTCGAGCGGCTCGGCGTACTCGGCGCCGAGGCGATGCGCCGGCTGATCGAGGAGACGCTCAAGCGCTTCCGCGTCGTCTACGACCGCTGGTACTCGGAG
>JBPCRS010000108.1:0-5604 GCA_050996575.1 Solirubrobacterales bacterium
CGATGCGGTTTTTTGCGCCCTGGCGGTCGGGGTGGGCGTGGGTGAGGGCGTGGGCGCCGACGTCGTGGCCGCGCAACTGCTTGAGGATTCGCCTGCCCGCGTGGCGGGTGGAGGCATCGATGACGACGTCGTCGATCAGGAAGACGTTGATGGCGTTCGGCGGAAATCCACCGATTTGCCAGACGCCGTCAGCCAACTGCTTCATCTGCCGGTGAGCTTAGAGGTTGGCATAAAGGAGCCCGTAGCTCCACTCACGGGCCATCGTCTGTGGAAGCGCACACACGATCTCCTTCGGTCAGGACGACGGGTCTGTTGGTTGCGTCAGGCGAGTCAAGAAGGCCGTCTCCACGTCGAGGACCGCTCGGTCCGGCGCCCGGAGAGCTCCATGTCCAGGCCGCGCGGCAGCTCAGGTAGCTCGCCGCCGACGTAGGTACCAAAAGAGCGCCCCGGCCGCCAGGAGCGCGACGAATACCAGCACACCGGCACGCTGAACCGCCTCGGCCACTTCGTCCGCGGACTCATAGAACCCGTAACCAAGGCCGCAGAACGCAGCGGCCCAGAGGAGGTTGCCGCCGATGCTGCACGGCAAAAACGTGCGGTAGGTCATGTGAGATGCGCCCGCGACGAACGGCATGCTCGAGCGCACGAACGGGATGAAGCGCCCAATCAGCACGAACAGGCCGCCACGGCGTTCGAACCGCTCGTCGATCCACGCCAGCCTCGCCGGGGTAACGCGAAATCGGGACCCATGGCGTTCGAGGAACGGCCGACCGAAACGATCCCCCGTCGCGAAGTTCACGCTTTCGCCAACCGCCGCTGCGAGCCAGACGAGCAGAATCAGCGGTGGGAGGGCGATCTCTCCCTCTCCGGCTACCGCACCGGAGAGCACCACCCCGACCTCGAAGGGCAGTGGCAGCCCGGCCAGCGAGCTGAACTCCAGGAACGCCATCAGCGCCCCGAACCCGTAGGTCCAGTTACCGAGGGTCTCGGGAGCGTCCTGGATCCAGCTGGACAGGCCCGCGACGACCAGCAGGGTGGCGAGAGGGGCGACCACGGCCCGACGCTAGCGTTTTGTGTGAGCGCCGCGGGGGATCTCAGCCGGGCGCCCGGGCCCTCACTGCCCAGGTCGAAGCGGGCGCCACCACCGCGCCGCCCTCGGTGACGAAATCGGCGAGGGCGGTACGCAGGTCGGCGGCGATCCGCGGCCTGATCTCGTCGACGCGCTCGCCCCACATGCGCAGCACCTCCGCCGCCGGCCCGAGCGCCAAGTTGAAGGCGACCGCTTGCTCGAGGTTGTCACCGATCTTGTACGGGAGGTCCTGGCGGGCGAGACGGATGTCCTCGAAACCGGCGTGGACGAGCAGATCGGTGACGGTGTCCGCGTTGGCCATCGAGAAGGGTCCCGGCCCGCACCGCGGCGCGTCCGACTCCTCCGGCTCGTCGAGATACTCGCCGACGACGAGCTCGGCGCGGTGCATGCACTCGTTGTCGAGCTTTCGCCTCCAGACGACAATGTTCAGGAGGCCTCCCGGCACGAGGGCTTCGCGGACGTTGCGAAGGGCCGCTACGGGGTTGGCGAAGAACATCGTGCCCATGCGCGAGAACGCGTAGTCGTACGTCTGCTCAAAGCCCGCCCGCTCGACATCGATCGCCGCGAAGCTGACGTTGGCGATCCCCGCCTCGGTGGCCTCCGCGATCGCCGTTTCGACCATGCGCTCGGCGACGTCACATCCATGCGCGTGCCCGTTCGGACCGACGAGTTCAGCCAGGCGCACAGTGGTGTCCCCGAGGCCGCAACCGATGTCCAGCGCGCGGTCGCCGGTACCCGGCGGGTCGGCGGCGAGCGCCGCCTCGCCGTGATTGCGCAGGCCCTCCGCGACGATGTCCCGGTACTCGATCCAAACGTCGAAGAGCGGCCCGTTCCAGGCCTCGGTCGCCTCGACGTTGTCTTCGACCGTGCGGATCACTTCCTCCATGGGGACAATCAATAGCATCGATCGGGATGGCAACTACCGTGGCACCCGACGCCACCGACGCCCTCCCCGGCTGGGAGCTCGGCCACCTGCTCGAGGACTCCGGCGTCACCGCCGCCGCCGACGGTGAGCCCGGCGCGCGCGTTGCCGCGCTGCTCGACGAGGCCGACGAGGTCGCCCTCGAGTTTGCCGGCCGCTACGAGGGCAAGGTCGCCGAGCTCGACTCGGAAGGGCTGCGGGGCGCGATGGAACAGCTCGCGAGGCTCTCCGAGCTCGTCGGCCGCGCCGGCAGCTACGCCCAGCTCGCCTTTTCCGCCGACACCGCTGATCCGGAGCGCGGGGCGCTGCTTCAGCTCGTCACCGAGCGTGGAACGGCGGTCGAGACCAAGATCCTCTTCTTCGAGCTCGAGTGGGTCGGACTCGACGACGAGCGCGCCGCCGAGCTGCTCTCCGGCGAGGGGCTCGATTTCTGCCGCCACCGCCTCGAGCTCGATCGGCGCTATCGGCCGCACGTCCTATCGAAGCCCGAGGAGAAGATCCTCAATGAGCTCTCGGTCACCGGCAGCGGGGCCTGGAGCCGGCTCTTCGACGAGCTCGCCTCGGCGATTCGCGTTGACTCGCCTGGCGAAGAGGAGCCCGTGCCGCTCGACATCGCGCTCTCGAAGCTCCAGCATCCAGACCGTGAGCTGCGGCGGACGACGGCGGAGGCGCTGACCGCGGCGCTCGAGCCAGGGCTTCGCACGCGCGCCTACGTCTTCAACACCCTGCTTCAGGACAAGTCGATCTCCGATCGGCTGCGCTCGCACTCGAGCTGGATCGCCGCTCGCAACCTCTCCAACGAGGCCTCCGACGAGTCGGTGCAGGCGCTCGTCGACGCGGTCCAGGGCCGCTACGAGCTGGCGCGGCGCTGGTATCGGGTGAAGGCGAAGCTGATCGGCGTCGAGCGACTCGCCGACTACGACCGGATGGCCTCGATCGCCGAGGATGATGTGGAGATTCCCTGGGAGGAGGGACGCGCGATCGTCCGCGACGCCTTCGACTCGTTCTCGCCGCGCGCCGCAGACGTCTTCGACCGCTTCGTCGACGAGCGCTGGGTCGACGTTCCGCCGCGCGACAGCAAGCGCGGCGGCGCGTTCTCCGCGCCGACAGTGCCCGAGGTCCACCCCTACGTGATGCTCAACTACACCAACCGCCGCAACGACGTGCTCACCCTTGCCCACGAGCTCGGCCACGGCCTGCACCAGACTCTCGCCCGCGATCAGGGGGTCTTTCACCAGAACACTCCGCTGACCGTCGCCGAGACGGCCTCGGTCTTTGCCGAGCAGGTCGTCTTCGGTCGCCTGCTCGACGAAGCCGACACCGCCGAGTCGCGGATGTCGCTGCTCGCCGAGGCCGTCGAGGGGCAGATCGCCACCGTCTTCCGCCAGATCGCGATGAACCGCTTCGAGGATGCCGTGCACGGGGCACGGCGCTCCGAGGGCGAGCTCTCGGTCGAGCGCTTTGGCGAGCTCTGGATCTCGAGCCAGGACGATCTGCTCGGCGACAGTGTCGAGATCAGCGACGGCTACCGCTCGTGGTGGTCGTATGTGCCGCATTTCATCGGCGCCCCGGGCTACGTCTACGCCTATGCGTACGGCCAGCTGCTCGCGCTCTCGGTCTACCGCAAGTACGAGTCCGAGGGCGAGGCGATGGTGCCGGCGTACCTCGAGATGCTTTCGGCCGGGGGCTCGCGCTCACCCGAGGAGCTCGGCAAGATCGTCGGCGTCGACCTCGCCGACCCCGGCTTCTGGGACTCCGGCCTCGACCTCGTCGAGGAGCAGATCTCGGCGGCCGAGGTGGCCGCGGAGGAACTGCTGGCCGCTCGCGGCTAGATCAATCATCCGGTACTGACCGCTGTCAGCTTTCGCCGGCTTAGGGCGACCCCAGGGGAGAGAACCGTCCGGGTGGCTCTCTACTTTCACCGAGCAATATGAACGCACAGCTGGGAATCGAAGCAGTGATTGAGCCGAACGGCAATTCCGCTGCAAATAGGGCAGAAGCGGCGAGCGGCGGCGCCGAGTTGAACGGCGCCAGGGTGTTCGTCCGAGACCTCACCGACGGACAGGCCGTGACCGCCGCCTTCGTCGTCCGCGGTCGCGAGCGCCGGCAGAAAAAGGACGGCACCGACTGGCTTCAGCTGATGCTCGCCGATCGCACCGGTCGGGTCTCGGCAAAGCTCTGGGAGGGGGTCGACGACGTCTTCGAGCTCTGCGCTCCGGGCACGATCCTGATCTGCGAGGGCCGCTACTCGGTGCACGAGCGCTACGGCGCCAGCGTCACCCTCAAGTCGGTTCGCGTCGCCGGCGAGGCCGAGTTCGACCACGCCGACCTGCTCGACGTCGCCGAGACTCCCGTCGACCGGCTCGAGGACGACATGCGACGGCTGATCTCGACAGTGCAGAACCCCAGCCTGCGCGAGCTTCTAGACCGCTTCCTCGGCGAGGACTCTCCGCGCTGGCCGCGCTTCCGCGACGCGCCCGCCGCCAAGCACTACCACCAGGCCTATCGACACGGGCTGCTCGACCACGCGCTCTCGGTCGCGCAGGCAGTCAGCGCCGCCGCCGCCGCCTTCCCCGGGATCGACCGCGACGTCGCCGTGACCGGCGCGTTGCTTCACGACATCGGCAAGACCGAGGCCTACAACGACGACCCGCTCGCGATTGACCTCACCGACGATGGCCGTTTGCTCGGCGAGATCCCGCTCGGCTACTACATGATCCGCCGCGAGATCGAGTCGATCGAGGGTTTCCCGACCGACCTCGCCCGCTCGATCCTGCACATCATCCTTTCCCACCACGGCAAGCTCGAGCAGGGCTCGCCGGTCGTACCGGCTACCCGCGAGGCGACGCTCGTGCACGCGATCGACAGCCTCGGCGGCACGCTCGGCAGCTTCGACCGGATCGAGCGCGCGATGCCCGCGGGTGAGGTCTGGTCGGGCTTCGACCGCGGGATCGGCTCCTCGGCCTACTTCCTCAAGCGCGCGGCGTAGCGCCCGCCGAATCGTGACCGATCCGACCTCGCCGCTCGCCGGGGTCCGGGTGCTCGACGCCGCCAGCTTCATCGCCGGGCCGCTCGCCGGGTCGCTGCTCGCCGACCTTGGTGCGGACGTGGTCAAGCTCGAGTTGCAGGGAGGCGATCCGCTTCGGCGCATCGGCGGCGTGCTCGACGACGGCATCTCGGCGACCTTCGCCTTCGCCAACCGCGGTAAGCGCGGCGTCGCCCTCGATCCGGCCGAGGAGGATGATCGAGCCCAGCTCGCCCGGCTCGTCTCCGCCTCCAGCGTCGTCATCCACAACCAGCGACCGGCCTCAGCCGCCCGTCTCGGCCTCGATGCGGCACCGGTCGTCGTCGAGATCAGCGCCTTCGGCGGCGACGGCCCTTATGCGAATCGGCCGGCGCTCGACCCGATCGTGCAGGCGATGTCGGGGATCGTCGCGCTCACCGGGGAGCCGGAGGGCGAACCCCGCCGGGCTGCGGCGCCCGTGGTTGATGTCGCCGCTGCGCTGACCGCCGCCTTCGGGGCGCTTGCTACGCTCCGCGAGCACGAGCGCTCCGGCGAGTCGAACCTGGTCACCGTCTCGCTGTGCGAGAT
>JBPCRS010000190.1:0-18136 GCA_050996575.1 Solirubrobacterales bacterium
CTGGATCCACCGATCCGACCGGCGTTTCTGCTCCGCATCCCTTCGCCAGGCGCCGATTCCCTCCACCCAGGTAGCACCACTACCTGGGTGATCGACCTGGGTGATCGGGAATCACCCCCCGGCTCGGCCTGCGAAGCCGAAACGCTCGCCCGGATCGGTGGACCCAGGCTAAATGCTCCCCGCCGCGATCACTCGGTGGGAAGTTCCCAGCCGGCCGGCCACTCGACGTCGCCGAGAATTTGAACCTCGGGCTCGAGGACGACCCCGATCCGCTCCTGGACCCGGCGGCGGCCCTCCGCCATCAGCTCGAGGATGTCGGCGGTCGTCGCGTCGCTGGTGTTCTCGACGAAGTTCGCGTGCTTGGCCGAGAATCTCGCCCCGCCGACCTCGAGCCCGCGGCATCCGGCCGCCTCGAGCAGCTGGCCCGCGGTCCGGCCCTCGGCACGCTCGTCGTCGGGGTTCTTAAAGGTCGAGCCGAAGGTCTTGATTCCCGAGGGCTGGGCCTCGCGTCGCTGCGTTCGCATCGCCCCCATCCGCTCCTTGACCTCGGCCGGCTCGTCTGCGGCGAGGGCGAAGCTCGCCCGAGCAACGATCTCTCCCGGTCCGAGATCGGAGTTCCTGTAGGAGAAGCCGAGCCGCTCAGGTGGGCGGCGATCGACGCCGTCGGCGGTCGCGACGTCGACCCAATCGAGGCAACGGGCGAGCTGGCCGCCGTATGCATTCGCGTTCATCCGCACCGCCCCGCCGACCGTTCCCGGGATGTTGATCCCGAACTCGACCCCGGCGAGGCCCCAGCCGGCGGCCTTCGCCGCTGCCGAGGGCAGTCGCGCGCCGCCGCCACAGAGAAGCTGCGTGCCATCGTGTTCGATTGCCGTCAGCTCGCCGGCGAGCTTCAGCACCAAGCCACGAACGCCGCTGTCGGCGACGAGCAGGTTCGAACCCGAGCCGACGACTTCGACCGTGGCGCCGGC
Source organism: Solirubrobacterales bacterium (assembly GCA_050996575.1). Lineage (GTDB taxonomy): Bacteria > Actinomycetota > Thermoleophilia > Solirubrobacterales > 70-9 > DASUSH01. Next base: position 972 of record JBPCRS010000190.1, read on the forward strand.
CTCGCGTGCCCAGGCGAGCAGCTCTACGAGCGCGTCGGTTGTCTCGGGCCGAGCGAAGAGCTCGGCGTCGCCGCCGGCACGAACGGTGGTCAGCCGCGCCAACGAGTAGTCGCGCTCGACACCGGCCGGCAGCTTCATGCCGGCGCCCCCGCGTCGACGAGCGGCCCCGCGAACCGCTCGCCCACGTCACCCGCCCCGAGCGCGACAACTACATCGCCGTCGCCGAGCGCCGGCTCGAGGCCCGCGATCACTCCGACCGCCGTCTCCGGCTCGCGCAACCAGAGCACTGGCCGGCCGCCGGCGCGATCGGCGGCGGCCTCAGCGACCTGAAGGCCGCTGACGCCCTCGAGCTCGCCAACCGGCTGCTCGCGAGCCGGGTAGACGTTGAGCACGCCGATCACGTCGGCCGCGGCGAGTGCGGCGCCGAACTCGCGCGCGAGCGCCTTCGTCCGCGAGTAGAGGTGGGGCTGGAAGACGGCGACGAGACGGCGCGGCTCGAGGTCGCGAAGCGCGGCAAGCGCTGCGGCGACCTCGGTCGGGTGGTGGGCGTAGTCGTCGTAGACGGCGGCGCCGCCGAGGTGGCCGCGTAGCTCGAGCCGGCGCTTCATCCCGGGGAAGCCGGCGAGAGCGGCGGCGAAACTCTCGACGTCGAGACCGGCGAGCTCAACCGCAGCGATCGCCGCCCGCGCGTTGAGAAGGTTGTGGCGGCCGGGCACAGCCAGCGCAAGCTCGGGCCCCGGCGAGCTCTGATCGAAGCGCTCCAACCTAAAGGGGACATTCCCCTTTAGGTTTGTCGCGAGGGGGTCGAGGTCGGGGTCGGCGTTGAGGGCGACTCCGGTTGCGGGCTCGGCGAAGCGGCGGAAGGCGTCGGTGAGCTCGGCTCGGGTGCGCCAGCGCGAGTGGTGGTCGAGCTCGACGTTGGTGATCACCGCGACCTCGGGACGGAGGCAGAGGAAGCTGCCGTCGGACTCGTCGGCCTCGGCGACGATCCACTCGCTATCGCCCCAGCCCGCGTTCGCGGCCTCGCCGCCCGGGCCAATCGCGGGCAGCTCGCCGCCGAGCAGGAACGGGACATCGACGCCGGCGCTGCGCAGCCCGTGAGCCAACATCCCCGCGGTCGTCGTTTTCCCATGTGTGCCGGCGACGGCGATCAGCCGCCGCTCGGCGCAGACCGCGGCGAGCAGCTCGCCGCGGTGGAGGACCCGCTGTCCGCGTTCGCGCGCGCGGACGAGCTCGGGGTTGTCGTCGGTGATCGCGGTCGAGACGACGACGTCGGCGCCGTCCGGCACCGATTCGGCGTCATGTCCGACTCGGGCGTCGATCCCCGCGTCGCGCAGTCGCCGCAGGTAGGAGGAGTCGGCGCGGTCGGATCCGCCGACCTCGGCGCCGAGACCGCGGCAGACAAGTGCCAGTGCACTCATCCCGGCACCGCCGATCGCGATGAAGTGAAGCCGCCGGCCGGCCCATCTCCTGCAGAGGAGATCGCGCCGAACCCGACGCGAAGCGGAGGATTCGGCGCCTTCGTAATTGCTCATCGGGGAAGGATCGCAGCGAGGACCTCGGCGGCGATACGCTCGGCGGCGTCCGGGCGGGCGAGCGTGCGCGACGCCGTTGTCATCCGCTCGAGCCGGGCGACGTCGGTGAACAGATCGGTGGTCGCCTCGGCGACCGTGACCGGGTCGAGATCTGAGTCCTCGATCACGATCGCGGCGCCCGCATCGGCCATCCAGGCCGCGTTCGTGTGCTGGTGGCCGGCGGTCGCGTGCGGATAGGGGACGAGGATCGCCGGACGTCCGGCAGCGGCAAGCTCGAAGACCGAGCCGCCGGATCGGGAGAGGACGAGATCGCATGCGGCGAGCGCGTCGGCGAGGTTCGGCTCGTACTCGCGTAGGACATAGCGGCCGATGCCCGAGGCGTCGAGGCGTGCCCGCGCGCCTACGTAGTCGCGGCTGCCGGCGATATGCAGAACCCAGAAGTCGCGTTCGCGCTCGTCGCCGAGAAAAGCGTCGAGCGCGGCTTCGTTAACCGTTCGCGCTCCGAGACTGCCGCCGAAGACGAGCAGGCAATGCTGCTCGGGGGGGATTCTGAAGCGCTCTCGGGCCGCGTGCCGGTCGGCCTCGAGGATCGCCGCCGGCACGGGCCGCCCGGTGACCAGGTATCTCTCCCCCTCGCGCCCGACGAGCGGAAAGGCAAGACATACGCGCCGGGCGCGCCCGGCAAGCATACGGTTGGCGAGGCCGAGATGGCTGTCGGCCTCGGTCAGGACGAGCGGCAGTCGTAGGCGGAGCGCGGCGAGGCCGGCGGGGCCGGCGACGTATCCACCGCCGCCGAGGACGGCCTCGGCAGCGCGCCGGCGCAGCACCTTCTTTGCCGCCGGGACCGCGACCGCGGCACGTGCAACCGCGGCGGTGGCCTTCAGCGGGTTGCGGCGATCGAGGCCGCGGACGTCGAGGAAGTCGATCTCGTAACCCGCCTCGGGAACGAGCCGCGCCTCGGCGCGCTCGCGCGTGCCGAGAAAGGAGACCTCGGCTCCGTCAGCCCGCAGCGCGTCGGCGACGGCCAGGGCCGGAATTACGTGCCCCGCCGTTCCGCCCGCTGCGATCACGACCCTTGGCATTCGCTCCACTCCGATTCGTCCGCCCGCCCTCGATTGCGCGCAGTCTCGCAGCGCTCGGCTTCGACTTGGCTCGCGCCCGCGACTTCGGCTTCGATTTCACCGGGCTGCGCCGGTTCGATCTCGAATTGGCGCTCACCGCCGCCCGGCCGCTCGCGATGTTGAGCAGCAGCCCGACCGAGGCGAGCATCACCAGCAGGCTCGAGTTGCCGTAGGAGACGAACGGCAGCGGCACCCCGGTCAGCGGCGCCAAGCCCATCACGGCAAACAGGTTGAGCGAGGCCTGGACGAGGATCATCGCCGTCAGACCCGCGGCGAGAAGCTTCTGGTACCGGTCCTTGGTCCGCTGGGCAGTGCGGAAGCCGGCATAGCCGAAGAGCGCAAAGAGGCCGATCAGCAGCGAGATCCCGACCAGCCCGAGCTCCTCGCCGATCACCGCTGCGATCATGTCGGTGTGGGCCTCGGGCAGGTAGAAGGCCTTCTGCACGCTCTCGCCGAGGCCGACCCCGAAAACCCCGCCAGAGCCGAGGGCGATCGAGGCCTGGATCCCCTGGAAGCCCGAGCCGCCGGCGTCGGCGGTCGGGTTGAGGAAGCTGGTCAGCCGCTCCATCCGGTACGGCTCGATCACGATCATCAGTAGGACGAGGGCGCCGAGGACCGCGGCGATCATGCCGAGGTAGCGCATCTGCACCCCGGCGGCGACGAGCAGCAGCCCGACCGAGAAGGCGGCGATCATCGCCGTGCCGAGGTCGGGCTCGAAGACGATCAGCGCCGAGGCGGTGCCGACCACAGCGAGGTAGGGAACGAGGGTGCGCAGCTCGGCGGTGATCTTCGGCCGCGAGGCGAACAGATGGGCGCCGTAGAGGATCAGTGAGATCTTCATGATCTCGGCGGGCTGGATCTGGAAGAAGCCGAGGCCGATCCAGCGGGTCGCTCCATTCGCCTCGACGCCGACGCCGGGGACATGGACGACAAGCAACAGCACGAACGAGGCGGCCAGCAGGAATCCGGTAAGCGGACGGACGATCGCGACGCCGCGCATCGAGAGGATCTTCAGCGCGATCAAGCCGAAGGCGCCGAAGATCACGGTGCGCTTCAGGTAGTAGGCGCTGTCGCCGGACTCGCCGAGCAGCGAGGTCGTCGAGCTCGCGCTGAAGACCATGACGACGCCGAATGCGACCAGGCAGAGGGTGACGGTGAGCAGGATCGAGTACTCGACCGGCGGTGCGCCGCGCTTGGCCCGTGGACCGCGCAGCGAGAAGCGCTTCGCGCTCGAACCTCTGCCGCGGAGTCCGGCGGCCGCCGCGCTCATCGCAGGCCATCGACGATCGCGCGGAAGTGCTCGCCGCGCTGTTCGTAGTCGCGGTAGGCGTCGAAGCTGGCGCAGGCCGGCGCGAGCAGGACGACCTCGCCGGGGCTCGCGTCGGCGCGCGCCTCGCGGACGGCGGTCTCGAGCTCGCCCGAGCGGCGCAGAACGATCTCGGCGCCGTGGATCGGGGAGAGGTCTTGTTCGAGCTGTTCGGCCGCCTCGCCGATCAGGTAGACACCGACGCAGCGCGATGCCACCGGCTTGGCGAGGTCGGAGAAGTCCTCACCTTTGAGGCTGCCACCGAGGATGACGCGGATGCCGCGGTCGGGGAAGGAGGCAAGGGCCGCGGACGCAGCGGCGACGTTCGTCGCCTTCGAGTCGTTGACGAAGAGGACGTCATCGATCTCCGCGACCCGCTCGAGCCGGTGCGAAACACCGGCGAAGCTGCGCAGGCCCTCGGCGACGGCGCCAGGCTCGATCCCCATCGCGAGCGCCGCCCCGGCTGCCGCTCGTGCGTTCTCAACGTTGTGGGCACCCGGCAGCGAAAGCTCGTCCGGATCGATCGGCAGCTCGACCTCGCCGAGCGCGACCGAGCGCGCCTCACCGGGCACCGTCGCCCCGTACTCCGATAGGTCGGGATGGATCGCGACATCGTTGGTGGTCTGGTTGGCGAAGATCCGCAGCTTGGCACCGAGGTAGTCCTCGAGCGTGCCGTGGCGGTCGAGATGGTCGGGGCTGAGGTTGAGCATGACCGCGCACTCGGGCGCGAACGCCTCGCTGTCCTCGAGCTGGAAGCTCGAGCACTCGCAGACCACGGTTGCCCCGGGGTCGAGCGCGCCGATGCGACTGGCAAGCGGCGTGCCGACGTTGCCGGCGACGGCGACGGGCTCGCCCGCCGTCCGCCAGATGTGGCCGCAGAGCTCGGTCACCGTCGTCTTCCCGTTCGTTCCGGTAACGCCGACCAAGCGGTTTGGCAGAAGCCGCCACGACGCTTCGAGCTCACCGATCACCGGCATCCTCTGCTCGCGGGCTGCGGCGACGACGGGCGCCTGCCTCGGCACGCCGGGGCTCTTCAAGACCGCGTTCACGCGCGGGAGTAGCTCGGATCCGTCCGCATCAGTGTGGATTTCGACGCCGACCCCCGCCAGCCCTTCTGCCTCGGCAGGACTTCCCGCGTCGACACCGACGACCTCCTCCCCGCGCTCGGCGAGCACGCGAGCGATTGCCGCGCCCGAGCGGGCGAGGCCGACGACGAGGTACGGGCCGGGTGGGAGTGGCGGGCGCGGCTTTCCACGCGAGTTGCTCATCAGATCAAGGTTCGGGCATCCTCGGCGTGCACCTGCCGCCGTGCGCCGCGAGCGACACTTTTGACTCGGATTTGGCTCGATCTGGTCGTGTTTCGGTGAAACACCGGTGTTACACTCGAATCGATGCCGACGAAGCACCGCCGCCACGCAATCACCGAAACACCTCCCGTCAAGGAGGCTCTCGACGATCTCCGTGCGGAGCTCGGGAACGCGCGCCTACAGCTCTCGGAGCTCGTCATCCTCGGCGCGAGGGAGAAGCTCGACCGGTTGCGCTCGGAAGACAAGGGCAAGGCCGAGCTGAGGCGCCGGCTGGCCAACCGGATTCGCAACCGCGAGCCGCTCGGTGACCCCGAACTGGCGGACGAGGCAAAGCGCAGCTGGACCAGTGGGTGAACGACGCCAACTTCTCGACAATTCGGCGTGGACGCGTCTATACCGGCCCGGAATTGCCGACGAGCGAGCTGATCAGGTCTCGGGTGCCATAGAAGCCGGGCTTATCGTTGCGTCGCTTCCGTTTGCACTCGAAGCCGGGTATTCGGCCAGAGACCTCACCGATCACGACAGCATCATGCGAGAGATCGGGGCGCTGCCGTTTCTCGGCATCGACAGCGAAACCGAAAAGCTCACAATCGAGTCGCAACAGCAGCTGGCAAGGGCGGGTCACCATCGACTGCCTCCGCCCGACCTCATAATCGCGGCGCTTGCCGCTCAGCACAACCTCGACGTCCTCCACTACGACGCCCACTACGACGTCATCCGCGAACGGACCAACCTCGAATTCGAGAGCGTCTGGCTCGCAGAGCACGGAACGCTTTGACCAGATGGCTGATTCGGAGGCCTTGCCAGCCTCGGCCGTTTCTCGATCACGCACTGTCTCGGCCCGGACCGGCCCGCCTCCGGCGGTCACTAGAGCGAGTTCTGGTACAGCGTGTAGCCGATCCCGCCGCAGACCGCGGCGATGATCCAGAAGCGCAGCATGATCTTCGTTTCCGACCAGGCGAGAAGCTCGAAGTGGTGGTGGATCGGGGCCATCAGGAAGACGCGGCGGCGGGTCGCCTTGAAGGTCAGCACCTGGATCGCGACCGAGAGCGCCTCGATCACGAAGATGCCGCCGAGGATGATCAGCAGCAGCTCGGTCTGGGTCATCACCGCGAGCGCACCGATCGCGCCACCCAGTCCGAGCGAGCCGGTGTCGCCCATGAATATCGACGCCGGGAACGCGTTGAACCAGAGGAAGCCGACCGAGGCGCCGACGAGGCAGGCCGAGAGCACCGCAAGGCCGTCCTGGCCGTTGGTGATCGTGATCGCGGTATAGGCGAGCAGGACGATCGCCCCCGAACCCGCGGCGAGGCCGTCGAGGCCGTCGGTCAGGTTGACCCCGTTCGAGGCGCCGGCGATGACGAGGAAGGTGATCACGAGGTAGGCGACCGGGCCGATGTAAATGTCGGTTTCGAGGATCCGCGACTCGATCGTCGGGTCGAGGCCGACGACCTCGAGCGCGACGTACCAGAGGCCGACCGCGAGGCCGATCTGGGCGAGCAGCTTCCAGCGCGCCGAGAGACCGAGCGAGCGTCGCTTGACGATCTTGATCCAGTCATCGGTGAAGCCGATCGCCGCGCAGCCGACGGCGACGCCGAAGACGGCGAGGCTCTGCGAGTCGCGATCGGAGAGGACCAGGTAGGGAATCGCGATCGCGAAGAAGATGATCAGCCCACCCATCGTCGGCGTCCCCGCCTTCGAGTGGTGCTCCTCGGGGCCGTCCTCGCGGATGTGCTGGCCGAACTCCTTCAGCCGCAGGTAATCGATGAACTTCGGGCCGAGGAAGATCGTGATCAGCATCGCCGCCATCCCGGCGATCAGGACCTCGCCGCGGTCGATCGAGGAGGAGACGAAATCGCCGATCTGGGCGATCGGCGGCGACACGGGCACGGTCGCGATCATCCGGCCTCGCCCTTCTCGGTGGCGTGGTTCGCGCGGCGCGCAACGAGGCCGTCGGTGAGCCGCTCGAGACCGACCGAGCGCGAACCCTTGACGAGGACGCGGTCGCCGTCGGCGATCAGGCGATCCGCGAGCGCCGTGCCCGCGTCGGCGTCGGCCGCCCACTCGTCGGGGGCGTAGTCGCGGGCGAGCTCGCCAATCCCGATCAGGGCGTCGATCCCGAGGTCGCGGGCATGGGCGCCGATCTCGTTGTGGTAGTCGGGCCCGTCGGGCCCGAGCTCGGCCATCCCGCCGAGGACGGCGACATGTCTCCCGGCGCACTCGAGGCTCGCCAGGTTGTCGAGCGCGGCACGCGTCGAGATCGGGTTGGCGTTGTAGCAGTCGTTGATCAGGAGGATGCCGCCGGCCAGCTCGATCGTCTCGCCCCGCAGGCGCGAGAAGACTATCCCCGGCGCCCGCGCCGACAGCACCTCCGGGTCGAGGTCGAGGGCGACGCCGACCGCGATCGCGCAGAGCGCGTTGGTCAGGTTGTGGAGCTCGGTGAACGGCAGGAGAAAACGGGCCTCGCCGCTCGGCGTGCCGACCAGCGCCTCGGTGCGGCCACCCTCAACCTTCGCCGTCTCGGCGAATACGTCGCCACCGGCACCGAAGGTGACCGTCCATAGCGAGTCGTGCAGGTGTGGCTCGAGCGCCTCGGCGTCGGCCGGCACGACCGCGCGCCCATCGCGGCCGAGGCCACCGAGGATCTCGGCCTTGGCCTCGACGATCGCCTAGAGCGTCCCGAGCAGCTCGAGGTGGACCGGGCCGACATTCGTGATCGCGGCAACGTCGGGCTCGGCGATCTCGCAGAGCTCGGCGATCTGACCCATCCCCCGCATCGCCATCTCGAGGACCAGCGTCTCGGTGTCCTCGCCGGCGGCGAGGATCGCGATCGGCAGCCCGATCTCGGTGTTGTAGTTCTCCGGGCTCGAATGCACGCGGCCGGGCAGGAGCGCCCGGCAGATGTCCTTCACCGAGGTCTTTCCTGTCGAGCCGGTAACGCCGACGACCGGGCAGTCGAGGTGGCGACGCCATGCGCGGGCTAGGCGCTGCAGCGCGTCCAAGGGGTCTTCGGCGGCGAACACCCAGCCGGGGGCGCCGGCGCGATCGAGCGCGCTCGCCCAGCCCGGGTCGACGACAACCCCCCAGGCGTGGTTGTGGAAAGCCTGGCCGGCGAACTCGCCACCGTCGACACGCTCGCCCGGCAGGCCGAAGAAGAGGTCCCCCTCCCCGAGCTGGCGCGAGTCGACGACGGCGCGCTCGGGGTGGCCGCCCGGCCCGCGACAGACGATTCGGGCGCCTGTCTCGGACGCGATTCGCTCGGGATCGAATTGGATCAAGCTCGTTCCGCTCCCGCCGCCAGCCGGCGCAGCTCGTCGCGAGCGACCTCGCGGTCGTCAAAGGGGATCTTGCGCCCGCCTTCGAACTCCTGGCCCTGCTCGTGGCCCTTGCCGGCGATGACGACGACATCGGCGCTCCCCGCTCGCTCAAAGGCGAACGCGATCGCCGCTCGCCTGTCGGTCTCGACGAGGACGTTCTCAGCCTCGCCGGCGCCCGGGATCCCGGCGAGCACCTCGTCGATGATCGACTCGGGCGGCTCGGAGCGCGGGTTGTCGGAGGTGACGATCGCGAGGTCGGCGAGCTCGGCCCCGATCGCGCCCATCAGCGGCCGCTTGGCGCGGTCGCGATCGCCGCCGCAACCGAACACGCAGATAAGCCGAGCGTCGGTAAGTTTTCGTGCCGCGCTGAGCACGTTCTCGAGCGAGTCCGGGGTGTGCGCGTAGTCGACGAGGACGGAGTACTCCTGGCCCTCGTCGACGGGCTCGAGCCTGCCGGGGACTCGTTCGGCGCGGGCGAGGGCGACGGCCGCGGTATCGAGATCGACGCCGATCGCCGCGGAGGTGGCGATTGCCGCGAGCGCATTCTCGACGTTGAAGTGGCCGGGGAGCGGCAGCTCGACGTCAGCCTCGCCCGACGGTGAGACGCAGCAAAAGCGGGAGCCGGCGATGTCGAAAGTGACGTCGACGGCGCGATAGGCGGCGTCGGCGCCCGCAGCGGAGAAGCCGATCGCGCCGATCTCCTCGGCGAGGCGAGCGCCGTAGGGGTCGTCGACGTTGACGATCGAATCCCGGGGCGGCTCTCCGACTTCGGGCGCGAACAGCAGGCGCTTGGCGGCGAAGTAATCGTCCATGTCGTCGTGGAAGTCGAGATGGTCCTGGGTCAGGTTGGTGAAGACGGCCGCCGCAAAGCGAATCCCCGCGCTGCGACCGAGCGTGAGCGCGTGCGACGAGACCTCGATCACACAGGCGCGATCGCCGGCATCGAGCATCTTGCGGAAGGTCCGCTGCAGATCGATCGCCTCCGGCGTCGTCCGCTCGACTTCGGATTCCTCACCGCCGACGACCTGCTTGACCGTGCCGAGCAGTCCGGTCTGCGTGCCCGCCGCCTCGAGGATCTCACGCAGGAGGAAGGCGGTGGTCGTCTTGCCGTTCGTCCCGGTGATCCCCGAGACGAGAAGCTCGGCCGTCGGATCGCCGTGAAAGCGAGCGGCGAGCGGTGCCATCGCCGCGCGCGCGTCGGCGACCCGCAGCTCGGGGACGCCGAGGTCGAGCGGGCGCTCGACGACGAGCGCGCTCGTGCCCCCCTCCACCGCCTGCAGCGCGAAGTCGTGGCCGTCGCTTGCATGACCGGACACACAGAAGAACAGCGTCCCGGGACCGGCGCGACGGCTGTCGTATGCGAGATCGGCGATCTCGACCGAGCCGTCTCCGGCGATCTCGGCACCGGCCACGGCGGCGCTCAGCTCGTCGAGCCTCATGGGCGGCAGTCTAGGTTTGGGGGTGGCGGGAGTGGCGGGGGGCGGGAGGCCGACGGGCCGACGGGGAAGCGGGTTCATTTTGCTTTTTGACACCTGGGGGGTGTTCAAACGCAAAATCTCAAAGAATCGGGGCTCCGCCCAGATCCCCTACGGCGCGATCTCGAGGTATGGCAGGGCGAAGCGGGCGATCTCGCCGAAGGCGGGCGCGGCGACGTCGCCGCCGTAGTAGCTGCCGCGGGGCTCGTCGACGACGACGGCGACGAGCAGCTCGGGGTCGTCGGCGGGGGCGAAGCCGACAAAGGAGGCGATGAAGTCGGTCTCCGAGTAGCCGCCCCGGATCGCCTTCTCCGACGTGCCGGTCTTGCCGGCGAGCTCGTAGCCGGGGACGCTGACCTCGGAAGCCGTGCCGCCTTCGGCGAGCACGCCCTCGAGCATCGCGCGGACCTGGGCCGAGGTCTTCTCGGAGATCACCCGCTCGCCCAACGCCGGCTTGCCCTCGGAGGCGAGGATCCGCGGCGAGCGCAGGATCCCACCGTTTGCGATCGCCGCATAGGCGGCGATCATCTGCATCGGCGTCACCGAGAGCCCCTGGCCGAGCGGCAGATTGCCCATCGTCGAGCCCGAGTAGTCGTCGACATCGAGAACAATCCCTCGCTCCTCGCCGGGGATCGCGACCCCGGTCGGATCGCCAAAGCCGAACTTCCGGACCCACCCGTCGAAGCGCTCGGCGCCAAGCTCGAGCCCGATCGTGACCGCGCCGACGTTCGATGACTGGGCGAGGATGTCGGCGACGCTGAGCGTGCCGCCGCTACCGGCGTGCGATTCCTCGATCGTGCGGTCGGCGACCTGCAGGGTCGGGCCGAGGGTAAACGTGGTCTCGGGGGTGACGAAGTCGTCCTCGAGCGCGCCGGCGACGGTGAAGGCCTTGAAGGTCGAGCCGGGCTCGTATGTGAGACCGGTGGCGCGGTTGAGAATCTGGCGCTGGGTCGCCGAGCCGATGTCGACCGGATCGGCGGGCGGCCAGTTGGCGAGCGCAAGGACCTCGGAGCTATCGGGGTCCATGACGATCGCCGTCGCGCCTTTCGGCGTGTAGGTCTCGCCGATCCCCGCGATCACGTCCTCGGTATGGGCCTGCAGGGCCGAGTCGATCGTCAGCTGCAGGTCCTCTCCGGTCGTCGCCGCGGCGAGCGTGTCGCGGCTGATCTCGTCGCCGAGCGCATCGCGGGTGACGCTGCGCTCGCCGTCGGAGCCGTGCAGGAGCTCCTCGCGCGATGCCTCGAGCCCGGTCAGCCCCTGATTCTCGAGCCCGACCGAGCCGATCAGCTGCGAAGCGAGCTTGCCCTCGGGATAGATCCGTCGGCTGTCGGGAAGGATCGCCAGGCCCTCGATCTTGAGCTTTCGGATCTCCTCGGTGGCGGGCAGCGAGACCTTGCGTGCGAGGTAGGCGAAGCCCGATTCGCGATCGGAGAGCGGCTCGAGCAGCTCCTTCTCGGGCATCTCGAGGATCTGCGCCAGTTTCGCCGCGGTCGCCGCGGGGTCCTTCACCTGGTATGGCGTCGCGATGATCGTCGCCGCGTCCTCGGAGACGGCGAGCTCGGAGCCGTTGCGGTCGAGGATCGCGCCACGCTTTCCGGGCACGACGACGTCAGCGACCTGCTGCGAGTGCGCCTCGGCGGCGAGCTCGCCGCCGCGAACGCCCTGGAGCCAGACCGAGCGAGCGAGCGCGATCGCGAAGACCAGGAGAAAGAGGGCGAAGAGAAGGCCCGCTCGCTGGTCGATTCGCCGCACCGATACTCCCTACGGCGCTACCGGGGGCGGGGCGAGGGCAGCCGTCCTCGCAGGATCAACCGGCACGACCGGGGTCGCGGGCACGATCGCTGCGGGCTCGACCGCGACCGGATCGACCGCAATCGGCGCAACCGCCGATGCTGCCTCGGCGGAGGGCTCCGAAGCGACGGCACCGGCGGTCAGCTCGCCGCCGAGCAGTCGTTTCGCCGCCGCCTTCGCGTCGGCGTCGGTCGCCTTCAGGTAGCGGATCGTGTCGGGCGCGGGTGCGGCGAGGCCGAGGCGCGCGGCGGCGGTTCGGATCCGATCGTTCGACAGTCCCTCGGTGAGCTTTGCCCTGAGCGCCGAGTTCTCGAGCGTCAGCTCCTCCGACTGCAGCGCGACCTTGCTGCCGTCGGCGCTGAGTGCGAGGGCGTAGACGTTGAGCGCGACGATCCCGACCAGCAGCGCGCCGACGAGCCCGATCCAGAGCCGGCTGCGAGTGAGCCGGACCATCAGACCCGAGTCGGCGAGACCGCCGACCGCGACCGCCGTGCGGCCAACCGCCGCGGCCGGAATCGCGAAGCCGGCGGCGGGGGTGATCCCGCGGCGCTGACCACGACGAGCCGTGGCCTTTCTCGCCCGATCGCGCGTGCGCGGGGCGGGCGGCTTGCGCCGGGCGCCGCTCGTCCGCCGCCTCGTCCGTGGTGCGGTAGCCGTGGCTGCCATCAGCCGGCCTCCTTTTCGTCGTCGTTCAGCTTGAGCGCGCCGCGTAGGTGCGCGGAGCGTGAGCGCGGATTCGCCTCGAGCTCACCCGGGCTCGGCGCGATCGCCCGCCGTGAGAGCTTTTCCGCTTCGGGCTCGTGCCCGCAGACGCAGACCGGCAGCTCAGGTGGACAGGTGCAACCGGTCGCCTTCTCGGCGATGAACCGCTTCACCCGCCGGTCCTCGAGCGAGTGAAAGGAGATCGCGGCGAGCTTGCCACCCTCGCCGAGCATCTCCCAGGCCAGCGGCAGGGCGCGGTCGATCGCACCAAGCTCATCGTTGAGCGCGATCCGCAGCGCCTGAAAGGTTCGCTTCGCCGGATGGCCGCGGCCGAAGCGTGCCGCCGGTGGCACCGCGTCGCGGATCGCGTCGACCAGCTCGGAGGTCGTCTCGAACGGGCGGCGGCGGATGATCTCGGCGGCGATCCGGCGCGCGTGGCGCTCCTCGCCATAGCTTCGAAGCACCTCTGTCAGCCGGCGCTCGGGCCACTCGTTGACCAGATCGGCCGCGGTCAAAGGTCCGTCGGGGTCCATCCGCATGTCGAGCGGCGCATCGTAGGAGTAGGAGAAGCCACGCTCCCAGGCGTCGATCTGCATCGAGGAGACGCCGAGGTCGAGGTAGACCGCATCGGCCTCGAGCCCCTCGGCGTGGAGCTCGGCGAGCGCATCGGCGTAGTCGCCGCGGATGAACCGCGTCGCGCACGGAGCCTCGGGAGCGAACTCCTCATAGCGCGCCTCGGCGGCGGGATCGCGGTCGATGCAGACGAGCTCGCCGCCGGGGGAAATTCGGTCCGCGATCAGGCGGGCGTGGCCGCCGGCGCCGAATGTGCAGTCGACGATCGTCTCACCGGGTGCCGGATCGAGGATCTCGATCAGCTCTGCGGCGAGGACTGGAACGTGGTCGGCGGGCATGTAGGTGAGCGTAAGCATTGGTTTACAGCGCTTATTCGGGTCTATTCGGTGGCCCCCGGGGCGCCTCCTCCGCCCGCCCTGCTTGCTCGTGCGTCCTCGTCGGCGTCGATTTCGTCGTTCTCCGCCGCCCAGCGCTCGGGGTTCCAGATCTCCAGCCGGTTCATCACACCGGCGATAACGCATCCGCCCTCGAGCCCGGCGTGGTCGACCAGCCGCTTCGGCAGGCGCACGCGGCCGGCTGAGTCGAGCTTCTCGTCCTCGGAGCGAGCGTGGAAGCGCCGCTGGGTGCGGCGGCCCTCGCGATCGAAGGGGTTGAGGTCGGATAGGAACCGGTCCTCGACGTCGGAGTAGGCCGCCTCGGAGAAGACCTCGACGCAGGGCTCCAACCCCTGAGCGAGAACCACACCCCCTGCGAGCTCGGCGCGGAAGCGGGCCGGGATCGTGATCCTGTCCTTGGCGTCGAGACTGTGCTCGTACTGGCCGCGAAACGCCAAGAGAAGAGTGCCTTTCGAAGAAAGTTGGGCCGGGGAGACGAGGTGGGAGGAACCTCACCTCCCCGGCCCTGGGGTCAATGCGAAGCAACACGCTAGCCCACATCAACCCACTTCGCAACACATCACTGGTCGAAGATTGCACTCGGTCCGTCGGACGGAATTGCTACCCCCCGTCCGACCCAGCCGATTTCGGCTCTGCGAAGCCGTTTGCGCTCGTTCGCCAAGTGGCGCTTCGAAAAGCTCGCGCACGCCTGTCCTGCAATCACGCTTGCAGATAGCCTGCCCGTGATGAGCACCGAGGAGACGAGAGAGGCCGTGCCGGGTGCGGCCGAGGCCGGCGTTCCGGCGGCGGCCGGGGCGCTGCCGGCCGACGACGATGACACCCGCGGCGTCCACCTGCGGAAGATCGGATTTCACCCGGTCACGCTCACCCTCGCGATCATCGCGATGATCGCCGGCTTCGTGATCGGCACGCTCGCGGTCGGCGCGGCGGTCGGCGGCGCGGCCGCCGCCGGCGTCCTGCTGCTGGCCGTGGTGATCGTCTGGTTGATGGCGAGCTCGCGCGCCCAGGAGGACTTCTTCAACTCCTACGCGCAGGGCCGCGGGCTCGTCCGTCAGGGCCGCGGCGACCTCGGACCGCTGACGCCACTGCTCTGCCGCGGCGACGACCGCTACGCAACCGAGCGAATCAGCGGAACCCTCCCCGGGGGCGAGCCCGGGACGCTCGCCCACTACACCTACGAGGAGATCCACACCGACAGCGAGGGCGACCGGACCACCACCTACATCAACTTCACCGTCGTCGTCTGTCAGGTCGCCGAAAGCGCGGCGAAGGTCCGTGAGCTGATCTGCCAGCGCCGCTTCGGCTTTCGCTTCATGGACGGCTTCGAGGACAGCTTTCGGACGAAGAAGCGAATCGAGGTCGAAAGCGAAGCGATGGACAAGCGCTTCGAGACCTTCGCCGACCCCGGCACCGACCCGGTCTGGCTGCGCCAGCTTTTCGAGCCGAGCTTCATCGTCTGGCTCGCAGAGCAGGCGCCCGAGAGCTTCGCCTTCGAGCTCGTCGCCGGCAACCTCGTCACCAACGTCAAGGGCCACGCCGACTCCGCGGCCGAGCTCGACGCGATCTGCGAGGCGAGCTCGGTCGTCGCCCGGCGCCTGCGCGAGGAGGCGCTCGAATAGCCGGGCGGGCGGGCGGTGTTCGTCAGCCTGACGCTGACCGCGGCGCGGCGAGGATCCGTGGGGAGTCGAACGAGCCGCTGCTCGGTTAGAACCTATCCCGGTAGGGGGCGTGCCCCTGGGGCGGCTCAGGACCGAGCGGGACGGTGGCGGCACGGAGCCCACATGGCAGCGCCATGTGGGGTTCGTGACGGCGCCGTATCCGCGAAGAGTCCTGGGTCGCATCCAGCGGTGCGATCACCTATCGGGATAGGTTCTTTAGCCCGGGTTGCGCTGAAGCCAGGCGAGCACCTCGCCGGCGTGACGGTCCGGCGGGAACACCGGATACCACACGCGGACGACCGTGCCGTCGGCGATCAGCATCGTCATCCGTTTGAGCAGCCTCTCCTCCGCCGCCTCGAAGGTCGGCAGGCTGAGGGCTTCGGTGAACTCGAGCCCCTGGTCGGAGAGAATCGAGAACGGCAGGCCGAGACGCTCGACCGCTTCGAGCTGGTAGGCGCTGTCCTGGGTCGAGAGCCCGTGCACCGCGGCCCCGGCCGCGGCGAGCTCGGCGTGGTGGTCGCGAAAGCCGCAGCTCTCCGGGGTGCAGCCACGGGCACCCGGTATCTGGTCCCAGTCGGGGACGAGCGAGTCCTCGCCGGGCTGGCCGGTTCGCGGATAGGCGTAGACGACGGTTCGGCCCCGGAGCGCCGCGAGGTCGACGGTTGAGCCGTCGGTCGACTGCAGCGCGAGCGATGGCAGGGCGGCGCCAAGAAGGTGATCGGCGGCGCCATCGTCAGTAGGCACCGGGAGGTCGTCAGGCAGAACCATCGGGTCCACGCTCCCAGTCTGACCGACCTCGGCCTCAGAAACCCGCGAGCAGGCGGTCCGAGTTGGCGACGAGGGCAGCGACGATGACGAGCAGGACCGATGGCACGAGGACCAGCGCGACTACAAGCTGGATCTTCGGCGCCGCCTTTGCCGCTCGTTCCTCGATCCGCCGGCGCTGGTCGCGGCGCAGCGATGTCGCCTGCTCACGAAGCTGGTCGGCGAGCGGCGATCCGTAGCGGCGCGATCGATCGAGCGCCGCGGCGAGCGCGCCGACCTCGGCGACCGGGACCCGCTCGCGAAGCGACTCGAGCGCTTCGGCCTGCGAGGCCCCGCACGCAATCCGGGCGACCGCGACCGCGAGCTCGGCGGCGAGCGGTCCTGTCGTCCCGGCGGCGATCTCGCCGATCACGGTTCCCGGGCTGCGGCCGGCGGCGGCACCGACCGCGATCAGGTCGAGTGCGTCGGGGAGCGCGTTGACGAGCCGGCGGGCTCGGCGGCGCGCCGCGCGCTCGAGCAGCGCGTCGGGCGCGAGGAAGCCGGCCGCCGGCAGTGCCAGTGCGACGGGCAGCGCGAGCCGGCCGGGAGCGACCGGGGCGAGCGAGCTCGCGGCGAGCGCGCCGAAGCCGGTTCCGACGAGCTTCGCGGCGAAAACAGCGGGGACGGAGAAGCGCTCGGCGAGGCCGGCGCGCTGCAGCCGCTGCGGAATCCCGAGCCGTAGCGCCGCCTCGGCGAGCGAGCGCGCACGGCCGCCGCTGACCGAGCGCAGCGTCCGGCCGGCGGCGCCGGCGATCTCCTCGCCCCGGCTTCCGGCGAGGTCCCACGCGGCGGCGAAGACGAAGGTCGCGGCGAGTGCCGCGGCTAGCGCCGCGCTCATTCCTCGATCCGGCTGAGCCGGCGGATCGCGGCAAACCCGAGAAGCTGCAACCCGGCGGCGGCGATCAGCAGGACGAGCGCGGCGCCGTCGCCGACCAGCCGGCCGAGGAAGCCGGGTTCGAGCAGCTCGGCGAATAACGCGGCCCCGGCGGGCATCGCGACGACAAGCATCCCGGTGAAGCGGGCTTGGGCGGTGGCGACGCGGGCATCGGCGGCGACGCGGTCGCGCTCGGCCGCCGCCGCGGCATGGCGGCGAAGCAGGGCGGCCAGGTCTCCTCCACCGAGCTGCTGGGAGACGAGCGTGGCGACGAACGAGTCGATCCGCGCCGATCGCAGCCTCCGGC
>JBPCRS010000198.1:0-12443 GCA_050996575.1 Solirubrobacterales bacterium
GTGGAGATCGCCGCGGCGGCGGCCAGCGCCCCGGCGGCGGCCAGCGCCAGGGCGGAGGCGGCCAGCGGCAGGGATCAGGCGGCGGCGACCCGGCTCCGAAGCGTCCCGGTTTCGGCAAGGCGAAGGACGCCGGCGAGAGGCCGAAGCCGAAGCCCGCGGCGCCGAAGCCCGCGGCTCCAAAGGCTGCACCGCACCCGCAGAAGATCAGCGACTCGACCGACGCCGCCGACACCCCGGATGCCGGAGGTTCGCAGAGCTGATGCTGATGCCGAAGCGGGTCAAGTACCGCAAGCAGATGCGCGGCAAGCGCCGCGGCAACACCAAGGGTGGCAGCGAGATCTACTTCGGCGAGTACGGGCTGAAGGCGCTCGAGCGCGGCTGGATCACCAACCGCCAGATCGAGGCCGCCCGAGTGGCGATGACCCGCAAGATCAAGCGTGGCGGCAAGGTCTGGATCAACATCTTCCCCGACAAGCCGATCACCGCGAAGCCGGCCGAGACGCGGATGGGATCGGGCAAGGGCAACCCCGAAGGCTGGGTCGCGGTGGTCAAGCCCGGCCGGGTGATGTTCGAGCTCGCCGGTGTGCCCGAGGAGTTCGCTCGTGATGCGATGCGCCTCGCCGGCCACAAGCTTCCGATCAAGACCAAGTTCGTCAGCCGCGAGGGTGGGCAGGGCCAATGAAGGCGCCGGACGCCCACGCGCTCAACGACCAGCAGCTGATCGAGCAGCTGCGCAACTCGCGCGAGGAGGAGTTCAACCTGCGCTTCCGACATGCGACCGGTGAGCTCGAGAACACCTCGCACATCGGTGGCTCGCGCCGCAACGTGGCGCGCCTGCTGACGATCGCCCGCGAGCGCGGCATCGACGTAAACCAGGAATTGGCGAAGTTCGACCGAGAGAAGAAGTAGATGGCCGACGAAGAGAAGAACGAAGAGACCGAGAACGAGCAGCCCGAGGCCGAGGCCCCGGCGGAGGAAGCCCCTGCCGCGGAAGAGGCTCCGGCTGAGGAACCCGCACCCGACGAGGCGCCCGCCGAGGAAGCTCCGGCTGAGGAGCCTGCAGCCGAGGAAGCACCCGCTGAAGAGGAGGCCGCCGCCGAGGAGGCCCCGGCGCCGAAGGCTGCCGCACCCGCTGCGGACGCCGAACCCGAGGAGACGCCCCATCCGAAGGCATTGCGCAAGAGCCGCCGATCTGAGCACTCAGGCGAGGCAAGGCCCGCTCGCACGAACGAGGAACGCGCCGCCGAGCGCGCCGAGCGCCGGCGCCAGAACGCGAAGTCGCGCTCCCGCTACCGCGCAACCCAGCGCAAGAAGCGCGGCGAGCCCGGCACCGGCACGCCGCCGGTTGAGCGCGAGCTCGCCGATCGCAAGGTCCGCCAGGGCATCGTCGTCTCCTCGAAGGGCGACAAGTCGATCACGGTCAAGGTCGAGCAGGTCGGGCGACACACTCGCTACGAGAAGGTCGTCCGCCACAGCCGGACGATGCACGCGCACGACGAGTCGAACCAGGCGAACGAGGGCGATGTCGTCCGCATCATCGAGACGCGCCCGCTCTCGCGGACCAAGCGCTGGCGCCTGGTGGACGTGCTGGAGCGTGCCCGGTGATCCAGCAGGAGTCAAGACTCAAGGTCGCCGACAACTCGGGCGCCCGAGAGATCCTCTGCATCCGCGGCAAGGGCGGGTCGCACCGCCGCTACGCCGGCGTCGGCGACGTGATCACGGCGACGGTCAAGCAGGCGACCCCGCGCGGCGGCGTTCGCAAGGGCGAGGTCGTGCAGGCGGTCGTCGTCCGCACCCGCAAGCAGCTGGGGCGCAAGGACGGCACCTACATCTCCTTCGACGAGAACGCCGCGGTGCTGATCGACCCGCAGCTCAACCCGCGCGGAACCCGCATCTTCGGCCCCGTTGCCCGCGAGCTTCGCGACCGCAACTTCATGAAGATCGTCTCGCTCGCCCCGGAGGTGCTCTAGTCGTGTCGAAGAAGATGCGGATCCGCAAGGACGACCACGTGATCGTCACCTCAGGCAAGGACAAGGGCAAGACCGGCCGTGTCCTGCGCACCGAGCCGGGCCGCCGCCGGGTCTATGTCGAGCACCTCAATATCGTCAAGCGCCACCAGCGGCCGACCTCAGTCAAGGACACGCAGCGCGGCGGCGACGTCGGCGGGATCATCGAGAAGGAAGGCCCGATCGATGTTTCGAACGTGATGCTGCTCGACCCGCAGGACAACAAGCCGACCCGGATCGGCGTGCGCCGATCCGAGGGCGGCAAGCGCCAGCGCTTCGGGCGCCGCAGCGGCAAGGCGATCGACTGACCATGGAAGCGACCGCGACGGAAGAAGTGAAGAACATCCAGGACCAGGCGGCCCCGCCGCCTCGGTTGCGCGATCGCTATCGCCAGGAGATCGTCCCCGGGCTGATCGAGCGCTTCGGCTACACGTCGACGATGCAGGTCCCGCGGATTGAGAAGATCACGCTCAACATGGGCGTCGGCGAGGCCTCGAGCCGCGGCGAGTCGGCGCTCGAGCCGGCTGTCGAGCAGCTCGGGCTGATCGCGGGCCAGAAACCGAACATCCGCCGGGCGAAGAAGTCGATCGCCGCCTTCAAGATCCGCGACGGAATGCCAATCGGCACCGCGGTCACCCTGCGCCAGGCGCGGATGTGGGAGTTCCTCGACCGCCTGATCACGATCGCGATTCCGCGCATCCGCGACTTTCGCGGCCTCAACCCGCGCTCGTTCGACGGCCGCGGCAATTACTCGATGGGTGTCCGCGAGCAGTTGATCTTCCCCGAGATCGACTACGACTCGATCGACGAGGTCCGCGGCCTCGACGTGACGATCACGACCTCGGCGGCGAGCGACGAGGAGGCATTCGAACTTCTGCTCAGGATGGGCATGCCGTTCGCCCAGGACGGACGCCCCGGCGTCGTCGATACCGCCGAGGAAGATGAGGAGGAGAGGCGCAAGGAGGAGGCTCGGCTCCGAGCCGAGGCCGAGCAGGCCGCGCTCGACCAGCTCAAGGAGGAGAACCCGGACGCCTACGCTAAGCCCGAGAAGCCTGAGGAGGGCGAGGAGGGCGCCGAGGGCGCCGAGGGCGAAGCAGAGGCCAAGCCCTCGGCAGACGACGACCAAGCTTCGAAGGAAGAGGACGATGGCTAAGACATCACAGAGGGTCCGCCAAAGGCGCAAGCCCAAGTTCAGCACCCGTGGCTACAACCGCTGCAAGCGCTGCGGTCGCCCGCGCGCTTATTACCGCAAGTTCGGCCTCTGCCGGATCTGCCTGCGCACCGCCGCTCACAACGGCTACATCCCCGGAATGACCAAGTCAAGCTGGTAGTCGAAGCGGAAGAGGACCAATGCTTACCGACCCGATAGCCGACTACCTCGCGCGGATTCGCAACGCCCTCTCGGCGGAGCACCCCGACGTCGAGATCCCCGCATCCCGCCTGAAGAAGGAGATCACCCGGATCCTCAAGGAGCAGGGCTACATCACCGACTTCGCGGTCGAGCCGACCGCAGTCGGCGAGAAGGTCAAGATCGAGCTCAAGTACACCGAGGACCGCCGACCGGTGATCTCGGGGATCGAGCGCGTCTCCCGTCCAGGCCGCCGTCGCTACGCCAACCACGACCAGGTGCCGCGCGTCCAGGGCGGCATGGGCACCGCGATCGTCTCCACCTCGAGCGGAGTGATGACCGGCCACGACGCCAAGCATCAGGGCGTCGGCGGCGAGGTCGTCGCCTACGTTTGGTGATGAGCGCGGAGCAGAATCATTTGATGCTGAGTGCGAAGCGCGATCAGGTTTTCTGATGAGCCGGATCGGTCGAAAGCCAATCGCCGTTCCCGACGGCGTCAACGTCGAGATTGCCCCTGGCCGCGTCGACGTCAAGGGCCCGAAGGGCGAGCTCTCCCAGCAGGTCTCGACCGATATGAAGATCGTCGAGGAAGACGGCGTGCTCGTCGTCGAGCGCCCGACCGACCGCGGTGAGCATCGAGCGCTCCACGGCCTCACCCGCAGCTTGATCGCGAACATGGTCGAGGGCGTCACCAACGGCTACGAGAAGACGCTCGAGATTCAGGGCGTCGGCTATCGAGCAAAGCTTCAGGGCAAGGGCCTCGAGCTCGCGCTCGGCTACTCGCATCCGGTCTCGCTGGCCGCGCCCGACGGGATCGAGTTCGAGGTGCCGCAGCCGACCCAGGTGATCGTCCGCGGGATCGACAAGCAGCTCGTCGGCGAGATCGCCGCCCAGGTTCGCAAGGCGCGCCCGCCGGAGCCCTACAAGGGCAAGGGTGTGCGCTACGCCGGCGAGCACGTCGCCCGCAAGGTCGGTAAGCGCGCATGAGCATTCAGACCAAGCCCCAGCGCAGGCTGCGCCGTCGTCGTCGCGTCCGCGCCAAGATTCGCGGTTCGGCCGGGCGGCCGCGGCTTTCCGTTTACCGCTCGAACCGCGGCGTCTTCGCCCAGCTGGTCGACGACGACTCGGGCAAGACGATCGCCGGCGTCTCCTGGACCGAGGACAGCTTGAGAAAGCTCGGGCCGCTCGAACAGGCGAAGCGGGCCGGCGAGCTGCTTGCCGAGCGGGCCAAGGGGGCCGGCGTCGAGACCTGCGTCTTCGATCGCGGCGGCTACCGCTATCACGGCCGCGTCGCCGCGCTCGCCGACGGAGCCCGCGAGGGCGGGCTCAAGTTCTAGGTATTTAGTGCCAACGGCTAACTTGGACCTCTTCTAATGCGCATGTATCGGAACATCAGCTACGTCAGCCCGCAGGGCCTCGACCTGCAGGAGCGCGTGATCGAGATCAATCGCGTCGCCAAGGTCGTCAAGGGCGGCCGTCGCTTCTCGTTCACCGCGCTGGTCGCGGTTGGAGACGAGAACGACGTCGTCGGCATCGGCTACGGCAAGGCGCGCGAGGTCCCGCTGGCGATCCAGAAGGGCGTCGAAGACGCCCGCAAGAGCCTGATCCGCGTCCCCAAGTACGGGCAGACGATCCCGCACCGCAACATCGGTCGCTACGGCGCCGGCCACGTCGTCCTTCGCCCGGCCAGCCCCGGTACCGGCGTAATCGCCGGCGGCGGCGTCCGCGCCGTGCTCGAGCTCGCCGGCATCCGCGACGTTCTTTCGAAGTCGATCGGCACCCAAAACCCGATCAACCTGGTCAAGGCGACGATGGACGGGCTGATCAAGCTGCGCCGCCCCGAGGACGTCGCCGCGCTGCGCGGACTGAAGATCCGCGAGGTGCTCGGCATCCATGAGCAGCCCGAGGAGAAGGCCGACGAGGAGGCCGAGCCCGCGGTCAAGCCCGTCGACGCCGTCGCCGTCGCCACCGAGAGTGAGCCGGCGCCTTCGACCGAGGCCGGCTGAAGCTCGTGGCCGAGGTGACGATCAAGCAGGTGCGCTCGACGAACGGGTCGAACCCGCGCCAGCGCGACACGCTTCGCTCGCTCAAGCTCGGCCGGATAGGCAAGTCTTCGACGATGACCGACACTCCCCAGCTTCAGGGAATGCTTCGCGTGGTAGATCACCTGGTGGAGGTCGAATCGTGAGCCGCCTCGATCCCGAGGAGATCGGGCTGCACAGCGTCCGCCCGAAGCCGGGCCAGCGCAAGAACCGCAAGCGCGTCGGCCGCGGCGAGGGCTCGGGCATGGGCAAGACGTCAGGCCGCGGACACAAGGGCGCCGGCTCGCGCTCGGGATCGAAGAGCAGGGTCGCTTTCGAAGGTGGTCAGACAGCGATCCATATGCGGATGCGCAAGCTGCGCGGACCGCACATGAAGAAGTCGATGCCGTTCGAGCGTTTCCGAACCAGGACCCAGCCGGTCAATGTTTCCGACCTCGAGGCACGCTTCGACGCCGGCGCAGAGGTCACGCCTGAATCGCTCAAGGCCGCCGGCCTGGCGACCCGCCGCGACCCGGTCAAGATCCTCGGCAAGGGCGAGATCTCGACCAAGCTCACAGTTCGTGCACATGGATTCAGCGCCACCGCCAAGGAGAAGATCGAGAAGGCGGGCGGCAGCTGCGAGGTGATCGAGCCTTGATGCGGACGATCGCCAACGCGTTCTCGATCCCGGACATCCGGCGAAAGATCATGTTCGTGCTGGCGATCCTCGCGCTTTACAGGCTCGGGGCCTACATTCCGGCGCCGGGCGTCGACGCCCAGGCCCTGAGCGACATCGGCGACCAGTTCGCCGGCTCCAACATCCTCGGCTTCCTCAACCTGTTCTCCGGCGGCAGCCTCTCGCGGCTCTCCCTTTTCGCGCTCGGGATCATGCCGTACATAACCGCATCGATCATCCTCCAGCTGCTGACCGTGGTCGTCCCGGCGCTCGAGCGGCTGCAGAAGGAAGGCGAGGTCGGCCAGCAGAAGATCACGCAGTACACGCGCTACCTGACCGTCGGCCTCGCCTTCGGCCAGTCGCTCGGCTACGTCTTCCTCTTCCGCTCGCTCGGCTCCGAGCAGGGCGCCAGCGTCGTCGGCGAGCTCACCTTCGCCAAGCTGATGATGATCGTGATCAGCCTGACCGCCGGCTGCACCCTGCTGATGTGGATGGGCGAGCTGATCACCCAGCGCGGGATCGGCAACGGCATCTCGCTGCTGATCTTCGCCTCGATCGTTGCCGGACTGCCGGCCGGCATCTCGGGCTGGTGGAACACCCCCGATCCGGTCTTCGTCGTGATGATGCCGTTCATCGCGCTCGCCGTGATCGTCGCGATCGTCTTCGTCCAGGAGGGCCAGCGCCGGATCCCCGTCCAGTACGCGAAACGCGTAGTCGGGCGCCGGATGACGACCGGAGGATCCACGTACCTGCCGCTGCGCGTGAACATGGCGGGCGTGATCCCGGTCATCTTCGCCGCCTCGATCATGGCCTTCCCGCCGACCATCGGCCAGCTCTTCAACACCGGCTTCTGGCTCGACTTCGCCGCCTTCTTCAACCCCAACGGGTGGGCCTACATCGTCGGCGAGGTCTTCTTCATCATCATCTTCACCTACTTCTATACGGCGGTCACCTTCAACCCGGTGGACCAGGCCGACAACCTGAAGAAATACGGCGGCTTCATACCCGGGGTGAGACCCGGTCGGCCTACGGCCGAGTACCTCGATCGGATCCTCTCGCGGCTGACCCTGCCGGGCGCGCTCTATCTCGGAGCGGTCGCAGCCCTGCCGACGATCCTGATCGCGCAGACCTCGGCGAACTTCTTCTTCGGCGGCACCTCGATCCTGATCACGGTCGGAGTCGCACTCGACACCGTGAAGCAACTCGAGGCGCAGCTGATGATGCGTAACTACGAGGGTTTCTTGAAGTAAACTGCGTGGGCGCCATCCGTAGTCGTGGTACGCTTGCAGGTATGTCCCACACGACGATCACGATGGGAGAGCGGGGTCGAGTCGTGATCCCGAGCGAGATCCGCAAACGACTCGGGCTAAAGCCTGGCGATCGGATGGCGCTTAGCGAAGACGACGGGGAGCTGCGCCTGCGCTCGCTTGACGCGACGATCGATGAGCTCCGCGGCGCGTGGGCGCACATCGCTCCCGGACGTTCGCTGGTGGACGAGCTGATTGCCGAGCGGCGCGAAGAAGCGGCGCGCGAGTAACCCGAATTGGCCGAGCGCGTCCTTGACGCTTCCGCGCTGCTTGCCTTCATGCGGGAGGAAACGGGAGCTGACGTTGTCCACGCGGCGCTGGAGGCAGAATGTGCGATCAGCGTCGTCAACGTCGCTGAGGTCCTCTCCAAGCTGACGTCGGATGGCGATGAACCCGGTGGCACGTTCGAGTTGATCGAGGCGTTTCGTGAGCGCCTGGCACTTTTCGCGCTCGAGCGCGAGGACCTGATCGAGATCGCTCGGCTTCGCCCGCTGACCCGTGCCGCGGGCCTTTCGCTCGCCGACCGGGCTTGTCTCGCCCTGGCTCATCGCCTCGGCATTCCGGCGCTGAGCGCGGATCGGCAGTGGGCCGAGCTCGATCTTCCGGGCATCGAGGTGGAGCTGATCCGCTGAGCTTCGCTCAGGGGCACCCCCTCGGGTACGCTCATGCGCCCGTGGTCGAGCTCAACCTCGTACTTCTAGGCCCGCCGGGCTCCGGCAAGGGCACCCAAGGCGAACGCCTGCAGGAGGACTTCCGCCTTCCCTACTACGCGACCGGCGACATTCTCCGCGAGGCCGTTCGCGAGCAGACCGAGATCGGCGCCGAAGCTAAGGAGTACATGGACCGGGGTGACCTCGTCCCCGACGATGTGATCATCGGCGTGATCGTCGAACGGGTCAACTCGGAGGAGGCCGAGGACGGCTTCATCCTCGACGGATTCCCGCGAACGGTGCCCCAGGCGGAAGCCCTCGACGAGGCGATGGAAGGGCTCGGCCGCTCGATCGGCTCCGCCGTCTTGATCGACACCCCCGACGAGGAGGTCGTGCGCCGGCTCAGCGGGCGGCGGATCTGCGCCAAGAAGGGTCACGTCTTCCACATCGATTTCGACCCGCCGAAGAACGAGGACGTCTGTGACATCTGCGGCGCGCGCCTGCTGATCCGCGACGACGACAAGCCCGATGTCGTCAAGCACAGGCTCAACACCTACCACGAGAAGACGAAGCCGCTGGTTGCCTACTTCGAGAAGGCCGGCGTACTGCGCCGCGTCGACGGCAGCCTTCCCCCCGACGAGGTCTCCGACCGGATCAGGGCCCTGCTGGCGACTTTGAAGATGGAAGAGGAGCTCTAGATAGGTGTACCGCGGCGGGATCATCGTCAAGACCGACGAGCAGATCGATCAGATGGCTGCCGCGGGAGCGATTCAGGCGCGCTGCCTGAAGATGCTCGCCTCGAAATGCCGACCGGGCGTGACGACCGCCGAGCTCGACAAGGTGGCGGAGAAGTTCATCACCTCGCAGGGCGCGGTCCCGTCGTTCAAGGGCTACCGGGGCTTCCCGGGGTCGATCTGCGCCTCGCCAAACTCGATGGTCGTGCACGGCATCCCGGGGCCCTACGAGCTCAAGCGCGGCGACGTGATCTCACTCGATGTCGGCGTCACCTACGAGGGCTGGGTCGCCGACGCGGCGGTGACCGTGGCGGTGGGCCCGGTCAGTCCCGAGGCGGCGAAACTGCTCGAGACGACGAAGCAGTCGCTCTTCGACGGCATCGCGGAGGCGCTGCCGGGCAACCACCTCGGCGACATCTCCGCCGCGATCCAGCGAACGGTCGAGGCCGCGGACATGTCGATAATCCGCACCCTCGTCGGCCACGGGATCGGTCGCGACATGCACGAGGATCCGCAGATCCCCAACTACGGCGAGCCCGGCCGCGGCCCGAAGCTCGAGGCCGGCATGGTGCTTGCGATCGAGCCGATGGTCAACGTCGGCACTCACACGGTCAGGATCGGCGACGACAGCTGGGCCGTCTACTCCTCCGACGGCTCGCTCGCCGCCCACTTCGAGTTCACCGCCGCGGTCACCGCGGACGGCCCGCGCGTGCTGACGCCCTGGCACGAGATCTAACTAGATCAATGATTCCCAATCCCCGCACACCCGGATGACGCGCCTGACTCATCGCTGGATCGCCACCCACGGCACTCGCACGCAGCTCCAGCTGCGGGCTTCGGCCGCGTGCACCGCCCAGCTCGGTCAGTCACGTCCCCGGGCGCACGCCGATCAGGAATCAGGTGATCTAGACGTTCGGAGCCTTTTTCTAAAGTCCCTGGACGATGGGTCGATAGACTTTTGAACGAGGATGGGGATGGACGTATGAGAGATTCGAAGCACGAACGGCGCTGGGTCGCGCTCGTGATCGTCGCCGTGGCGGGACTCGCCGGCGGCGTCAGCGCGATCGCGGTCGCCCAGACCGGCGGCGGCTACGACCCGGCGGGTGGCTACACGACGACCACGACCGGGGGGCGCGGCGGCGGCGGTGGCGGCACCGGCAGCGGCCAGGTGAACCTTTCGCTGAAGGCGAAGAAGACGCAGAAGTCGCTGAAGGCGGTCAAGGTCAAGGCGACCTGCACCAACCGCGCCTGCATGATCAACGCCAAGGGCAAGCTCAGGGCGGGCAAGAAGAAGGCGAAGCTGAAGCCCGACCAGGAGGCGCTGACCGATGGCGCCACCGACACGCTGACGCTGAAGCTTTCGAAGAAGGCGAAGAAAATTGCCAAGTCGGCATTGCGCAAGGGTCAGAAGGTGAGCGTCAAGGTGACGGCAAAGGCCGAAGGCGTCGACGGTGGCGGCAGCGACTCGGCCTCGGTCAAGATCAGGCTGAAGAAGTAGCCGCCTGACAGCGGCTGGGATCGCCCGGCCGCTGCTATCCTCTCTGCTCGGTCGAAAGGCCGCTTTCGTACGTCCGGATACCCGATTCATGGGGTTTCCGGACCTTCTCCGTAGACCAATCGATACGACCCGTGAAGGGGCGATGAAAGTCCGAGCAAGCGTAAAGCCGATGTGTGAGAGGTGCCGGATCATCCGGCGCCGCGGCGTCGTGCTCGTGATCTGCACGAACCCCCGTCACAAGCAGAGGCAGGGCTAGATGCTGCTCGGCCACTCACGCCCCCACGGGCACGTCGCCGAAAGGGCGGCCATCTGATGGCCCGAATCGCAGGCATCAACCTGCCGCTGAACAAGCGGGCCGAGGTCGCCCTGACCTATGTCCACGGGATCGGTCGCCCGAGCTCGAACAAGATCCTTGCGGAGCTCGGCATCGACCCCAACACCTACATCAAGGACCTGACCGAGGACGAGGAGCTCAAGCTCCGGCAGGCGGTCGAGGCGCTCCCGGTCGAAGGCGACCTGCGGCGCGAGCGCTCGCAGAACGTCAAGCGGCTGATGGAGATCGGCTCCTACCGCGGCTTGCGCCACCGGCGCGGCCTCCCGGTCCGCGGACAGCGGACCAAGACCAACGCTCGCGGCCGCAAGGGCCCGAAGCGGATGAGCATCGCCGGCAAGCGCAAAGCCCCGGCGAAGAAGTAGCGAGGAACCTAATGCCGCAACCGAAAAAGGGCCGTTCGCGCCGCCGGGTGAAGAAGAACATCCCCTATGGCCAGGCCCACGTGAAGACATCCTTCAACAACACGATCGTCACCCTGACCGACACCGAGGGCAACGTGATCGCCTGGGAGTCGGCCGGTAGCGCCGGCTTCAAGGGCTCGCGCAAGTCGACCCCGTTCGCCGCTCAGGTGACCGCCGACGCCGCCGCCCGCAAGGGCATGGAGCACGGGCTCGAGCGGGTCGAGGTGCTGGCCAAGGGCGCCGGCTCCGGTCGCGAGACCGCGATCCGCTCGCTGCAGGCCGCCGGACTCCAGGTGACCACGGTCAAAGACGTCACCCCGCAGGCCCACAACGGCTGCCGCCCGCGCAAGCGGCGCAGGGTGTAGGTGATCTGATGGCCCGCGACACCGGACCGCAGTGCAAGCAGTGCCGCCGCGAGGGCCAGAAGCTCTTCCTCAAGGGCGAGCGCTGCCTGACCGACAAGTGCGGCGTCGAGCGCCGCTCCTACCCGCCGGGCGAGCACGGCCGCGGCCGCCTTCGCCAGTCCGAATACCGCAACCAGCTGCGCGAGAAGCAGAAGGCGCGGCGCTACTACCAGCTGCTCGAGAAGCAGTTCCGCAGCTACTACGACAAGGCAGCCCGCCAGGACGGCGTCACCGGCGAGAACCTGCTGCGCCTGCTCGAGCGACGCTTCGACAACGTCCTCGTCCGGCTCGGCTTCGCCGCCTCTCGGCGCCAGGCCCGCCAGCTGGTCACCCATGGCCATTGGACGATCAACGGCCGCCGCGTCGACATTCCCTCGTACCAACTCAAGCGCGACGACGTGATCACGCTCCACGCCGGCTCCTCGGCCTCCGAGACCGTGCGCAACGCGACCGAGCTGATCGCCTCCGTCCCGGCCTGGCTCCAGGCCGACCACGATTCTTTGACCGCCAAGGTCCTCAGGCTGCCCTCGCGGGAGGAAATCAACACTCCCGTCCAGGAGCAGCTGATCGTCGAGCTCTACTCCAAGTAGTTGAGCCGGGGCTCGCGCCCCAACGCAAACTTGTAAGCGAAAAGAGGAAGTCATGACCACGCTGCCCGAGTTCCAGATCCCGAAGATCAGCAAGGAGGACGTCTCCGACAACAAGGGGACGTTCACGATCGAGCCCCTCGACAAGGGCTTCGGCTACACGTTCGGCAACAGCCTTCGCCGAGTGTTGCTCTCCTCGCTCGGCGGCGCCGCTGTCAAGAGCGTTCGCATCGAGGGGGTCGCGCACGAGTTCTCGACCATCCCCGGTGTCCAGGAGGACGTCACCGATCTCGTCCTCAACCTCAAGGACCTGGTCGTGCGGATGCATACCGACGCCGACGAGGTCGAGTCTCCGCTGTTCGCCAGCGGCCCGGGTGAGGCCACCACCAAGGACATCGATCTGCCCGCGGGCGTCGAGATCCTCAACCCCGAGGCGCCGATCGCGACGCTCGAGAAGAAGACCAAGCTCGAGATGTA
>JBPCRS010000175.1:0-4184 GCA_050996575.1 Solirubrobacterales bacterium
AAGGCGATCGCCGCCGCGGCGACCGCAGCGATCAAGAGCTAGTGGGCCTCCCAGAGACGTTGTGCCCGAAACGGCGAGACGCAGGCGCCGGCTGGCAAGGACGCAGGGAGCCCGCATGGCAGCGCCATGTGGGCGACCGAGGACGTAGCCACGGCGGCGATCTGCGGCCGCCGTTTCGGGTGCAACGTTCCTGGGGGGCCCACTAGCGGCCCACTACGCGGCGAGCGCCGCCGCGCCCTCGGGGACCCCGACGAGGCCGCGCTCGTGCAGTAGCTCGGCGACCTGGACCGCGTTCGTCGCTGCGCCCTTGCGCAGGTTGTCGCCGACGACCCAGAGGTTGAGGCAGCGATCGTGCGAAGGGTCGCGGCGGATCCGGCCGACGAGCACCTCGTCGCGGCCGGCGACAGCGGTCGGCAACGGATAGATGCCCTGGCCGGGGTCGTCCATGACGACCACTCCGGGGGCCGCGGCGAGCAGCTCGCGGCACTCCTCGGGCGAGAGCCGTTCGCGCGTCTGCACGTTGACCGACTCCGAGTGCCCGGTCACCACCGGGACCCGCGCGCAGGTCGCCGAAATCGCCAGCTCATCGCCGGCGCCGAGGATCTTCCGAGTCTCGGCCATCACCTTGCGCTCCTCGGTCGTGTAGTCGTCGCCTTCGTTGAAGTTCTCGACCTGGGGCAGGACGTTGAAAGCAACCTGGTGCGGATAGACCTCGGACCGCACCGGCTCGCCGTCGAGGACCGCCCGCGATTGCGCCTCGAGCTCCTCGACCGCATTGCGGCCGGTCCCCGAGACCGACTGGTAGGTCGAGACAACGAGGCGCTCGATCCCGGCCTCGCGCCAGATCGGCGCCAGCGCGACGACCATCTGCATCGTCGTGCAATTCGGGTTGGCGATCAGGCCGTTGTGGTCGGCGACAGCGTCCGGGTTGACCTCTGCGACGACGAGCGGCACGCCCTCGTTCATCCGCCAGAAGCTGGTGTTGTCGACGACAACGGCGCCCGCCTCGATCAGCCGCGGCGCCCACTCGGCGCTGACCGACCCGCCCGCCGAGCAGAGCGCGATGTCGAGGCCGGCGATCGATTCGTCGGAGAGCGGCCGGCACTCGAGCTCAGTTCCGGCGAACGCGACCCGCTTTCCGGCCGAGCGCACAGAGGCGAACGGAACGACCTCCGACGCGGGGAAACCGCGCTCGGCGAGGACCTCGAGGATGGTCGAGCCGACGGCGCCGGTGGCGCCGACGACGCCGACCCGATAGCTGCTTGCGGACGAGTGCATGGCTTCAGCTTACGAAGGCCGCTCGAGAATCGGCTTCAACAGCAGATACGAGAGCCAGACGCCGAGCGCGAACAGCGGCAGTCCGGTGACGACGCGGGCGACGGCGAGTGGAGCGACCTCGCCGCTCAGATAGAGCGGAAGCTGGATCGAAAGCCGAAAGCAGAACAGGCCGACCCAGATCCAGCTCGCCCGCGTGTAGATCCGGCGGTGGACCGGGTCCTCGTGCCAGCTCGGCCCCTCCTTCGTCAGCTGGGCGACGAAAAGGCCGATCAGCGGTCGGCGCACTGCGATCGAGATCGAGTAGGCGATCGCGCCGGCGGCGTTGATCAGGATTCCCGGCAGGAAGAAGTCCTCTGCGCGCCCGGTCGCCGAGGCGACGAAGGCGGCGAGGGCGACGCCGGCGGCGCCGGAGATTGCGAACTGGACGGTCTGGCGGCGGGCGATCCGGGCGATCGCGAGTACGACCGCGATTCCGAACGCGACGACGGCCGCGGGGACGACCTCGCGCTCGTTCGCCGCCCAGACGATCGTGAAGACGATGAACGGCAGGGTCGACTCGGCCACCCCGAGCGGGCCGCCGATCGCGGCCCTGACCGAGAACTGCTCGGACGGATCGGTCAGCTGATCGTTCAGGGGGTGACCGTCGGCCGGTGCTGCGGGCCGGCCGGGTCCTCGGGGTGGATCGCACCCTCACCGAGCTCGAACGCGGCGTGCAGGACGCGCACGGCCCCGGGCACTTCGGCGGCATCGATCACACAGGAGATCTTGATCGGCGAGGTCGAAATCATCTCGATGTTGATCCCGTTCTCGCCGAGCGTCCGGAAGACCTTCGCCGCGACGCCCGGATGAGAACGCATGCCGGCGCCGACGATCGAGACCTTGCCGATCCGCTCGTCGGCCTGGACGCTTTCACCAACGCCCAGCTTCTCGATCGCCTCCTTCGCGATGCGGAGCTCGTCGCGCGGCACGGTAAAGGAGAGGTCGGCCTTCTGGTCGTCGGAGACAGGCTCGTTCTGAATGATCATGTCGACGTTGACGTTGGCCTCGGCGAGCTCGGTGAAGATCCGCCCGGCGATGCCGGGCTCGTCGCGGACGCCGGTCAGCGTGACGCGGGCTTCCCCGTCTGAGTGTGTTACTGCGGTTACGAGCGGTCGTTCCATCGTTTCGTCCTCGCCGGTGACGAGAGTACCCGGGCCCTCGTCGAAAGAGCTCCGGCAGTGAATCCGCACACCATGGTTGCGCGCGTATTCAACCGATCGCAACTGCAGCACGCCGGCACCAGAGGCCGCCATCTCGAGCATCTCCTCGAACGAGACCACGGCGAGCTTGCGCGCGTCGGGGACGACCCTGGGGTCGGAGGTGAAGACGCCGGCGACGTCGGTGTAGATCTCGCAGACCTCGGCCCCGAGCGAGGCGGCGAGCGCGACCGCGCTCGTGTCCGACCCTCCACGACCGAGGGTCGTCACGTCCCGGCTGTCGCCGGAGAAGCCCTGAAAGCCGGCGACGAGGACGATCTTGTCCTGGTCGAGGGCCTCGCGGATGCGATCGGCGCGGACGTCGAGGATCCTCGCCTTCGTATGCGAGGAGTCGGTGACGATTCCGGCCTGCGATCCGGTCAGCGAGACGGCGCGGTGGCCTAGGTCGTTGATCGCCATCGCGCAGAGCGCGCACGAGATCCGCTCACCGACCGAAAGCAGCATGTCCATCTCGCGCGGATCGGGCTGCTCGGAGACCTCGTGCGCCATCCGGTCGAGGTCGTCGGTGGTCTTGCCGCGGGCGGAGAGCACGGCAACGACTCGGTTGCCGCGCTCGCGAGCGGCGACGATCCGCCCGGCGGCGCGCTGAATGTCCTCGGCCTCGGCGACCGAGGTGCCACCGAACTTCATAACGACGAGCGCTGCTTGGTCGGGCATCCGGCGCCGGAGGATAACCAGGGTGCCGAGCGCCCCCCGGCGGCTACCCTCAGCCGCCGATGAGGGGGAGTCTCGCGCGCGGCGCCGCGGTCATCGCCGCAATTGCCGCCACCGCGGCGATCTACCTGCTGGTCATCCGCGATGACCCCGGAGGCGAGGAGCGCGACCGCGCCGGAGGGCGAACCGAGGTGCCCGAAGAGGTCCGCGACCTCGTCGGCGGGCTGACGCCCGAGCAGAAGGTCGACGGCGTCCTACTCGTCGGCTTCGACGGAGTCGACTCGGCCTCGCCATTTCTCGAACAGCTACGGACCCGACAGCTCGGCGGAGTGCTCGTCCGTGGCGCCAATTGGCTCGACTCGTTCCAGGGCACCGCCCTCGTCACCGAGCTCAGGGCCGCGAGCGCGGAGGGCGGCGAGGTGCCGGCGCTGATTACCGTGCGCCAGGAGGGCGGCGAGTACCGCAGCCTCACCGACCTGCCACCCACCGATCGCGAGCTCAACATCGGTGACCTCGCAGACCCCGAGATCGCGCAGGGCTGGGCGCGCGAAACGGGCGATGCCCTTCGCGAGGCCGGGTTCGACATGAACCTGGCCCCGGTCGCCGACGTCGCGACCCTCGACAGCCCGGTGGCCGACCGCGCCTTCTCCGACGACGAGGCAATCGCGGCGCAGATGACGGCGGCGGCCGTTCGCGGCTGCGCCGAGGCGCGGATCGCCTGCGTCGCTCGCCACTTCCCCGGGCTCGGCGCCGCCTCGCAGTCGACCGACGACGGCCCGGCGACGGTCAGCCTCGACGCGGCAACGCTGGCGACGCGCGACCTGGCGCCGTTCGAGGCGGCGATCGCCGAGGGGGTGCAGGCGGTGATGCTCTCGCACGCCTTCTACGCCGCCTATGACCCGATCACGCCCGGATCACTCTCCACTCGGATCGCCCACGACCTCCTCCGCGACGAGCTCGGCTTCACCGACGTGGCGATCACCGACGACCTCGGCA
>JBPCRS010000092.1:0-8067 GCA_050996575.1 Solirubrobacterales bacterium
CCCTTCCCCCGCCCCCCCCCCCCCGCAACGGCAGTGACACGCGTGTCTCGGCGGCCGTGGGTACCAACCCCGGCAAGCAAGCGCACGCCCCCGCTTCGGGGCGGAGAGGACGAGACGATGGAGACACGCGCAGGAGGTTCCCTTTTCCGCCGTAGGCGCGCCCCCGAGCCGCAGGCGCCCGCGGAGGATCCTCAACGAGACGAGGAATTGCAGCCCGCGGAGCTTGATGAGACGGCTGAGGCGCCGGTCGAAGCCGGCCACGTCGACGAGCTACGCGTCCGTCGCGAGGAGATCGGGCGAATGGAGGAGCGGGCGCTGCGCGACACCGAGTCGCTCGAAATCCAGCGCTCCGACCTCGATCGCCGGATGCAGGTGCTCGCCGATCGCGAGCGGACGCTCGAACAGCAGGCGGAGGAGCTGAAGTGCCAGAAGCGCGTCCAGCGGCTCGAGCTCGAGCGAGTCTCCGGGCTTTCGGTCGCACAGGCGAAGCAGGTGCTCGTCGCCGACATCGAGAAGGAGGCCCGGGTCGACGCCGCGTCCGAGCTTCGAAAGCTCGAGGAGGAGACTCGCCGCGAGGCCGAGAGGCGCGCGCGAAACATCCTTTCGGTTGCGATGCAGCGGCTTGCCGCGACCCATGCCTCGGAGACGACGACTCGAACCGTCGAGCTTCCGAACGACGAGATGAAGGGCAGGATCATCGGCCGCGAGGGTCGCAACATCCGCGCGCTCGAGAACCTCACAGGCGTCGACATCATCGTCGACGAGACTCCGAACGCGGTCGTCCTCTCGAGTTTTGACGGGGTTCGCCGCGAGATTGCTCGGCGAACGCTCGAGAAGCTGATTGCCGATGGCCGGATCCATCCGGCGCTCTGCGAGGAGATGTACGAGCAGACGGTCGAGGAGGTCGAGGCACGAATCGGCCAGGACGGCGAGCAGGCGGCGGTCGCGGCGAAGGTTCACGGACTCGACCCCGAGTTGCTGCAGCTTCTCGGCAAGCTGCGCTACCGC
The DNA here is from genome assembly GCA_050996575.1 of Solirubrobacterales bacterium. Lineage (GTDB taxonomy): Bacteria > Actinomycetota > Thermoleophilia > Solirubrobacterales > 70-9 > DASUSH01. The sequence goes on from JBPCRS010000092.1 coordinate 1,009, forward strand.
ACCAGCTACGGCCAGAACGTCCTCGACCACCTGGTCGAATGCGCCAACATCGCCGCGATGCTCGCCGATGAGCTCGGCGCTTCGGTCGAGACAGCGAGGCGGGCAGCGCTTCTCCACGACATCGGCAAGGCGGTCAGCCACGAGGTCGACGGACCGCACGCACAGGTCGGCGCCAGGATCGCCCGCCGCCACGGCGAGCAGGAGGCGGTCACGCACGCGATGGAGGCTCACCACTCAGAGGTCGAGCCGCGCACGGTCGAGGCGGTGATCGTTCAGACAGCCGACGCCGTCTCCGGTGCCCGACCCGGTGCAAGAGGCGAGTCGCTCGAGCAGTACGTCACGCGCCTGCGCGACCTCGAGGAGATCGCCGGCCGCCACGAGGGTGTCCAGCGGGTGCTGGCAATGCGGGCCGGGCGCGAGGTCCGCGTGATGGTCGATCCAGGCGAGGTCGACGACGACCGGATCGCGCTGCTCTCGCACGAGATCGCGCATCAGATCACCTCCGAGCTCGAGCATCCGGGCCGGATCCGGGTGACCGTGATCCGCGAGAGCCGCTCGACCGCCTACGCGGACTGAGTATTAGCCGCCAACACGGATAGGATCGCCACCGAAATGAACCCGGAGATCTTCTATTACATCGGTGGCGCGCTGACCCTCTGCGCGGTGGTCTTCTCGGCGATCGGTCTGCGTAACAAGGGCTTTCCCGCCTCGCGCGGGGCGATGTTCGGCACGCTTGCCCTTTTCGTCTTCCTTGTCGTCGGCTCGGCGACCTACGCGGTCGTCAATGCGCGCGACGAGCAACAGCACCGCCGAGCCGAGCTCGCCGAATCGGGCGAGGGTGCCGTCGACGCCGAAGAGGCCGGCCAGGAGGCGCTCGACGCAGCCGAGACGGGCGGCACCGGCTCCGACGCCGCCAGTGCCTCCGACGAGGCCGAGGCCGGTGCAGCGGATGAGGCCGCGGCCGACGACGGCACCGTGGCGATGTCCGAGTACGCGTTTGGCCCTCCGGACGTGACGATCGCCGGCGGCGACACGGTCACGGCTCAGAACGACGGCGAGATAATCCACAACCTGACCGTCTTCGACGGTGAGGATGAGCTCGCCGGGACCGAGAACGTCGAGCCCGGTGCCGCGAGCGACCTCGAGATCAAGCTCGACCCGGGCGATTATCAGATGATCTGCACGATCCCGGGCCACGAGGACCTCGGGATGTCCGGCGGCTTCAACGTCGAGTAGCGCTCAGCCGATGAACAGCGAGGAGGAGAACTTCTCCTTGCAGGTGATCGTTCCGGCGCCGGTACCGACCGTGACCTCGTCGACTCTCACGTGGTAGTCGCCGGCCGTCGCGAATCGATCTCCAGAGTTGTTCACCTCAGGGGTAAAGGACCACCTGCCCGCGCTGTCCGTTCGTAGCTTTGCTTTCACCGTCCACTTGGCCCCTTGATTGACCTGGCGGTGAAGCAGCTTCACCTTCCGCCGGCTCTCGCAGGCTTGCGCCTTTGACTTGACCGCGCCGGAAACCTTGTCGGCGGTGGCGGAGCGCTTCGAATCGAGCGTCAGCCCCGTCGCGAACTTGTCCCCCGCAAAGGCAGGCGCGGCACAGAGCCCGAGCCCGGCGACCAGCACCAGAGCCGTAGTTCGAGTCATCCTGATCCTGAGGTTCATGCGAACGAACCTACCAAGCTACGCTCCCGGCCGTGGCAGTGGCGAGGAAGTACCACGTAACCACCTTCGGGTGTCAGATGAACGAGCACGACTCCGAGCGGATGAAGGGGATGCTCGACACGCTCGGCTACGAGCAGTGCGGCGAGCGCTCCGAGGCTGACCTGATCTTGTTCAACACCTGCTCGATCCGTGAGTCAGCCGACAACCGATTCATCTCCCACCTCGGCGAGGCGAAGCGGCTGAAGATCGAGGATCCGGAGCGGATCGTCGGCGTCGGCGGTTGCTGGGCGCAGTCGGTCAAGGACGAGGTCTTCCAGCGCTTCCCGTTCGTCGACGTCGCCTTCGGCCCGGGCCAGATCCACCGGCTCGCCGAGTTCCTCAACTCGGATTCGCTCAGCGCCCAGGGTTACTTCGAGTTCGAGGACTTCTCCGGCCATCTGCCGAGCAGGCGCGAGCGAAGCTTCCAGGGCTGGGTGCAGATTTCTCAGGGCTGCAACTGCGTCTGCTCGTACTGCATCGTTCCTTCGACAAGGGGCCGCGAGCAGAGCCGTCCGCCGGCTGAGCTGATCGCCGAGATCGAGGGTCTCGCCGCCGACGGTGTCAGCGAGGTGACGCTGCTCGGCCAGAACGTCAACTCCTACGGACGCGAGTTGCCGAAGCCGGTCCGGGTCAGCTTCGCCGAGCTCTTGCGCGAGATCGACTCGATCGACGGGATCGAGCGCCTGCGCTACACCAGCCCGCATCCGAAGGACATGCGCGAGGACGTGATCCTCGCCCACGCCGAATGCGCCTCGGTCTGCGAGCACATCCACCTGCCGCTTCAGTCGGGCTCGAGCCGAGTGCTGAAATCGATGCGGCGCACGTACAACCGCGAGCGCTACCTCGACCGGGTGGCGCAGATCCGCGAGCACGTCCCCGACTGCGCGCTGACGACCGACATCATCGTCGGCTTCCCGGGCGAGAGCGAGGAGGAGTTCGCCGAGACGCTGTCCCTCGTCGACGAGGCCGGCTTCGACAGCGCCTTCACCTTCGTCTTCTCACCGCGCCGCGGTACCGCCGCGGCCGAGCTCGGCGATCAGATCCCGCACCCGGTCAAGCGCGAGCGGATGGGGCGTCTGGTCGAGCTCGTCCAGCGCCGCGCGACCGAGCGGGCCCAGCGCTTCGTCGGGCGGACGATGGAGGTTCTGGTCGAGGGGCCGAGCCGCAACGACCCGGCGCGCCTGCGTGGCCGAATCCGCCACAACAAGACGGTCAACTTCGATGGGGTCGCCGAGCCCGGTGAGCTGGTCGGGGTCGAGATCGAGTCGGCGACGTCGACCACCCTCGGCGGCAGCGAGCGCATCCTCAGCCGCGCCGGCTGACCCGGCCGTGGGCGAGATGCGCGTTCTTGCGATCTTCGGCCCGACCGCGGTCGGCAAGACGGGTGTCGCGATCGAGGTCGCAAAGATTCTGCGCGAGCGCGGCGAGGACCCTGTCGCGGTCTCCTGTGACGCGCTTCAGCTCTATCGCGGTATCGAGAACCTGACCGCGGCGCCGAGCGCGGCCGAGCGCGATTCGCTCGAGCACCGGCTGGTCGGCATCGCCGACATCGGCGAGGAGTTCAGCGCCGGGCGCTTCGCCGAGCTTGCCCGCCGAGAAATTGACGAGCTGCTCGCCGACGATCGCCGGCCGATCGTCGTCGGCGGCACCGGGCTCTACCTGCGCGCCGCGCTCGCCGAGCTCGAGCTGCGACCGCCTGTTCCGGCCGAGGTGCGCGAGGCGGTCGAGCGCGAGATCTCAGAGCGCGGCTCGGCGGAGCTTCACCGCGATCTCGACCCGGCGCTCAGGGCGAGCGTCCATCCGAACGACCGCAAGCGGATCTCGCGCGCGCTCGAGCTGCAGCGCGCCGGGCTCGACCCGCCGCCGGCGGGCGGTGGCGAGCTATGGACGGCCGAGCTTCGTCACCCGACACTGCTCTGCGGGCTGACGATGGCCCGCGAGGCGCTGAACGAGCGGATCGCCGAGCGCGCCGGTGAGATCGCCGGATCAGACGCCACCGAAGAGGTGCTGCGCGCGGATCAGCAGGGCGCCTCGCGCACCGCGCGTGCGGCTATCGGCTTCGAGGAGCTGCTCGCCGGAGATCTTGGGGCCTATGAGCGCGGCCAGCGCGCCTTCGCCAAGCGCCAGCTCACCTGGATGCGCCGGCTCGAGGGGGTTCGCGTGATCGACCGCGGCGATCGATCCGATACCGAGGTCGCGGCGGAGATTGCCGCGATGCTCCGCTGATTGATGCCAGGTAGCTTGGGCGCGGTGAGATTCGAAAAGTGGCAGGCGCTCGGCAACGACTATGTGATCCTCGAGGTAGCGGCGCTGCCGTGGGAGCTCGGCCCCGAGCGGGTTCGGCGGATCTGCGACCCGCACTTCGGCGTTGGCTCGGATGGCGTCCTCCTGCTCTCGCCGCTTGACGACGGCACCCACGTCGCTGAGCTGCGGATCTTCAACCCGGACGGCTCCGAGGCCGAGCTCTCGGGCAACGGCGCCCGCGAGGCGGTCCTCTACCTGCGCCGAGCCGGCTGGACCGACGCCGAGACCTTCGGCGTGCTGACCAAGGCCGGCACGGTGACGCCGACGATTCTCGGGCCCGACACCGTCTCGATGGCGATCGGGCGGGCGTCGGTGACATCGCGCGACTATCCGACAGGGCCGGAGGACGGCACCGGCTCGATCGAATCGGCGGGCCGTGAGTGGAGCTTTCAGCACGTCAACGTCGGTAACCCGAAGTGCTGGATCGAGGGCGGAGACGAGGGCGAGGACCTCGATCTCGCCGCGATCGGGCCGTCGATCGAGGCCGGCGAGCCGTTCCCGAAGCGCACCAACGTCTCCTTCACCCGGGTCGACGGCTCGACCGTCCGCGCTCGGATCTTCGAGCGCGGGGTGGGGGAGACCCTCTCCTCGGGCACGGGCGCGAGCGGCGCCGCCGTCGCCGCCTTCCTCGGCGGCGCGCAAAGCCCGATCACCGTCCGCCTCGATGGCGGCGAGCTCACCGTCGATATCACCGACGAGCTCGACGTCACCTTGATTGGTAGCGCCGAGCCGATCTGCTCCGGCGAGCTCTCGCCTGAGCTGATCGCCGCCCTCGGCCAAACTTAAAGCGCCTGACCCCATTTAGCTAGGCTGGCGCGCCCATGGCCCTGACCGATCCCTCGAAGCGCCTCGACGCGATCCCGCCGTATATGTTCGCCGAGCTCGAGCGACGGATCGCCGAGAAGAAGGATGCCGGGATCGACGTGATCAGCCTCGGCATCGGCGACCCCGACCGGCCGACTTATCCGCATATCGTCGAGGCGATGCAGGAGGCGGTGGCCGACCCCGGCACCCACCAGTACCCGTCGAACCGCGGCCGCGCCGACTTCCGCGAGGCCTTCGCCGGCTTCTACGACACCCGCTTCGGCGTCTCGATCGACCCCGACACCGAGGTGATCCCGGCGATCGGTGCGAAGGAATGCATCTACAACCTCTGCTTCGCCTTTCTCGACCCCGAGGACGTCGCCCTTGCCGCCGACCCGGGTTACCCCGTCTACACCGCCGGCCCGGCGCTGGCCGGGGCCGAGGCTGTGCTGATGCCGCTTGCGCCCGATCTCGGCTTCGTCCCCGATCTCGATGCGCTCGACCCGTTCGCGCTCGCGAACGCGCGCCTGCTCTTCCTCAACTACCCGAACAACCCGACCGGGGCGGTCGTCCCCGACGGCTTCTTCGAGCGCGTCGTCGAGCTCGCCAAGAAGCACGAGGTGCTGGTCGTCCACGACAACGCCTATTCGGAGACGACCTACGACGGCTACGTCGCCCCGAGCTTTCTCGCGACACCCGGGGCGAAGGACGTCGGGATCGAGGTCTTCTCGCTTTCCAAGGGCTTCAACATGACCGGCTGGCGCTGCGCCGCAGTGCTCGGCAACGCGGACGCCATCAGTTCGTTCTGGCGGCTGAAGACGAACGTCGACTCGGGCCTGTTCGACGCGGTCCAGCTCGCCGGTGTCGCCGCGCTAAGCGGCCCGAGCGAGCCGCTCGAGGAGATGAACGCGATCTACGCCCGTCGCCGCGACCTCGTCGTCTCCGCGCTCGGCGAGATCGGCGTCGAGATGACCCCGCCGAAGGGGACGATCTACGTCTGGGCGCCCGTCCCCGATGGCCACACCTCGGCCTCCTTCGCCGAGCTCGTTCTCGAGGAGGCGGGCGTCGTCGTCTCGCCCGGCTCGATGTACGGGCCGAGCGGCGAGGGATTCTTCCGAATCTCGCTGACGACGCCCGACGAACGCCTCGCCGAGGCGGTCGAGCGGATGCGCGAGCATCTCGATGTGAGCGTTCCTTAAGAACACCCGCTACTCTGCCGCGCTCGCGAAGGGGGTTGTAATCCGGGGGTCGGCGTTTAGAAAGCTCAAGCTTTCGGGTAGCGACGCCGAGGGTACGAACAGTGACACCGGCCGGGGAACAAGCCCGAAGCGGGCGCGGCCGTCGAAGTCCACAGCACCTCTTTAGATGATCGAACTCGGCATTCTGCTTGCGCTTGCATGCGCGCTGATCGGCAACATCGGCTTCCTCTGCAAGCACAGGGGCGCGGTAGCGGCGCCCGACGTGCGCTTCTCGCACCCATGGGAGAGCACCAAAGCGCTTTTTCGCTCGCGCTGGTGGACGATCGGCATGGTCGTCGCGACGGCCGGCTGGTTCTTTCACGTCGCCGCGCTCGCAATGGCGCCGCTCTCGATCGTCCAGGCCACGATCTCCGGCGGCCTCGTCCTGCTTGCTTGGCCGGCTGAGCGCTGGTTCGGCTTCAAGCTCGGTGTCCGTGAATGGATCGGCCTCGGGCTCTCAGCCATCGGCCTCGCCCTGCTCGCCGTGACGGCGAGCCCCGAGGGCGCACATTCGAGCTACTCGGTCGCGCCGATGCTCGCTTTCGAGGCCGCCCTGCTCGCGATCGGCGCCGCGATGCTGCTGCCGCGCACCCGCGAGCGGATGAGCGGCGCCCGCCACGGCATCCTCTTCGGCACTGCCGCCGGCCTGCTGATCGGCGTCTCCGACGTCGCCCTCAAGGCGCTCGCCGGCACCGTGCCCGGCGACGTTCTCTCGATCCTCAGCCCCTGGACCGTGACCGCGATCATCGCCAGCGTCCTCGCCTTCTTCGCGATCGCCCGCGGGCTCCAGGTCGGCAACGCGATCTCGGTGATCGCGCTGAGCTCGATCGCCGCCAACTGCACCGCGATCCTCGGCGCCATCCTCGTCTTCGGCGACCCGATGGGCTCGGGCACGATCGAGGTCGTCGCCCGTAGCCTCGCCTTCGCCGCGGTGATCGCGGCCGCGGCACTGATGCCGGGCCCGGTGCGGGCCGCCGGCCAGACCGCCTAGCGCAGCTTGCCCTCGGCC
>JBPCRS010000152.1:0-4166 GCA_050996575.1 Solirubrobacterales bacterium
TGGTAGGGAACGTCGAAGCGGACGAGCGTGTCCTCGAGCACGCGGCTCTGCGCGTTTGTCCGATAGAAGATCGCGACCTCGGAGCGCTGCACGGCTTCGTCGGAGACGAGCCGCTCGATCTCGCCGGCGATGTAACGCGCCTCCTCGTGCTCGTCGCCGAGCTCGGCGATCTTGATCGGGACGCCGCGTTCGTGCTCGGTCCAGAGCTTTTTCGGCATCTGATCGCGGTTGTTGGCGATCACCGCATTCGCCGCATCGAGGATCACGCCGGTCGAGCGATAGTTCTGCTCGAGCTTGATCGCCTCGGCACCGGGGAAGTCGCGCTCGAAGTCGAGGATGTTGCGTATGTCGGCGTGGCGGAAGCTGTAAACGCTCTGGAAATCGTCGCCGACTACCGCCAAGTTCCCGTGCTCCTCGCTCAATAGCTGCAGCAATCTGTACTGCGCGCGGTTGGTGTCCTGGTACTCGTCGACGAGGATCCAGCGGAACATCTTCTGGTAGCGCCGGCGGACGTCCTCGAACAGCTCGAACAGGTTGACCACGCGGACGAGCAGGTCGTCGAAGTCCATCGCGTTGGCCTCGTGCATGCGCTTTTCGTAGAGCGCGTAGACGTCGGCGACGGTGTCTTCGAAGAAACCCTCGGTCGCTTCGCGGTAGCCCTCGGCGTCGAGCAGGCGGTTCTTCGCGCCGGAGATCTGCGATTGGACCGAGCGCGGCGGGAAGCGCTTCGGGTCGATCTCGAGCTCGCCCATGCAGCGCTTGGCCATCCGCAGCGATTCGGCCTGGTCGTAAATCGTGAACGCGCGCTTGTATCCGAGCCGCTCGGCCTCGCGGCGGAGGATCCGCGCGCAGGCGGAGTGAAAGGTCATCACCCACATCAGCCGCGAGACCCGGCCGACGAGTTGCTCGACCCGCTCGCGCATCTCGTTCGCGGCCTTGTTGGTGAAGGTGATCGCGAGGATCTCGCTCGGGTGCGCCTGGCCGGTGGCGACGAGATGGGCGACCCGGTGGGTGAGTACGCGGGTCTTGCCGGAGCCCGCTCCGGCGAGCACCAAAAGCGGCCCCTCGCCGTGCTCGACGGCGCGCTGTTGCGGCTCGTTCAGCCCCTCGAGTAGGCGCTCGGTCTGCGACGCACCGGGCGCTATCGGGGCGCCCAGCTGCACCTGCTCATTTTCGATCGAGGCCACCGAGCGAGGATAGACCCGGGACCGGCGCGGGAAATGCCGATCAGGCCCCGCATTCCGCGTAGATCCGGTCGAGCTCGGCGTCTGGAACTTTTCAGCCCCCCGCCGAGGAGGGGCCCTTCTTCGGACGCAGCTCGCGGACCTTGTCCTGCGGAGCGTCCTCGCCGGAGAGATCGGCGACCTGCTGCTCGAGCTCGCGGACGCGCTCGGAGAGACCCTTGATCGCGTCGGCGATCGGGTCGGGGAGGTGGATCCAGTCGGTGTCGGGACCCTCGGGGCGCTTGCCTTCGACGCGAACCGGGTGGCCGGGGTTTCCGACCACGGTCGAGCTCGGCGGGACATCCTCGATCACGACCGTGTTGGCGCCGATCTTGGCGCCGTGGCCGACGGTGATCGGGCCGAGCAGCTTGGCGCCGGAGCCGACCGTGACGAAGTCCTCGAGCGTCGGGTGGCGCTTGCCGCGCTGGAAGCCAGTGCCGCCGAGCGTCACACCCTGATATAGCGTCGCGCAGCAGCCGATCTCGGCGGTCTCGCCGATCACCGTGCCGGCGCCGTGGTCGATGAAGAAGTCGCCGCCGATCTTCGCCGCCGGATGGATCTCGATCCCGGTGACCGCGCGGCTCGCGTAGGCAAGGGCGTGCGGCACGAGCGGCATCCCGGCGTCGTGCAGGGCGTGGGCGACCCGGTGCGAGAGGATCGCCTGCACTCCGGGCCAGGTGGCGAGGATCTCGACCGTGCCGACACCCCGGGCGGCGGGGTCGCGGTCGCGGGCGGCGGCGACGTCCGAGGTGACCTCGTGAAGAACCCTGGCGAGTGTTCCGAGTCCGAGCATCGCTATTCGGGGGCGAAGAAGGGCAGGGAGAGGTAGCGCTCGCCGCCGTCGCAGGCGATCGTGACGATCCGCTTGCCCGCCATCTCGCGGTGCGCCGCGAGCTGCAGCGAGGCGTAGATCGCGGCTCCCGCCGAGATCCCGACGAGCAGGCCCTCGCGCAGCGCGCACTGGTGGGCACACTCGATCGCGACGTCGTCCTCGACCGTGAGGATCTCGTCGATCAGCGAGCGATCGAGCACCTGCGGGACGAAGCCGGCGCCGATTCCCTGGATGTTGTGCGGGCCCGGCTCGCCGCCGGAGAGGACCGGCGAGCGCTCGGGCTCGACCGCGACGACACGAATATCCGGCCGTCGCTCCTTGAGGAACTGGCCGACGCCGGTGATCGTGCCGCCGGTGCCGACGCCGCAGACGAGCGCGTCGACATCGCCGTCGAGATCGCGCCAGATCTCCTCAGCGGTGGTCCGGCGATGGACCTCGGGGTTGGCGGGATTGTTGAACTGCTGCGGCATGTAGGCGTTCGCGTCGCTCGATATTTCGAGCGCGAGGTCGACCGCCTCGTTCATCCCGCCGAGCGAGGGGGTCTCGCGGACGACCGCGCCGTAGCTGCGCAGAAGTGTCGAGCGCTCCCTCGACATTCCCTCGGGCAGGGTGAGCACGAGGTGGTAGCCGCGCGCCGCGCAGACGAGCGCCAGCGCGATCCCGGTATTGCCCGAGGTCGGCTCGACGATCACCGAGCGCCCGGGCTCGATCAGGCCCTGTTCCTCGGCCGCGTCAATCATCGCCACTCCGATCCGGTCCTTGACCGAGCCGCCGGGATTCATGTACTCGAGCTTGGCGACGACCTCGGCCTCGAGCCCGGCGCCGATCCGGTTCAGCGCGACCAGCGGCGTGTTGCCGATCGTGCCCGCCGCCTGCTCGGCGATCCGCTGGGTGAGACCGGGCGCATCCATTGGCGTCACGGTACCGCGAAGTCCAGCGATGCAGCGCGGGTGGCCGAGACGCTCGAGACCGACTAACCGAGCAGCTCGACCGACACTCCGCCCCCTTCGGCAAGCGATGCTTGGCGGCGATCGAGCGTATGCAGCACTCGGCCAGTGGCCGCCGCGCTCGCCGAGATCAGCAGGTCGGTTGCCTTCTCGCTGCGCTTCTCAGACCGCGCCCAGGCGAGCAGCTCGCCGTAGCGAAAAGCGACCGGCTCGTCCACCGGAAGCGCGGCGAAAGCGACGCGGACTGCATTCAGGCGCGACTCTCGCAGCTCGCGGGATTCGATCGTCCTCGCCAGCCGAACTCCGGCACGCAGCTCAGCGAGCGAGATCACGCTGATCGCCGAGCTGGCCGGCAGGCGATCTGCGATCGCTGTCTCGGTGGCGATCAGGACCGACGTATCGAGGAGCGCCGCGCTCACTCGTTTTCCCACGGATCGTCGATCGGCCGCTCCGCCGCGTCGAGATCGGCGAGCATTGCCTCGCCGTCGAGCGGGAGTCCGAGGATCGCGGCAACGGTGGTCCGATCGACGTCTTCACGCGGTCCCTCGACCGCGGGCCCGAGCCGCGCCACCGGGCGCCCCCTGACTGTGACCGTAAACGTCGCCCCGGCCTCGGCTTGACGCAAGAGGTCGGTGATGTTGTTGCGGAGCTCACGCTGTGGAATCGTCCGATGAGCCATTTGCTACGAAATGTAGCACTCCCGTCAGATGCGGCACTTCATGACGCGCCCTTTGCCGCCGTCGGCGGCAGTCCGTTCGCTAGGGACGCGGATGACGGACACTCGCAGCGCGAGGTTGCCCGCCGACTAGGACGCTCTCTCAGCTTGGGTGCAGGGATTGATCTCCTGGCAGGAGAGTGACCGCGACGAGGTCGGTTCACTACTCCGACAGCCCGGCGGCTTCGAGGGCTTCGGTCGGGTCGAGATAGGTCCGCACGCGCGAAAATTTTCCATCACGGAAATCAACCAAGCAACCAAGTGGGGACTCGGTCACGATCCCGCTGGCCTTGCCCCGTGTTCGGACGCGTCCGATCGCGAGCACTTGGTCGCCGAGGTCGCGAATCTCCGGAACCTCGGCGCCGATTTCAGCGAGGGTGTCGTCGACATCGAGGACCATCTTTCGCAGTCCGTCGTGGCCGCGATAGACCGCGTCCTCGCCACCGAGC
>JBPCRS010000156.1:0-6987 GCA_050996575.1 Solirubrobacterales bacterium
CGTCACGCTTTCGCGCATTGCGCAAGATTCCCCACTGCTGCCTCCCGTAGGAGTCTGGGCCGTGTCTCAGTCCCAGTGTGGCTGATCGTCCTCTCAGACCAGCTACCCATCGTTGCCTTGGTGAGCCTTTACCTCACCAACTAGCTAATGGGCCGCGGGCCCCTCCCGATGCGGAAGCCGAAGCCTCCTTTAATCACCACACTTATGAGTGGTGAAATTATCCGGTATTAGCCCGAGTTTCCTCGGGTTGTCCCAGTCGTCGGGGCAGGTTACCCACGTGTTACTCACCCGTTCGCGGCTTCGCCCCAGGGCAAGCCCTGGTTCGTCGCTCCACTTGCATGTGTTAGGCACGCCGCCAGCGTTCGTCCTGAGCCAGGATCAAACTCTCCATAAAAAATGACGCGAGGCGTTTCATTCCAGCCCCAGTGTCAACTGGAGCCGGCTCCTCTGTCTATTAGAGAGTGTGTCATGACCAATTGTGGCCGCCGCGTACACATGGCGACGACCGACATGACGAGGTACTTCTGTACTTCATAAGCCCACCCCCACGCTGGCGTGGTGGCGGGCCGGGCATGGTCACAAGCCTCGGGAAAGGCCGGCCGAGATGGCCGACGCCCGTGGCTCGCGCGCACTGCTCAGTTTTCAAAGACCGTCCCGGGCCTCCCGCAGGGCCTCCGCGGGTGATCCGGCTCGCCTCTGAGTCATCTACGACTCGGTTCAGAGGCGACCACTTAGTGTAGCTCATCACAAGCTCTTCCCACAGCCCTGAGCAGTGCTCGGATGCGGGGACGCGGAAGTGTAGCGGCGCCCACGACATCTGCGCGAAAAGCTCAGGCAGGCTTCAGGCGCCGGAGCGAAGCCGGGCGAAACGGCGCTTGCCGACCTGCAGCACCCGCCCGTCGAGCTCGCCGGCGGGCAGGTCGAGCCGCTCCGCGTCGACCGCCGCGCCCTCGATCTTCACCCCGCCCTGGCTGACCAGCCGCCTGGCCTCCGATCGGCTGATCCCGAAGCCGTCCGCGATCAGCGCCGGCAGGTGGACGTCGCCTTCGCCGAGCGCGATCTCGGGCATCTGCTCGGGCGTCCCATGCTCGACATGGACGCGATCGAAGTGCGCCTCGGCGGCGGCGGATGACTCTGCGTCCCAGAACCACGCGACGATCCGGCGCCCGAGCTCGCGCTTTGCATCCATCGGATGGCGGGCGGTGTCGAGGGGCTCGGCGAGCAGCAACTCGTAGTACTGCGCCATCGCCTCGTCAGGGACGCTCATCAGCTTGCCGAACATCTCCTCGGGCGGGTCGGTGACGCCGACGTAATTGTCGAGCGACTTCGACATCCGCCGCACGCCGTCGGTGCCCGGCAGGATCGGCATCGTCATCACCGATTGCTCGGCGACGCCCAGTGCGCCCTGGACGTCGCGTCCGAAGAGCAGGTTGAACTTCTGGTCGGTGCCGCCGAGCTCGACGTCGGCCTCGATTGCCACCGAGTCGTAGCCCTGCAACACCGGGTAGAGCAACTCGAGCGCCGAGATCGGCTCGTCGCCCTTCATCCGCCGTTGGAAGTCGTCGCGCTCGAGCAGGCGGGCGACCGTGAACCGGCGGATCAGTCGGAACAGGTCGTCGCTCCCCATCTGTAGCCATTCGCTGTTACGTCGTGCCTCGGTGCGATCGCGGTCGAGGACCTTGAACGCCTGTTCGGAGAAGGTCTCCGCGTTGGCGTCGATCTGTTCGTCGGAGACCAGCGGGCGCTCGGCCGAGCGCCCGCTCGGGTCGCCGACACGGGCCGTGTAGTCGCCGATGATCAGGACGACGAGGTGGCCGGCATCCTGGAAGGCGCGGAGCTTGCGCAGGACGACCACGTGGCCGAGGTGGATGTCGGGCGCGGTCGGATCGATGCCGAGCTTCACCCTCAACGCCCTGCCCTCGCGCTCCGCGGCGGCGAGCTGCTCAGCCAAGCGCCCTTTCGGCAGGACGTCAACAGCGCCGGCGGAGAGCCGCTCGGCGCTCGCTTGAGGGTCGCTCACGTGCTGCCTGTTAGGTGCGGTTTAGCCACAGCCCCAATGCTAACCTCGTACGCGGGCTCCGGCCTACCGTCTTACGGCCGCCGACAGCCTCACTCGGACCCGGCAATGCCCGTGTTCACGTTGCGTCAGGCTCCGGTTGAACACGCGGGCGCCACACACGCTTACTGACGATGGCAAGAACCAGCAGCCAGATGCGCCGCCAGCTTCGCGCCGCCCGTGACGCAATCGCGGGCGGTAAGCGAGGCGACGACGATTCCACGAGCGGACACGAGATAACCGGCGGCGACGGGCCGTCGAAGCAGCCCCGCCCACGGCTGAAGAAGATCCGGATGATCCTCGTCCTGCTCGGGCTCACCGTGCTCGCCGGGATCTCGTGGATCTTCGGGATCATGATGGCGGTCGCCTCGGATCTGCCCAAGCTCGAGACCAAGGTTCAATACGAAGCGGCGCAGAACTCGGTCGTCGTCGATCGGTACAACAAGCCGCTGACGACTCTGACAGGGAACGAGGCGCGGCTCCTGGTCGAATCGGCCGATATCTCGCCGGCGATGAAGCAGGCTGTGGTCGCGGTCGAGGATGAGCGCTTCTACGACCATCGTGGAATCGACGCGATAGGCGTCGCCCGTGCCCTGATCAAGGACGTCGTCGCCCGCAACGCCGTGCAGGGCGCCTCGACGATCACCCAGCAGTTCGTCAAGAACGCGCTCGAGGCGCAGCAGGACAGGACGATTTTCCAGAAGCTGCGCGAATCGGCGCTCGCCTACCACGTCGAGCGCGAGTGGTCGAAGGATAAGATCCTCACCCAGTACCTGAACTCGATCTACTTCGGCGAGGGCGCCTACGGGATCGAGGCAGCGGCCAAGACTTTCTTTGGCGAGGCCCACCCCGGTTGCGGTGGCAAGGGCGACCGTTGCGCGTCGCAGCTCCTCCCTCACGAAGCCGCACTGCTCGCCGGAATCATTTCCTCGCCCGAGGCCTATTCGCCGCGGACCAACCCCGACCTCGCGGTCGAGCGCCGCAACCTCGTGCTCGCCAAGATGCTTGAGCAGGGTGCGATCACACAGGACCAGTACGACGACCCAATAGCGGGTATCGAGGCCCCACCTCCCAATCCTGAAGACATCAAGCCGCCGAGTGAGAAGTCGGAGGCCCCCTACTTCACCTCCTGGCTGCGCCAGCAGGTCGTCGATTACTACGGCGCCGGTCAGGCGTTCGGGGGCGGCCTCTACATCAAGTCGACCCTCGACCTCGAGCTCCAGCAGGAGGCCGAGTCGGCCGTCTCCGAGAACGTCGGCGGGATCGAGCCAACCGCCTCGGTGGTCGTCATCGACAACGCCACCGGCGGCGTGCTGGCGATGGTCGGCGGCGATAACTACAAACAGTCTCCTTTCAACCTGGCGACCAATGGCCAGCGCCAGCCGGGCTCGGCGATGAAACCGTTCACGCTCGTAACCGCGCTGCGGCAGGGGATCCCGACCAGCAACGTTTATACCTCGGCGCCGAAAGAGTTCCCATTCGAAGTACGCCTCAAGGAGGACGGGAAGACCAAGGTCCTGCCCGACATCTTCAGCGTCTCCAACTACGGAGATGGCTACAACGGATCGAGCAGCCTGTTCAGCGCGACGACCAACTCCGACAACTCTGTCTACGCGGAGCTCGGACTTCAGGTGGGACTCGAGAACATCGCGAAGACAGCGCGGGCGCTCGGAATCCAGACCGACCTCGCGACCAAGGCGGAGTACGCGGTCGACGGTGGCGCCTTTAAGCCCTACCCGCCGGCGATGACGCTTGGTGGGCTCGAGGTCGGAGTCACCCCGCTCGAAATGGCCCACGCGTACTCGACCATTGGCGGCGACGGCGAACGGGTCACCGGTAGCCTCGCCAGTTCGAAGGGCGGCCCGCTGGGGATCATCAACGTCAAGGACGGTCCCGGCGAAGTCGCCGAGCTGGTCGAAACCAACGATGGTGTGGGCGGGGAGAATGAGGTAGTGACGCAGCGGGCGATCGACCCCGCGGTTGCGAGCGAAGCCCGGTCCGTGCTCGAGACGGTCGTCAGCGACGGGACCGGCGTTCGAGCCCAATACGGCGGTTACGCTTGGGGCAAGACCGGCACGACGGAGAACAACGGCGATGCCTGGTTCTGCGGCGGGACCGAGGACGTCACCGCCTGCGTCTGGGTCGGACACGCCGAAGGCAACACCCCGATGGAGACCGAGTTTGCCGGCGCCCCGGTCGATGGCGGCACCTATCCGGCGCTGATCTGGGCCGATGTGATCACGGCCTACGAAGCGCTGATGGACGTGCGCAAGGAAGGTGACGCCGACTCCGAAGACCTCGACCCTTCGGGCGGCCCGGTCGCCCCGGTCCCGGTTACACCTGCCGCGCCGGTCGAGACCGCCCCGGTCGCCCCGGTAGAGCCCGTCCCGGCCCCGGTCGAGGAGGCCCCACCCGTACAGGCGGCGCCGGCCACCCCGCCCCCCGGCGCCGATCGCGGCGCCGGCGCCGTCGCGCCGCGGCGCTAGCGAGCCGGCGGAACCGGCTTCGAGAGGAACCGGCCGCCCGCCGCGCAAAAGCGCCATGGGTATTCGGATGCCTTCGTGATCCCGATCCGGGGCGCGGTCTGGACCTCGACGGGGGGTGCGCCCGCCGCCGGAGCTCTCAGTTCGAACGGCACCTCGAGCAGGCTGCGGCCGTTGTCGGCGAGGCCGACGGCGAGCGCCTCGGTCAGCTTTCCCGGGCCCGAGCAGAGGTCGCGGACGTTCTCGCGGCGGCGTCGCTCGCGCATCGCATCGACGCCGCGGGTCGGCTGGAGCGCGCGGATCAGCACCGCGGCAGCCTCGCCCTCGGGCTCGCAGACCGCGTTCAGCAGGCTGTGGATTCCGTAGGAGAAGTAGACGTAGGCGATCGCCGGCGGGCCCCAGAGGATCTCACTGCGCGGGGTCGGCCCGCCGTAGGCGTGGCAGGCCGGATCGTCGCGGTGGTAGCTCTCGGTCTCGACGATCGTGCCGCCGACGCCACCGTGCAGCAGCTCGCAGCCGACGAGGTCGTGGGCGACGTCGTGGACCGAGCGCGCGAAGAAGGCCTCGTCGAGCGGGGTCCCGCTCAAGTGCGTAGGCTGTCGAGCTCGACTCGCGCCGCGGCGAGCTGCTCGGCCACCCGCTCGGACGCGGTGCCGCCGGCCGAGCGTTTCGACTCGAGCCACGTCTCGGCGGCGAGCACCTCGTAGTACTCCGCGTCGAGCAGCTCGGAGAAGCCGCGGACCTCATCCGCGTCGAGCTCGGAGAGCTTGACGTTGCGCTCGAGCGCGTGGCGGACGAGGCCGCCGACGACGCCGTGGGCCTCACGGAACGGCATTCCCTTACGGACGAGTAGGTCGGCGACGTCGGTCGCGGCGAGGAACTCGTCGCCCGCCGCCTCGGCGAGGCGCTCGCGGTTGAAGCTGGTCACGGCGAGCATCCGCTCGCCGGCCTCTAGGCAGAGCTCGAGGTTATCGGCGGCGTCGAACAGTCCCTCCTTGTCCTCCTGCATGTCCTTCGAGTAGGCGAGCGGCAGGCCGTGGAGAACGCCGGTCAGCGCGGTGAACGAGGCGACGATCCGCGGCGCCTTCGCCCGCATCAGCTCGGCCGCGTCGGGGTTCTTCTTCTGCGGCATGATGCTCGAGCCCGAGGAGAACGAATCGCCGACCTCGCAGAAGGAGAACTCCTCGCTCGAGAAGAGCACGATCTCTCCTCCGAGCCGCGAGAGATGGGTCGCGCAGGTGGCGGCGGCGGCGAGGTAGTCGAGCACCGAGTCGCGGCTGGCGACCGCGTCGATCGAGTTCTGGGTGACGCGGTCGAAGCCGAGCTCGCGGGCGACCGACTCGCGGTCGAGCTCCCAGTTGAGCCCGGCGAGGGCGCCTGAGCCGAGCGGCATCTCCATCGCGCCCTCGCGGGCCGCCTCGAAGCGCCGCGCGTCGCGGTCGAGCATCCAGAAGTAGGCGAGCAGATGGTGGGCGAGGTAGACCGGCTGGGCCCGCTGGAGGTGGGTGTAGCCGGGCATCGTCCAGCCCTCGTGGGCGTCGGCGAGGTCGCAGAGCCGCCCCATCAGGGCCGCGCACAGCTCGATCGCCCGCTCGCAGCGCTCGCGCACGTAGATCGCCACGTCGGTCGCGACCTGGTCGTTGCGCGAGCGGCCGGTGTGGAGCTTGCCGCCGACCGGGCCGGCGATCTCGGTCACCCGGCGCTCGATCGCCATGTGGATGTCCTCGTCGTGGTCGGCGAACGGGAAGCGATCCTCGGCGAGCTCGGCGGTGGCCTCGTCGAGCGCGGTGTGCAGCGCCTCGAGCTCGGCGTCGTCGAGGACGCCGGCAAAGAGCAGCGCCCGCGCGTGCGCCTTCGACTGGCGCACGTCCTGCGGCCAGAGCCGCCGGTCGAAGCCGATCGACGCGTTGAGGCGCTGGAACAGCGGATCCTGTGATTCGCCGAAGCGGGACATGGCCGACGATGTTAGGCGGGACGCACTCGCCGATTCGCATAACCTCCGCCGGGAATGAAATCGCCGAATCCTCCGCTTCGCGTCCGGTTCGGCTCGATCTCATCTGCATGAGATGAGGGTGCTAGTCACGGGGGCAACAGGCAAGGTCGGCAACGCGGTCGCCAAGTGCCTGGCCGAACGCGGCGACGAGGTCGTCGCCCTGGTCCGAGATGTCGCCGCAGCCCGCGGCGCGCTGCCATCCGGGGTCGAGCTCGCCCGCGGCGACGTCACCGACCCAGCATCGCTCAAGAGGGCCTGTGAGGGGATTGAGGGCGCTGAACGTCGAGCGCTACATCCTCGGCGACGGCTTCGCGAGCATGCGCGAGATCGTCGCGACGGCGGTGGCGGAGGCGGGTCGCGGCTTCGTGCCGCCGGTGATGCCCGTCCCGCTCGCCCGGGCGCTCGCCGGCGGCGGCGAGCGCCTCGCGGGGCTCGTCGGCAGCCGGCCACTCCTC
>JBPCRS010000158.1:0-10015 GCA_050996575.1 Solirubrobacterales bacterium
GTGTTAAGCGAAAGGTCCATGCGCGAAGGGACGCTATCGAGCCGCGCCGCCCGGCGTCAGACCACAGGCATCGCGCGCTCATCGCGGATCACGTGAGTGACCGCGTTGATCAGCGCGAGATGGGTGAAGGCCTGCGGAAAGTTGCCCAGGTGGCGCGCCGAAGAGGCATCGAGCTCCTCGGCGTAGAGCCCGAGCGGTGAGGCGTCCTTTAGCAGTCGCTCGCAGAGCTCGCGGCCGCGCTTTCGCTCGCCGATCTCGAGTAGCGCCGAGACGAGCCAGAACGAGCAAATCAAGAAGGTCCCCTCCTCGCCGCCGACTCCGTCGTCGGTCTGATCGGTTCGGTAGCGAAGGACGAGCCCGTTCTCGGTCAGCTCGTCGGCGATCGCGAGCACGGTGCGGCGGACGCGCTCGTCGCCCTGCGGCAGGAAGCGGACAAGCGGGATCATCAGATTGGCGGCGTCGAGCTCGTCGGTGCCGTAGTGCTGGATGAAGACTCCGCGCTCGTCGAGGCCGTTGGCGAGCACGTCGGCGTGGATCTCGTTTGCGACCGCCCGCCATTCGTCGGCGATCTCGGAGCGCCCGCGGCGGCCGGCGAGGCGGGAGGCGCGGTCGAGGGCGACCCAGCACATCACCTTCGAGGAGACGTAGTGCTGCGGCTCCCCCCGCGCCTCCCAAATCCCCTGGTCGGGCTCACGCCAGAGCTCGGCGGCGCGGCTCGCCTGGTCCTCGATCACCGGCCACAGCCGCGGCGAGTTGTGGCCGTACTCCTTCTGGTGCTGCCAGATCGAGTCGAGGACGGCGCCGTAGACGTCGTTCTGTCGCTGGGCGAAAGCGCTGTTGCCGATCCGTACCGGCCGCGAACCCTCGTAGCCGGTCAGGTGGTCGAGCTCGGACTCCGGGATCTCCTTTTCGCCGCCGATCCCGTACATGATCTGCAGCGAGCCGTCCTCGTTGCGGACGAGGTCGGAGACGTACTGGATGAAGTCGTCGGCCTCCCAGTCGAGTCCGAGCGCGTGCAGGCCCTGCAGGGTGAAGGTCGCGTCGCGCATCCACGTATAGCGGTAGTCCCAGTTGCGGGTGCCGCCGGGCGACTCGGGCAGCGAGGTCGTCAGCGCCGCGACCATCGCCCCGGTCGGCGCGTAGGTGAGGCCCTTGAGCACGAGAGCCGAGCGCTGAAGCGGCTCGCGCCAGCGGTGGTCGGGGAAGTCGCCCGAGGCGAGCCAGGTGCGCCAAAACTCGGAGGTCTTCTCGAGCGCGGCGCTCGCTTCCTCGTAGCTCGTCGGCCCGTCGAGGCGCGAGGACCAGGAGAGGGCGAAATAGCAGGTCTGGCCGGCCTCGAGGCGGTGCCGCGCCCGCGCGCAGCCGCCCTCGATCCCCATCCGGATATCGGAATGAAGGCGCAGCGTGGTCGTCCCGTCGGTGGCATCGGCGCTCAGGTGAGTGCCGTCGGGGCGAGACCAGTTCGCCGGCTCGCGGCCGTAGTCGAAGACGGGCTCGCAAACCATCTCGATCGGCACCGTCCCCTGGATGCAGCGTGCGGTCCGGACGAGCACGTGGTGGGCCTCGTGGTCGGTGGGAGGGCGAGTGTGCGCGGTCGCCTTCGAGGGGCCGCGCTCGCGCCAGCGGCCGACGACGAGCGCGTCGCGGACGATCATCCAACCGGTCGGGGTCATCCAGGTCGTCTCGACGATGTTCGTCCCCGGCTCGTAGCGGCGGCCGACCGGCTCGCCCGTGCTGACCGGGCCGAAGCGCCAGCCGCCGGCGGCGCGGTCGAGCACGGCTGCAAAGACGCTGGGCGAGTCGAAGCGCGGCGGGCAGAGCCACTCGATCGTGCCGTCGGGCGCGACGAGGGCGCCGGTGTGGCAGTCGGAAAGGAAGGCGTAGTCGGCGATCGCCGGGAACGGCGAGCCCGGCATCCGGCGCTCGAGGAACGGCGTCGGCGCCTCCTCGACAGGCGGGTCCATTCCGCCCGCGCGATGGGCGCGGTCGGACTCCCGCGAGTCGGCTACGAGATGCTCGAGCGGAGGGCGCTCTTCGGCCATGCCATTCATTATCGGCGCTGGAGCGCCGCGACTAGAAGGTGTAGAGGAGCAGCAACGCCGTGCCCACCCAGACGACCGCCGCGACGATCATCCCCGGGTCGCGGGTGAGGATCTCGGCGGTCGAGCGGGTGTCGGCGCGGTCGTAGATCAAGTAGAGATAGCGGAAGATCCCGTAGAGGACCGGAGGTGCGGTCGCCAGCATCTCCGAGCCGATGAACGGCGAATCGACGGCGTAGACGGCGTAGCTGATGATCGCCGCCGCGGTCACCATCGAGATCATCTGGTCGAGGAACGGCAGCGAGTAGTGCTCGAGAACGGGCCGCGTCTCCCCCGGCTCGCCGAGCTCTTCCTGCATCGCCTCCTGGCGGCGCTTGGTGAAGCCGAGGAAGAGGGCGAGCATGCCGGTGCAGAGAAGCAGCCACTCCGAGGCCTGGACCTCGACCGCTACGGCGCCGGCAATGACGCGAAGGATGAACAGGCCGGCGATCGTCATCACGTCGAGGATCACGATTCGCTTCAGCACCAAGGTGTAGGCGGCGGTCGCGAGGCCGTAGCCGGCAACGAGCGCGGCGACCTCGGGCTCGACTGCGAAGCCGAGCCCGAGCGCGCCGGCGGCGAGGACGACTCCCGCGACGGCAGCGAGGCGCGGGGTCAGCTCGCCGGTGGCGATCGGGCGGCGGCGCTTCTCGGGGTGGCGACGGTCGAGCTCGGCGTCGCGGAGGTCGTTGAGCAGGTAGCCGGCGCTCGATATCGCGCAAAAGGCGGCGAAGGTGAGCAGTGCAGCGGCAAGCGGCTCGGCCTCGTCGAACTGGCGCGAGAAGATCAGCCCGGCGAAGACGAGCAGGTTCTTGACCCACTCCTGCGGGCGCATCGCGACGAGCAGGGCGTGCGGCGTCGAACGGCGCCCTGTGGGCGTGGTTGCGGGCGGCATCTCGGCAGCGGCGGGCCGCTGGCGGGTCAGAGACTCCATCGCCGATGGAGTCTAGGTGGGCTCGATAGGGGAGTTGCAGGCTGAAAAACAGCGGCAATGAAGGGGGAGAGACCGAGGGTTGCGGCGGCTTTGGAGTCATATGGACCCGAAACCCGCCGCAGCCGACCGAATCGTGGCCCAGGTCGCCGCCCGACAGCACGGAGTGGCCCGGCTCGACCAGCTCATTTGGGCTGGGCTCTCGCCGACGCAGATCAGGACGCGAACCCGGATCGGGCATTTGTACCGGCTATACCGCGGCGTCTACGCGGTCGGCCACACCCACTTGAGCCAGGAAGGACAATGGATCGCCGCAGTTTTCGCGTTCGGCCCCGCGGCCATCCTGAGCCACGATTCGGCGGCGACGCTATGGCAGCTCTCACCCCTTACAAGCCAGTCGTGCGTCCACGTCACGATCCCCGACTGCGGCAGCAGGGCTCGGCGGCAGGCCATCGTCCTACATCGCTCCCGCACCCTCACTCCGAGGCACACCACCCGCCGCCACAACATCCCGGTGACCACGCGGGAACGCACCCTTGCCGACATGGGCTGGGGGCCTGAGCCGACGCGGAGCCACCTCGAGCGTGCGTTCCTGAAGTTGGTTCGCGACGCCGGGCTGCCGTCGCCCGGGGTCAACGTCCGGATCGGGCCACACGTAGTCGACTTCCTCTGGCGCGACGAGCGCCTCGTCGTCGAGACGGACGGCTACGCGCACCACTCGGACCGCACCTCGTTCGAGACCGACCGCCGCCGCGATCGCGAGCTGAGCTCGCGCGGCCTCACGGTGCTCCGCTTCACCTACCGCGATGTCATCGAGGAGCCCGTCGACGTCGTCGCCTCACTACGTGCCCGGCTTTTCGGCCTCACGGGTCGATCAGCACGCCTGGGTTGAGAATCCCGGCCGGGTCGAGGGCGCGCTTGGCGCCGCGCAGCGCCGCGGCGAAGGCGTCGGGGCGCTGGCGGTCATACCAGGGCCGATGGTCGCGGCCGACCGCGTGGTGGTGGGTGATCGTTCCGCCGGCGGCGATCACGGCGTCGGAGGCGGCCGCCTTGATCTCGTCCCACTGGGCGACCTCGGAGCCTCGCCGGCCCGGAGCGAGCACGGTGAAATAGGGCGCGGGACCGTCGGGATAGACGTGGGTGAAGCGACACGAGACCCGGCCCGCGCCCGCGCCCTCGCGCGGAGCCCCGGTGACCTCGGCGACCGCGGCGCGGACCCGCTCGCTGACCGTCGCGTGGAACTCCGGGAAGCGATCCCAGGTGATCGCGGTCTCGAACGTGTCCGAGATCACTCCGCAGGCGACCAACGTGTCGCGCAGATAGGGAGCGGCGAGGAAAGCGCCCCGCCAGGAGGAGACCGAGTCGGCGGCGGACGCAGAGGCGGGGACAGTCCCCGTTCGTGGGTCGGGAGTGCCGCGGATCTCGCCCGGCTTGCCGCCGTGCGAACGGGCGATCTCGATCGCGGCATCGATCGGTGTCGAGACGGCGACTCGTGCGGATTCGAAGCCGAGGACCAGCAGCGCGTGAGCGCCGTCACCGGCGCCGGTCGTCTCCGCCTCGAGCACGTCGAGCAGGCGGCAGTTCGAGGGGTTGAGGCCCGACTGGGCGATCTCGCGGACGGCCTCGGCACCGGCGTCGAAGCGCTCGAAGGCGACCCCGCAGGAGAGCTTTGCCGTCGGCCGCGGCCGCACCCGAACCCAGGCCTCGGTGATCACGCCGAGCGTTCCTTCCGAGCCGATCAGCATTCGGTCGGGGCTCGGCCCGGCGCCCGATCCCGGCAGCCGGCGGCTCTCCCACTCGCCCGCCGGAGTGATCGCGCGCACCGACTCGACCAGGTCGTCGATGTGCGTGTAGAGAGTCGCGAAGTGGCCTCCCGCCCGCGTCGCGATCCAGCCACCGAGCGTCGAGTACTCGAACGACTGCGGGAAATGACGCAGGGTCATGCCGTATTCGCGAAGTTGGTCCTCGAGGCCGGGGCCCAGGGCCCCGGCTTGGATTCGTGCGGCGCACGAGACCTCGTCGACCTCGAGCACCCGGTCGAGCCGGCCGAGGTCGATCGTGACCACGCCGGGGTACTCGTCGCCGAACCGTGGCTCGACCCCGCCGACGACGCTGGTGCCGCCGCCGTAGGGGATCGCGGCGAGACCCTCGTCGGCGCACCAGGCGAGCACCTGCTCGACCTCCGCCTCGCTCGAGGGACGAGCGACGAGGTCGGGCGGGTTCTCGAAATCTCCGCGGAAGCCGCGGACGACGTCGCGGTAAGCCTTGCCGAGCGCGTGCGAGACGCGGTCGTGGCGCTCGCCGCCGACGAAGCCGGCCAGCGCCGCGGGCGGCTCGATCCGAGCTTCGCGCAGCGCGACCGACTCGAGCGCGACCGGTTCTTCGATCCGCTCGACCTCGAACCCGAGCCGCTCGTGAACCGCCTTCGCGGCTTGCTCGAGCGCGGCGCGGTCGGGCTGCTGGTCCTCCCAGCCCCAGCCCCAGTGCTTCCTGCGCCGCGTGCTCGAGCTCGCCATCGGTCGCGACCCTATCCGTAGCGCGGCCCGATGTCGGCGAGACTGCCGCGGAATGGCAACCCCCCGACCCACCTGCATCACCGGCGCCTCCGGCTTCATTGGACGCCGGCTCGTCGAGCGGCTGCGCGCCGACGGCGCCACGGTCCGCGGCGTCGACCTGCAGACCGACAAGGCGCGCGACGTCGTCGCCGGCGACATCTCCGAGCCGGGGCTCTGGCAGGATGCCGCCGCGGGTAGCGAAGTCGTCGTCCACACCGCCGCGATCGTCTCGAACGCAGCCACGCGCGACGTCGCCTGGCGGATGAACGTGCTCGGCACCCGGCACGCGCTCGACGCGGCCGTTGCCGCCGGCGCAAAGCGCTTTGTCCACTTCTCCTCGGTCCGCGCATTCTCCGACGTCGACTTCCCCGACGGCGTCGACGAGCGCCACCCGGTACGCCCCGACGGCAGCACCTACGTCGATACCAAGGTCGCCAGCGAGCAGGTGGTCCTGCAGGCCCACGCCGCGGGCGAGATCGAGTGCACCGTGATCCGGCCCGGCGACGTCTACGGGCCGGGGTCGCGGCCGTGGACGATCCTTCCCGTCGACGCGATCAAGTCGAACCGATTCGTCCTGCCGGCGATGGGCAAAGGCGTGTTCAGCCCGGTATATGTCGACAACCTGCTCGACGGCGTGCTGCTCGCCGCGTCGAGGGACGACGCTGCAGGCGAAGTGTTCACGATCTCCGACGGGGTCGGGGTCAGCTGCCGCGAGTTCTTCGGCCACTACTGCCGGATGCTCGGCAAGCCACCCCCGCGCGGGCTGCCGACCGTCGCCGCGCTCGGCCTCGTCTCGATCCCCGAAACGATTGCCTGGATCAGCGGCGAGGACACCGAGATCAGACGTGAGTCGATGCGATACCTCGCCCGAGAAGGCACCTACTCGATCGAGAAGGCGCGGCGGGTGCTCGGCTACGAACCCGCGATCGGCCTCGACGAGGGGATGCGCCTGACCGAGGCCTGGCTTCGCGAACAGGGCCTCCTGAGTTGACAGAGTGACCGGCTCGCCCCGAAGGCCGTGCCTTACCCCGTGCCGAGGTCGTAGCGACGAACGGCGCCGGCCGAAACGGCGACCGCCCGGCCACCGGCCCCGCGTCCGAGGTGGTGCTGACGGCGTTCCCATCAGAGACTCACTCGAGCAGTTCGACGACCACCCCGAGCGCTCGATACGTATCGAGCGCTCGCAGGTCGCGAGACGCAAGCGGAATTCCATGCTCGGCCGCCGCTGCGCCGACGAGAGCGTCGTACACGGACCCGCCGCCGATTCCGGCGGTCTCGAGCTGAGAGAGCAACGACCTCGCCGCCTCAGCACCCAGGTATCGACTGCAGGGAAAGCTCGCCTCGAGTAGGCGGATCACGGTCGCCGGCGTGCGTCGCGCGGGCGGTGGAAGCCGGGTCAGGACCGAGAATGTCTCGAAGGCGGCATGGCCGGAAAGGCCGAGGCGATGAGAGGAGAGCGCCGCACTCGTCGCTTCGTGATGGTCGTGATCGACGACGCTGAGCGCGACGGCGACGCTGGTGTCGACAAGAAGCTCGGGCCGGCTAGCGCTGGCCGGCATCGCGGAGCGAGCGGACGAGATCGTCATCGACCGGTGTGCCGTTCTCCGGTATCACCAGGCGCCCATCGCGCTCTTCAAGCGAATCTCCGGCGAGCGGCTCGACCCGAAGGCCTGTCCCGTCCGCGACCACCTCGACAGTCCCAGGGCGAAGGCCAACCTGCTCGCGAAGAGGCTTGGGAATGACGAGCCGCCCCGCCTTATCGATGGTTGTTTGCATACCAGAACTCTACCAATAGATTGGCAGCTCAAGGGAAGACGGCCGGTTCTTACCAGTGCACGCC
Organism: Solirubrobacterales bacterium; assembly: GCA_050996575.1. Classification (GTDB taxonomy): domain Bacteria; phylum Actinomycetota; class Thermoleophilia; order Solirubrobacterales; family 70-9; genus DASUSH01. The sequence continues at coordinate 7,405 of JBPCRS010000158.1, forward strand.
GCGCATCAGGTAGGCGAAGGCGACGCCCTCGGTCGAGACCTGGTCCTCCGTCGGTCCGCCGCCCTTGGCCTCCTCGACCGCGCCCGCGGTCAGCTCCTTCTTGCCGCGCGCGGCCTTCGAGTCGGGGAAGAGCTTGTAGCCCTGGTTGAGGATCGCGTCGGAGAACTTCGGCGCCAGCGAGTACATCACCTCGCCGAAGGTGCCGAGCCTGGTCGCGATCTTCTTCGGCTTGTAGATGATCGCCCGCGAGATCATGTCCGCGGCCTCCTCCGGCGAAGAGGTCGGGAAGGCGTCGTACATCTTCGTCGGCGCGATCATCGGTGTCCGCACGAGCGGCATGTGGATCGTCGTGATGTTGACGTTGTCCTCGATCACCTCCGAGCCGATGCAGCGGCTGAACGCGTCGAGCGCCGCCTTCGATGCGACGTAGGCGGAGAACCGCGGCGTGTTGGTCTGAACGCCGATCGAGCTGATGTTGATGATGTGGCCTGACTTGCGCTCGCGCATCACCGGCAGCAGCTTCATGATCAGCTTCAGCGCGCCGAAGTAGTTGAGCTGCATCGTCCGCTCGTAATCGTGGAAGCGGTCGTAGGAGAGCGCGACCGAGCGCCGGATCGAGCGGCCGGCGTTGTTGACGAGGATGTCGACGTGGCCGTGCTCTTCGAGCACCTCGTCGGCCATCCGCTCGATGTCTGAGAGGTCGGCGAGGTCGCAGCGATGGATATGCGCCTCGCCGCCGCGCTTCTCGATCTCGTCCTTCGTCTCCTCGAGCTTCTCCGGCGTGCGCGCGACGAGCAGGGTTATTCCGCCCGCCGAGGCGATCTCGAGCGCCGCCGCCTTGCCGATTCCCGAGGAGGCCCCGGTGATCATCACCGTCTTGCCCGAGACCGAGCCGGCGAGCGAGCGGTCCTTGAACAGGTCGGGGTCGAGGTTTCGCTCCCAGTAATCCCAGATCTTCGCCGCATAGGTCTCGAGCGGCGGCACGCTGATCCCGGTGCCCTCGAGCGCCGCCTGGGCCTCGCGGCAATCGAAGTCGGTCGGGTAGTTGACGTAGGTGAGGACCGATCTGGGTATCCCGAGGTCGCCGAGCACGGTGTCGGTGATCCGCTTCACCGGCGGCAGCATCTGCAGGCCGCTGCGCACCCCCTCGGGGACGATCGCGAACATCTTCGGGTCGAGCCGCATCCCCATCTGCGGTGCGTGCGCCGATCGGGCAAAGAGGTTGATCACTTGTCCGGCCGTCTTCGGGTTCGGGTCGGTCAGGTGGAAGGCCTGGCCGTCGAGCCCGTCGAGGTGGCCGATGTGATCCATCGCCGCGGCGACGAAGTCGACCGGGACGAGGTTGATGTTCTTGCCCTCGACGCCGATCGTCGGGACCCATGGCGGTAGCGCATTGCGCAGCCGCTGGATCAGCTTGAAGAAGTAGTACGGGCCGTCGATCTTGTCGATCTCGCCCGTCTCCGAGTCGCCGACGACGATCCCGGGCCGGTAGACGCGCCAGGGCCGGGTGCATTCGTTGCGGACGACGGCCTCGGAGTCGTGCTTGGTCCGGAAGTAGGGGTTCTGGTCGAGGTCCTGCGCCTCCTCGAACATCGACTCGTGGAAAGTGCCCTTGAACAGCCCGGCGGCGGCGATCGAGCTGACCATGTGGACGCGGCCGGCCTCGACCGCCTCGGCGAGCTCGACCATGTGCCGCGTGCCCTCGATGTTGGCGACCTGCTGCGACTCGGCGTCGGCGGTCATGTCATAGATCGCGGCGAGGTGGAAGAGGTGGTCGACCTCACCCTTGAGCGTCTCGAGGTCTGAGTCGGATACACCTAGGCGCGACTGCGAGAGGTCGCCGACGATCGGCACGATCCGGCCTTCCTCGGCGCCCCAGCGGTTGATCAGCTCCTCGAGCCGCCCGCGCGAGCCCTCGCGCACGAGGACATGGATCGTCCCCTCGCGCTCGAGCAGGAGCTCGACCAGATTGCGGCCGATGAACCCCGTTGCTCCGGTGACGAAATAGCCCACGTATCTCCTCCTAATCATGTCGCCGAATCCTCCCGAACGAGTTCGACCCGCCCGGGTTCGGCTCGATCTCATCTGCATGAGATTGCGCGTTCGAGCTTCGGCGCTGACCCTACACGCGGGGCGGCGTGGTTGTCAGCGGGTCCCGAGCCTCGGTCGATTGTGCGAGCCCAGCCGTACACTCGTCACGGTGTCTCTTCAACCGAACTACGACGCTGGCGAGGGCCTCAGCGAGGAGCGCCGCGAGCGGCTTCCCGGCCACGAGCACGAGCGCCGGCTCGGCCGTAGCTGGCGGGTGGCGGAGGGCAGCTTCGCCTGCCCCTCGTGTGACTTGCCGATCGGTGTCAACGGCGGGCTCGAGCTGACCACCGGCGTCGGCTGCGCGTACTGCGCTCACGAGGGTCCGGCCCGCGACTTCCTCGAGATCAGTGGGCCACCCCGCCCGGCGCGAGTTGCCGTCATCGCGAGCATGCCCTAGTGGGCCTCCCAGGAACGTTGCACCCGAAACGGCGGCCGCAGATCGCCGCCGTGGCTACGTCCTCAGTCGCCCACATGGCGCTGCCATGCGGGCTCCCTGCGTCCTTGCCAGCCGGCGCCTGCG
>JBPCRS010000159.1:0-11949 GCA_050996575.1 Solirubrobacterales bacterium
CGCAGGCGCCGGCTGGCAAGGACGCAGGGAGCCCGCATGGCAGCGCCATGTGGGCGACTGAGGACGTAGCCACGGCGGCGATCTGCGGCCGCCGTTTCGGGTGCAACGTTCCTGGGAGGCCCACTAGCGCCGGTCCGCCGTCACCCGCTCCGCCGCCGGGCGGCGAGTCACGCGCAGGTTGCCGCTCGGAGGACAATCCGGAAGCGGCCGAGCGTCGGGCGCATGAGGCCCGCGCCGCGGCCCGCGCGGGCGCTTCGGCTCGCCGCGCCAGCGGCGGAACCCATGATCGTCCTCGGACTCGGGGGCCTCGGCGGGGGCGTCCGTCTGCTTGATCGCCCAGTAGACGAGGTAGAGCAGGCAGGCAACCGGGATCTTCAAGACCACGGCAAGGAAGATGATCGGCCAGGCGCTCTCCACCACCGCGCAGTTTAACCAGGCGGGGAGCCCGGTCAAATAAGCTCGTCAGCGCGGCTCGAAGCTGGCGGCAACCCAGTCGAGGAGCGCGGCGACGTGCCCCTCCTCGAGCCCGCGGTCGGACTCGGTCGGGACCAGCAGTGTCGGTGCTGCGCGCGACTCCGCCCACGCCGTGCAGGTGTCGTCGAGGTTGTCGTCGATCCAGGCGAGCGGCCGCTCGCCGGCGTACTCGTCGATCGCGTCGACCTTCCAGTGGGCGGTGCCGAAGCTGGCGCGGCCGTCGAAGGTGAGCACAGGTATCCGCTCCGCCAACCCGAGCATCGACGGCAGGTGGTCGTTGGCCCGTTCCTCCCAGCCGGTGGCCCAGACCAGCTCGTAGCTCTCGGCGAGACGCCGCAGCCGCTCCCCCGCGGCAAGCGAGATGCAATGGACCATGCCGTCGATCAGCTTCATCTCACCGGGCGCCTGATCGAGCCCCTCCGCGAAGCCGAAAAGGCTGATCACGCCGTCGAAGGCGACGGCGAGAATCGGTCGCTGCGTGGATTGCACGGCCGAAGCCTAGACCGCTGAACACCAATCTGGGCGCCCCGCCTGCCGAAGTTAGCCGCAACGGGTGGGCATGGACCCCCGCTACCATTCCCCGCCGTGCCGAGCACAAATCAGCTGATCAAGAAGGGTCGCAAGCGGCCGAAGAAGAAGGTCGCGACGCCTGGGCTCAAGTCCGGGCAGGGCCGCAAGCGCCGGATTGCCGCGCCGCAGCGGCGCGGCGTCTGTACCCGCGTCTACACGGCGACCCCGAAGAAGCCGAACTCGGCGCTGCGGAAGGTCGCCCGAGTCCGCCTCACCAACGGGATGGAGGTCACCACCTACATCCCCGGCGAGGGCCACAATCTTCAGGAGCACTCGGTCGTGCTCGTCCGCGGCGGTCGCGTCAAGGACCTGCCCGGCGTTCGCTACAAGGTGATCCGCGGCACCCTCGACGCCTCCGGCGTCTCCGATCGCAAGCAGTCGCGCTCGATGTACGGCGTGAAGCGCTAATGCCGCGTCGCGCACGAGCAGCGATACGTCCGGTCGAGCAGGACTCCCAGCATCGGAGCCGGCTCGTCCAGCAACTGATCAACGAGGTCATGGTCGGCGGCAAGAAATCACTCGCCGAGCGGATCGTCTACGACGCCTTGGCGATCGTCGGCGAGCGCACCGGCCGGCCGCCGGTCGAGGTTCTCGACGAGGCGATCAAGGATCTGACCCCGGTGCTCGAGGTTCGCTCGCGCCGCGTCGGCGGCGCCACCTACCAGGTGCCCGTCGAGGTGCCGGCCCGACGAGCGCGTACGCTCGCCGTCCGCTGGCTCGTCGAGTTCGCCCGCAACCGCCGCGAGAAGTCGATGGCCGAACGGCTCGCGAATGAGATCTCCGACGCCAGCCAGCAGCAGGGCGGCGCTTGGAAGCGCAAGGACGACATCTACCGCATGGCGCAGGCCAACAAGGCCTTCGCCCACTACCGCTGGTAGCCGCGCTACCGACGAACGGCGATTTACCCACACGGTGGGTGGGCAGATCTACTTTCGCCGACGCACTCGCTCGACCCGGTCCTTGACCCGCTCGGTGCCCTTCTCCTCGGGCTCGCGCTTGCGCTTCGCAGTCGGCTTCGGGTCGGGCTCCTGCTCGTCGTCCTCGTCTTCGGGGTCGTCCGGCGCGCCCTTGCGGCGCGCCGAGAAACGCTCGCCCATCGCGAGCTGCTCGGGGGTCAAGGTCGCCAATGCCGCGCCGCTGACCGCGAGCGAAAGCGCCCCGAGGAGCTCCAGCCAGAAGCCCGCCTGCGGGACCGCCTCAGCCGTCGTGAACGACTGCCGCGGGTCATCGAGCGTCCCAACCTTGCCGGCGTCGGGAAGGTCGGAGAGCAGGAAGATCAGCAGGGCGACTCCACCGGCGACGGCGACCGCGATCGCCGCCGGCTTCGAGCCGCTCATTACGGCGACGGCGACCGCGGCGACGGCGAAGACAGCGAGGATCATCAGCGAGTAGGAGTGGCGATCGCCGGCCATCCGGATCGTGTCGCCGACGTCTTGCGGCTCACCGCCCGGTGGGATGAACTCGAAGGTGATCAGGAGCTCGGAGAAACCCAGTACGAGCGCCGAGGCGAAGCAGACGACCGGAAGCAGAATCTCGACCGAGGGCAGGCGACCTCGGATTCCGCGCTTCTGCCGGTCGGCGGCTCCGGCGCTCACGCCGGCCTCGCATTGGCCGGCGCGACCCGTGCGGTGCGACGGCGCGGGCGCGGGCTTCTCCGGCCCGACAGTCGCGCATAGCGCGAGACGAGCAGGCCACCGACGACCATCACCGCGGCGGCGCAGAACTGGGCGTAGAAGCCCTCGATCAGCTTCGCTTCGACGCCGGCGTAGGCAATCGCCTGCTTGCCCTCGTCGAGACCGGTCGGCATATCGACGAGCAGGGTGACAGCAATTGCAAGCAGGCCGAGCAGCGAGACGACGCGTCCGAGTTGCCAACGGCCGCGCGGCGCGAATGCGAGCGCGGCGAGCGCGATCACCGCCACCGGCAGCAACAGATACGAATGCGCCGAGCCCGTCGGCTGGCGATCGACCTGGGGCGCCGGAGCGACGGCCTCGACATCCGAGTATGCGGCGTAGTCGGACACGCCGACGGCGACGCCCCGATAGTCGACGAACTGCGAAGCCGCGAGCAGGATCGCCGCGAGCGCGGTGACCGCGATCGTCGCCCTCAACGGGGTGAGGAAGTTGGCGAGCCCGGTGAACGCCCGCGCGGCGAGCGCGCCAACCGAGGCGAGCGGACCGGCGAGCGGCGCCAGCACACCGAGGATCAACTTCGAGGCGCGCTCGCCGAAGCCGGTGATCGCCGCCGCGACACCGTGGGCGCTGGGCAGCTTTAGCCGGGGCCCGCGGCGCGAGCTCGAAGCGGCGGCGGGGCGCTCGCCAAGGCGTCGTGCTGCCGACGGCGAGGGCTGACCATGGCGCCGGCGCGCGGGCCGGCGCGGCGGACGACGTCGGGGCGCATCGCGCTCGCCCTTCGCGGGCGCGCCGTCGAGCGCTTTCGGCGATTCGCCCTCGGCCACCGACGGGTTACGCGCTCGCCGGTCCGCGGCCTTCGACTTCGCGCTAGTCGTGCCGCGTTTTGGACCGGCGTCGCGAAGCGGATCGGTGATCCGCCGGCCGGCCTTCCTGAGCGCGTATCCGGAGTCCTCGACGATGTACTTGACGCGACGTGAAAACGGCGTTTTGATGCGGCTCGAGGAGCCCTTTTCAGGGCCCGATTTCCCGCCTGAGCGGGGCCGCCGAGGGTCTCTTGGGGTGGTCATCTTCCTGCTAGACTCATTCGTCGCTCGCGCCTGAACCGTTCATGCGATCGAGCGTCGAGATCCAAACCATGGAGAGCCGCACTACATAGGGGCTTCGCCGGGCCGAAAAGCGCATGCGCTCCGGGCCCGTCAGGGCCTTTTTTATGCCCGCGAATCCCTCGATAAGTCGGTCTCTCCTCTCCTACCCGCCGCACCGGACTCTATTGCCCTGATGCCACGAAACTTCCCTCTAGAAAAAACGCGCAACATCGGAATCATGGCGCACATCGACGCCGGTAAGACGACGACGACTGAGCGCATCCTCTACTACACCGGCCGAACGCACAAGATGGGCGAGGTCCACGAGGGCGCCGCCGTGATGGATTGGATGGAGCAGGAGCAGGAGCGCGGGATCACGATCACGTCCGCCGCCACCGCCTGCGAGTGGCGCGAGCACCGGATCAACATCATCGACACGCCGGGCCACGTCGACTTCACGGTCGAGGTCGAGCGCTCGCTGCGCGTGCTCGACGGAGCGATCGCCGTCTTCGACTCGGTCGCCGGCGTCGAGCCGCAGTCGGAGACCGTCTGGCGCCAGGCCGACAAGTACGCGGTCCCGCGGATCGCCTTCATCAACAAGATGGATCGCACCGGCGCCGACTTCTTCAACTCGGTGCAGACGATGAAGGACCGTCTTGGCGCCAACCCGCTGCCGATCCAGCTGCCGATCGGCGCGGAGGGCGATTTCATCGGCGTGATCGACTTGATCGAGGCCAAGGCGCAGGTCTGGAAGGACGAGCTCGGCACCGACTTCGAATACGAGGAGATCCCCGCCGAGCTCGCCGAGCAGGCGCGCGAGTACCGCACCGCCCTGATCGAGGCCTGCGCCGACTACGACGACGAGCTGATGGAGATGTATCTCGACGAGCAGGAGATCCCGCACGAGCGGATCGCCAAGTCGCTGCACCGGGCCACGCTCGACCTCAAGGTGACCCCGGTCCTCTGTGGCTCGGCGTTCAAGAACAAGGGCGTGCAGCCGCTGCTCGACGCGATCGTCGAGCTCCTGCCCTCACCGCTCGAGGTCGAGCCGGTGATCGGCATCGCCCCCGCCGCGAAGGGCTCCGACAACGGCGACGGGACCCCGGCGCCCCGCCCCGCCGACGACGACGGCCCGTTCGCCGCGCTCGCCTTCAAGGTGATGGCCGACCCCTACGTCGGCAAGCTGACCTACTTCCGCGTTTACTCCGGCAAGCTCTCGGCCGGCGGCCGCGTGCTCAACGTCACGACCGGCCGAACCGAGCGAATCGGGCGCCTCTTGATGGTGCACGCGAACAGCCGCGAGGAGGTCGAGGAGTGCTTCGCCGGCGATATCCTCGCCGGAGTCGGGCTGAAGCAGACCTCTACCGGCGACACGCTCGCCGCCCCCGACGCTCCCGTCGTCCTCGAGCAGATCGAGTTCCCGACGCCGGTGATCGCCGTCGCGATCGAGCCGAAGACCAAGGCCGACCAGGAAAAGCTGGCGACCGCGCTCGGCCGCCTCTCCGAGGAGGACCCCACGTTCCAGGTCGAGACCGACCTCGAGACCGGCCAGACGCTGATCCACGGCATGGGCGAGCTTCACCTCGAGGTGATCGTCGACCGGATGCTGCGCGAGTTCAACGTCGACGCAAACGTCGGCCGCCCCCAGGTCGCATACCGCGAGACGATCCGCGACGAGGCAAAGAAGGTCGTCGGCCGCTTCGTCCGCCAGACCGGCGGCCGCGGCCAGTTCGGCCACGTCGTGATCGACGTCGAGCCGGCGCCGGGCGAGGGCTTCGACTTCATCAACAAGATCAAGGGCGGCAAGATCCCGACCGAGTTCATCCCGGCAGTCGAGCAGGGCGTCGAGGAGGCGCTCGTCTCCGGCGTCAAGGCCGGCTACCCGATGGTCGACGTTCGCGTCACGCTCAACGACGGCTCATACCACGATGTCGATTCTTCGGAGATGGCGTTCAAGATTGCCGGCTCGATGGCGGTCCAGGAGGCCGCTCGCAGGGCCAAGCCGGTCCTGCTCGAGCCCGTGATGGCGGTCGAGGTGACGACGCCCGAGGAGTTCCTCGGCGACGTCATCGGCGACCTCTCGCGCCGGCGCGGCAAGGTTTCCGGCCAGGACCAGCGGGGCAACGCGCTCGCCGTCCAGGCGACGGTCCCGCTCGGCGAGATGTTCGGCTACGCAACCGACCTGCGCTCGTCGACGCAGGGGCGGGCGAACTACTCGATGCAGTTCGAGCGCTACGAGGAGGTGCCGGCCAATATCGCCGAGGAAATCGTCGAACATCGGGCCGGCGAACCGGTCGGAGCAGCCTCTTGAGCAACCGTTTTGTACCTTTCTGGGGTTGCCCACAGGGTCGCCACCAGGCGATGACCACCAATCGAGAACTTAGATAACCACCCGGACGAGAATTCCAAGGAGCTAGAGGAGCGAGATGTCGAAGGAGAAGTTCGAACGCGATAAGCCGCATGTCAACGTCGGCACGATCGGTCATATCGACCACGGTAAGACGACGCTGACCGCGGCGATCACCAAGGTCCTGTCCGAGCAGGGCGGGGCCGGCGACGTGAAGTCGTTCGAGGAGATCGACAACGCTCCTGAGGAGAAGGAGCGCGGGATCACGATCGCGACCTCGCACGTCGAGTACGAGACCGAGAACCGTCATTACGCCCACGTCGACTGCCCCGGGCACGCCGACTACGTCAAGAACATGATCACCGGCGCGGCGCAGATGGACGGGGCGATCCTCGTCGTCTCAGCCAACGACGGGCCGATGCCGCAGACGCGCGAGCACATCCTGCTCGCCCGCCAGGTCAACGTGCCCTACGTCGTCGTCTTCCTCAACAAGGTCGACATGGTCGACGACGAGGAGATCCTCGAGCTCGTCGAGGAGGAGGTCAAGGATCTGCTCAACGAGTACGAGTTCCCGGGCGAGGACACGCCGATCATCCGCGGCTCGGCGTTGAAGGCGCTCGAGGGCGACGAGGACGCGAAGAAGGCGATCCTCGAGCTCGCCGAGGCCCTCGACACCTACATCCCCGAGCCCGAGCGCGACCTCGACAAGCCGTTCCTGATGCCGATCGAGGACATCTTCTCGATCACCGGCCGCGGCACCGTCGCCACCGGACGCGTCGAGCAGGGCATCGTCAACACCGGCGACGAGGTCGAGATCGTCGGCATCCACGAGAAGACCGAGAAGACGGTCGTCACGGGTGTCGAGATGTTCCGCAAGATCCTCGACGAGGGTCGCGCCGGCGACAACATCGGCGCCCTGCTGCGAGGCACCAAGCGCGAGGACATCGAGCGTGGGCAGGTGCTCTGCAAGCCGGGCTCGATCACACCGCACACAAAGTTCAAGAGCGAGGTCTACTGCCTGAAGAAGGAGGAGGGTGGCCGTCACACGCCGTTCTTCTCGGGCTACCGGCCTCAGTTCTACTTCCGCACCACCGACGTCACCGGGGTCTCCAACCTCCCCGAGGGCGTCGAGATGGTGATGCCGGGAGACAATGTCGAGATGACGATCGAGCTGATCCAGCCGATCGCCATGGACCAGGGCCTACGGTTCGCGATCCGCGAAGGCGGACGCACCGTCGGCTCGGGGGTCGTTACCGAGATCGTCGAGTAGCGACCCTCACGGGGCCGGCCGCCTGGCCGGCCCTTTTTTCGCAAACCGAACGCATACGACCGGGGCGGCGCCCCCAAAATCAGGGGCGGCGCCCCATTTGCGCCCAGAGACCGAACAGAAGACCGAGACCGAGAGACCGAGAGAAACAGATGGCATCGCTAGCAGCAAGCAAGATCCGGATCCGCCTGAAGGCGTACGACCACGAGACGATCGACCGCGCCGCGCGCGAGATCGTCGAGGTCGCGACGCGGACCGGCGCGACCGTTTCCGGTCCGGTGCCGCTGCCGACCGACAAGAACATCTACTGCGTGATCAAGTCGCCGTTCAAGGACAAGGACTCGCGCGAGCACTTCGAGATCCGCACCCACAAGCGGCTGATCGACATCAACGACCCGAACCCGAAGACGGTCGACGAGCTGCAGCGGATCGACACCCTGCCCGCCGGCGTCGACGTCGAAATCAAGCTCGGGTGACGCAGATGACGCTTCGCATCTCTGCGTCCTCGGTCGCTCGTTTGCTAGCGCAAACGTCGCTCCCTTCTTCCTTGACCTGCTCGGCCATCTGCGCCCCCGAGGTGGTGGTGTGATGCCCCAGATCCTCGGCAAGAAGGTCGGAATGACCCAGATCTTCGATCAAGACGGGACGGTCACGCCGGTGACCGTGATCGCTGCCGGCCCGTGCAAGGTGACGGCTGTCCGCAGCGCCGAGCGCGACGGCTACTCGGCCGTCCAGCTCTCTTTCGGCGAGGTCGAGGAGCGCAAGCTCTCGAAGGCCGAGCTCGGCCACCTGAGCAAGGCGGGCGCGCCGCCGAGCCGGACGCTGGCCGAGTTCCGCGACCCCGACGTCGAGTTCCAGATCGGCGAGGACGTCACCGTCGAATCGTTCGAGCCCGGGCAGAAGGTCAAGGTTTCGGCGACCGCGATCGGCAAGGGCTTTCAGGGAACGATCAAGCGCCACAACTTCAGCCGCGGCCCGGTGACGCACGGCTCGCACAATGTCCGCGCCCCGGGTTCGGTCGGCGCCAGCGCCGACCCCGCGCGCGTCTTCAAGGGGATGCGGATGCCGGGCCGGATGGGCGGCGGGCGGATCACCCAGCGCGGCCTCACCGTCCACGACGTCGACATCGATCGCGGCCTGCTCTTGATCCGCGGCTCGGTCCCGGGCCCGAAGAACGGCACCGTGGAGGTCCGCAGCGACTGATGGCTGCCCCCAAGGCACAGATGCTGGGCAAGCAGAAGAAGGCCGACCTCGACGAGGCGCTCTTCGGCGAGCCCTTCCACGAGACGCTCGTCCACGAGACCGCTCGCGCCGACCTCGCGGCGCGCCGTCAGGGCACGGCCTCGACGCTCGGCCGCGGCGAGGTCTCGATGACCGGCGCCAAGGCCTGGCGGCAGAAGGGCACCGGCCGCGCGCGCGTCGGCGCATTGAGCTCGCCGACACGCCGAGGCGGCGGCGCAGCCTTCGGTCCGAAGCCGCGCCACCACATCGTCAAGGTCAACCGCAAGGCCCGCCGCCGCGCGCTTCGCTCGGCGCTCACGGTGCATGCCGAGCGCGGCACGCTCGCCGTGCTCGAGGCCGGCGCCTTCGACGGCCCGGCGACCAAGCAGGCGGCGCAGTCGCTGACCAAGTGGGCCCAGAAGGGCCCGACTCTCGTCGTCCTCGACGCCGAGGAGACCGACGCGCAGAAGAGCTTTCGCAACATCCCCAAGGTCGGCGTGATCCCGGCAAGCGCGCTCGGCGTCGCCGACGTTCTCGGAGCCGCGTCGATCGTCGTTTCCGAGCCCGCGCTCGAGGTGCTCAAAGGCCGCGCAGGCGATGTCGACCGCAGCGGCGGGGGGGACTCCTGATGGATATCCGCCAGGTCGTGATCGAGCCGGTGATCTCCGAGAAGAGCTACGCCCTGATGGCCGAGGGCCGCTACACGTTCCGGGTCGCCGACCGCGCCCACAAGACGCAGATCGCGCACGCGGTCGAGGAGATCTTCGGCGTCACCGTCGTCGCCGTGAGGACGGCGCACGTGCGCTCGAAGCCGAAGCGCCGCGGTGTCCACGCCGGCACGACGCGGGGCTGGAAGAAGGCGGTCGTCCAGCTTTCGCCGGGCGAGCGAATCGAGCTGTTCGAAGGGGCTGCAACCGAGTAAGCGATGACTCCCTCCACCACAGCACACCTCAGCCGGCTGCAAACCTTCGCTGGCTCTACGTCCTCGGACTTGCCTTTGCTTCCAGCAAAGGCTGCGCCCTGCGTCCTTGCCCAGCTCGGTTTTCGCTCGGCTGAGGCGCGCTGCGGCGAAGGGAGGCACCGCTAATGGCCATTCGCAAGACAAAACCGACGAGCCCCGGACGGCGCTTCGCGACCTACCAGCTTCGCGAGGAGGTCACCGAGACGAAGCCGCACAAGGCGCTGACCAAGGGCGCCTCGAAGTCGGGCGGGCGCAACTCCTACGGCCGCGTCACCAGCCGCCACCGCGGCGGCGGTGCCAAGCGCCGCTATCGCCAGATCGACTTCAAGCGGCTCAAGGACGGGATCCCGGCGAAGGTCGCGACGATCGAGTACGACCCGAATCGGACCACCTACATCGCCCTCCTGCACTACGTCGACGGCGAGAAGCGCTACATCCTCGCCCCCGCGGGCGTGCGCCCCGGCGACATCGTCGAGTCCGGTGAGAAGGCCGACATCAGGCCCGGGAACTCGTTGCCGCTGGGCCGGATCCCGACCGGCACGCTCGTCCACAACGTCGAGCTCGTCGCCGGCCAGGGCGGCCGGCTCGGGCGCTCGGCCGGATCGGAGATCCAGGTCGTCGCCAAGGAGGGCGCGATGGTCACCCTTCGCCTGCCGTCTTCGGAGATGCGGATGGTCCGCGGCGAATGCCGCGCTACCGTGGGGACGCTCTCCAACGCCGAGCACCAGAACGTGAAGATCGGCAAGGCCGGTCGCTCGCGTCACAAGGGAAAGCGCCCGCAGACTCGCGGCGTGGCGATGAACCCGGTCGACCATCCACACGGCGGTGGCGAGGCGCATCACACCCCCGGCGGCCACCCGGTCACCCCGTGGGGCAAGCCGACGCTCGGCTACCGGACACGCAAGAAGGGCAAGGCCTCCGACGCGGTGATCGTTCGCGGCCGGCGGCGAGGCAAGAAGAAGCGCAAGTAGCTGAGGAATTGAACGGACATGGGTAGATCAACGAAAAAGGGACCGTTCGTCGAGGAGCGCCTGATCGGGCGGATCGAGAAGATGAACGAGGCCGGGCAGAAGCAGATGATCAAGACCTGGTCGCGCACCTCCGTGGTCTTCCCCGAGATGGTCGGTCACACGATCGCCGTCCACGACGGCCGCAAGCACGTGCCGGTCTTCATCTCCGAGTCGATGGTCGGACACAAGCTCGGCGAGTTCGCGCCGACGCGGACCTTCCGCGCCCACTCGGGCTCGGGCTCGAAGGCGGCGGAGAGGTAGATCGAGACCAATGGCCGCCGCCGCCAAAGCCGCAGTCGACGCGCCCGTGGTCCGGGCGTCGGCTCGCTACGTCCGCGTCACCCCGCGCAAGGCCCGCCTGGTCGCCGACCAGGTCAGAGGCGAGCCGGTCGAGAAGGCGCTTCCGCTCTTGCAGTTCTCGCCGCGCGGCGCCGCGCGCGACATCCAGAAGCCGGTCAAGTCGGCGATGGCGAACGCCGAGAACAGCCACGACCTGGTCGCCGAGGAAATGCTGATCTCCGAGATCAACGTCGACGAGGGCCCGACCCTGCGCCGGTGGCGCGCTCGCGCCCGCGGCCGCGCGACCCGGATCGACAAGAGAACCTTCCACGTGAGTGTCGCGCTCACACCGATTGAGGACGAGTAAGACATGGGCCAGAAGATCCATCCAGAAGGTTTCCGCGTCGGCTACATCCACGATTGGAAGTCGGCCTGGTTCAACGAGCGCGAGTTCTCCGACTACCTGCAGGAGGACCTGGCGATCCGCGACCACATCGAGCAAAAGCTCTCGCACGCGGGCCTCTCCGACATCACGATCACCAAGCAGCGCGGCGAGGTCACGGTCGACATCCACACTGCCCGCCCGGGCATCGTGATCGGTAAGTCCGGCGCCGAGGTCGACGCCCTGCGTCGCGACCTGCACAAGCTGACGAACAAGCCGGTCAAGGTCAACATTCGCGAGATCAAGCGCCCCGAGCTCGACGCGAAGCTGGTCGCTCAGTCGATCGCCGAGCAGCTCCAGGGCCGTGTCGCCTTCCGCCGGGCGATGAAGCGCGCTCTGACTTCGGCGATGCGCTCCGGTGCCAAGGGAGTCAAGGTCCAGGTCTCGGGCCGGCTCGGCGGCGCCGAGATGGCGCGCACCCAGGTCTACCTCGACGGCAGCGTGCCGTTGCACACGCTTCGCGCCGACATCGACTACGGCTTCGTCGAGGCGCGGACGACAACGGGTCGAATCGGGGTCAAGTGCTGGATCAACAAGGGCGAGGTCATGCCCGAGGGTTTCCGCCTGGCTACCGATGGCCCCGAGGAGCTCGGCACCCGCCCGCGCCGGATGGGCGCCGGCGGCGGCGGAGGCGGACGCGGCGGCGACCGCCCGCGTGG
>JBPCRS010000199.1:0-4176 GCA_050996575.1 Solirubrobacterales bacterium
TTCGTGCCGCGGTGGATCCCGGAGTGGGTGCCGATGCCGAGTTCACCGAGGCGGCGAGCGCCCTCGTCGGTATCGAGCGGCTGGATCAGGAACCCCTCGCCGCGCTCGGCGCTCGCGTCGACGACCTTGCCGCCCTCGAAGCGCATCCGCACCCCGGTGACCTCGCGTCCGGAGACCGTGCTCGGCAGGTGGAAAGTGATCTCGCCCTCGGTCGCGTCCTCGACCGGGCCGGTGAAGAACTCGCCGTCGGGCATGTTGTGCTTGCCGTCGGCGGCGATGAAGGTGCGGCCGGCGATTCCGAGCTTGATGTCAGTGCCCGGCCCGGTGATCTGGACCTCCTCGCGGCCCTGGATCCAATCGCGCAGGCGCTCGACCTCCTCGGACTGCTGCTTCCAAGCGGCGACCGGATCGGCCTGATCGGCGAGGCAGGCGGTGAAATAGAAATCCTCGTAGTCGGCGAGGCTCATCGCGGCCTCGCCGGCATAGGCGTGGGTTGGATACAGGGTCAGCGCCCAGCGGTAGGAGCCCTCGGCGGCGCGCTCCATCGCCTTCGCCATCAGCGGGCGAGTGGCGCGCTGGCGGCGCGTCTGGCGCTCGGGGTCGACCTGGGAGAGCTCGCGCGTGTTCGCCGAGGCCATCACGGCGATCCGGCAGTCGGCGTTCTCGGCAGCCCACTTCGAGACCGGTGAGATCCAGTCGAGCTGATCGTCGGATGCGTGCTTGAAGTAGGCGGCCTGCTGGCCCTCCATCCCAATCTGCACGACCGGGTGCCCGCCCGCCTTCAATACCTCCTCGTAGACGGCCTGGAGCAGCGGCTCGGCGGCGACACCACCCTCAACCAGGCAGACGTCGCCCTTGCCGACCGCGGTCGAGTAGCCGACGAGAACCTTGGCGAGGGCGTCTACGCGAGAGTCACGCACGGGCGGAGACTAATCGGACGGTACGCCAAGCACCGCGAACGTCAGTTTCCCATCGGACCCGCCCTCCCTGGCAATCGATGTCTCAATTCGGCAACGCAGAGGCGGCGCGCTTATTACGGGCGGAATCGGCGATCGCCATGAACAGTGCGTGGAGCCTGGAGTCGTCGGTGATCTCCGGATGGAACGAGCAGGCCAGGATCGCGCTCTCGCGGACGACTACCGGGTGTCGATCATGTGACGCCAACACCTCGACGCGATCGCCGTGCTCGCCGACCCAGGGAGCGCGGATGAAGACGGCGCGCAGCGGATCCGGTCCCAGGCCCTCGACCTCGAGGTCCTGCTCGAAGCTCTGGCGCTGGCGCACGAACGCGTTTCGCTCGGCGCGAACGTCGAGCAGACCGAGGTGCTCGCGGTCGAGCACGATCATCCCGGCGCAGGTTCCGAGAATCGCGCCGCCGGCGCCGGCGTAGCTGCGAATCGCCTCGTCGAGGCCGTCACGGGCAAGCGCCTTGCTGATCGTCGTCGACTCGCCGCCGGGAATGACGAGCCCGTCGAGCTCTTCCAGGTCGCCCGGCAACCGGACCTCCGAGGTCTCGGCACCGAGAGCGGCAAGCATCCTGCAGTGGGCCTCGAAGTCTCCTTGCGAGGCGAGGACACCGATGCGGAGCGCTTGCCCCGCCACGCCTACCAACCGCGTTGCTGGAGCAGCTCGCCGGCCTCGGCGAGCTGTGCGATGTCGTCGCCTCGCATCGGCTCGCCGAGCTCGATCGAGGCGGCGGCGACCCGCTCGGGATCGGCGAAGTGGGTAGTCGCCTCGACCATCGCCCGGGCGCGGCGCTCCGGGTCCTCCGACTTGAAGATCCCCGAGCCGACGAAATTGCCCTCGGCTCCGAGCTGCATCATCAGCGCGGCGTCGGCCGGGGTGGCGATGCCGCCGGCGCAAAAGAGCGGCACGGGCAGGCGACCCGCCGCGGCGACCTCGCGGACGACGTCGACCGGCGAGCGCAGCTCCTTCGCCGTCGCGGCGAGCTCCTCCGGGCCGAGCACGGTCAGGCCCTTGATCCCGGCGGTGATCTCGCGCATGTGGCGGACCGCCTCGACGATGTTGCCGGTGCCGGCCTCGCCCTTCGAGCGGATCATCGCGGCGCCCTCGCCGACGCGTCGGAGGGCCTCGCCGAGATTGGTCGCGCCGCAGACGAATGGGATCTCGAAGTCGTGCTTGTCGATGTGGTGGCGCTCGTCGGCGGGAGTCAGCACCTCGGACTCGTCGATGAAGTCGACCTCGAGCGTCTGCAAGATCTGGGCCTCGGCGAAATGCCCGATCCTCGCCTTCGCCATCACCGGGACCGTCACCGAGTCCTGGATCTCCTTGATCACGCGCGGGCTCGCCATCCGGGCGACGCCGCCGTCGGCGCGGATATCGGCGGGAACGCGCTCGAGCGCCATCACAGCGGTGGCGCCGGCGTCCTCGGCGATAAGCGCCTGCTCGGCGTTCGTCACGTCCATGATCACGCCGCCTTTGAGCATCTCTGCAAGGCCCGTCTTGACGCGGAATGTGGCTCGCTCAGCCATCGCGGTCAATGATAGGTGGCGGGTTCAGCTTGCTTATCAGTGATCCAGTGCCGGCTGAACGTCGCAGAGGTCTCATGAATGAAGTTTTCCCAACCCAGGAGGGACTCAATGAGTCAGGAAACGCGCGCAGACGGCGTCAGCCGAATGCGCAATGCGGTCAACGAGCCGCATTCACGGCGGAAGTTCATGCTTCTGGCCGGGGGTTCCAGCGTCGCCGGCGTCGCGCTTGCCGCGTGCGGAAGCGACGATGAAACCACGTCCAGCACCACCGAGAGCGATGCCGGCGGCAGCGCCAGCGACGAGAACTCGCTCGCGATGTTCGGCGAGGGTGACCTCGGGATCGTCAACTACGCGTTGACGCTCGAGTACCTCGAGGCCGCGTTCTACGCCGATGTCATCAAGAGCGGCCTGTTCAAGGGCGACGACCTCGCACTGATCCAGGAGATCGGTTCGAACGAAGACGAGCACGTCGCGGCCCTCGAGGCGACGGCGAAGATGCTCGGCGACCCGGCCCCCCAGCCGGAGACGAAGTTCGACCTCGCCGATGCCGACACCGTGCTGAAGACGGCTGCTGAGGTCGAGAACCTCGGCGCCGCGGCCTATCTCGGCCAGGCGGCGAACGTCGAGGACAAGGCGATTCTCGCCGCTGCGCTCTCGATCCACACCGTGGAGGCACGCCATGCGGCTGCTCTCAACGCTGTGCTCGGCCAGACCATCACCCCCGACGGAGCGTTTGCAACACCGGCGCTTCCGGACGAGGTCCTGCCCGCTGTCCAACCGTTCATCGTCAGCTAAGGCGACGGGCTAAGGACTAGGTGAAGAAAGGAATGACCATGAATAAGGCACAACTCGCCGCGCCCGAACTGGCGCAGGTCGAGATCGAAGCCGACGAGATGGATCGCAAGTCCCTGATTGTCAAGGGAGCGCTCGCCGCCGGTGCCGTTTACGGCGCCGTCGCTGTCGGTCCCTACCTGAGGCGTGCAATCGCTCAGGGTGGCGCCAGCGAGGGTGACCTCGCGATCCTCAATTTCGCGCTCACGCTCGAATACCTCGAGGCGGCGTTCTATGAGCAGGCTCTGTCCGATCTCAAGCCCTCGGGCGAGCTCGGCGACCTGGTCGAGCTGATCTCGAGCGACGAGAACGAGCACGTTGACGCGCTCACCGCGTCGATCACCGACCTCGGCGGCAAGCCCGTCAAGGCTCCCGGTGTCGATTTCGGCGAAGCGTTCGCAAGCGAGGATTCGTTCCTCGAGCTCGCGCAGACGTTCGAGGACACGGGTGTCAGCGCCTACAACGGCGCCGCCCCCGACATCGAGTCGAAGGACATCCTCGCGACCGCGGGCGGCATCGTCCAGATCGAGGCACGCCACGCGGCGGCGATCCGCCTCCAGCGCGGCGAGCTGCCCTCACCGGCGGCGTTCGACGAGACGCTGACTCAGGACGAGGTCCTGAAGGCAGTGATGCCGTTCATCACGTCCTCGTAGTACTTCTCGAATGGACGAGCGAGCGCGGGCCCCTTCGGGGGCCCGTTCTCGTTCCGGGACCCTTCGCCTCGGGACTAGATGATTGATTCCCAATCGGCGTGTGCGCGGGGGCGCACGGGACCGAGCTGGGCGTGGCCGGCGGGCGAAGCGCATGCCGGTGGGCATGTGCGAGTCCCGACGGGCGCGATCCAGCGACGGTA
>JBPCRS010000223.1:0-20356 GCA_050996575.1 Solirubrobacterales bacterium
GGGGGGTGGAGGAGAGGAGAGGGATCGCAGGGATCGTCGGGACCGTGCTCGTGCTCGCGATCGTCGTCGTCGTCGTCGTGATCCAGACTGGGAACGGTGGCGAGGAGGCGCTCGAGCGCCCGCGGGCCTCCGCCGTGGTTCCCGCGGACGTCGAGGTGGCCGTACTCAACGGCACCCCGGTCCCCGACCTCGCCGCCCGCGTCGGCGAAGACGTCGAGGCAAACGACTTCACCCTCTGCCGCGTCACCAACTCCGAGTCGCCGTTCGAGAAAACGGTCGTGATGTACGAGCCGGGCTCCGAGGATGAGGGTCAGGCAGTGGGGAAGGCGCTCGGCCTCGCACGCGTCCTGCCGATGGCCCCGGACGTGCGCGCACTCGCCGAGGGCGCGCCGGTCGTCGTCATCGCCGGCGAGGACCGCGCACAACAGTGAGCGCCCCGCGCTTGAGCGCCCGAGGGCGCCTTCTCGCGCCGGCCCTCTTCGCCCTGATCGTCGTCGCCGCGGTCGCGATCCTCGCGCTCTCGCAGAGCGTTCGCGGGCGGCTCGTCGTCGACCAGGTCGAGTTGACGAACGAGTTCAGGCCTCCGCAGGAGGCGACGATCGTCTTCCGGCTGACCGAGGACGAGAGCGACGCGACGATCGAGGTGATCGACGCGAACGGCGAGGTGGTCGACACCCTGCTCGAAGGCGAGCCGCTCGGCGACTACGAGATCCACCGCTTGCGCTGGGACGGCAGCGGTGCGGCGCCACCCGCCGGCTACCGGGTCCGCCTCGATCTCGCCTCGCTGGGTCGCGTGGTGATCCTGCCCGAGGAGATCGATATGACGAAGCCGAGCGCGGGCGGCGAGCGCGATCGCTGACATCGGCCTCTGGGCACTTGCCGGACTCGCCTCGCTCGCCGCCGCCGCGGCGCTGCTCTCGCCCGACCCGCGGCTGCGCGTAGCGGCGATGACCCTCGCCCTGCTGCTCGCGCCAGCGCTCGTCCTCAATGACCGCTGGGACGACGAGCGCCTGCGCGAACTGCGTGACAGCCCGGTGCTGATCGCCGCCGGTCTGCTCGGCGCGGCCGTCTTCCTCTCCGCGATCGCGGCGCTGATCGTCCGCCGCCCGGAATCGCTCGCCCTGTTCGCGATCGCGGCGCTGCCCTTCCGCGTGCCGATCGAGGCCGGGGGCGACAGCGCCAACTTGTTGCTGCCGCTCTACGCGGTGATCGCCGCCGGGGTTGCGGCTGAGGTTTGGAAGATGTTGACACGCCCGAGCGGGAAACGACCGGCGCCCAGCGACTCGAAAGCCCTGCGCTATTTGCCCTGGGCGCTCGCCGCGTACGTGGTCCTCTACGCGCTCCAGGGCATCCACTCCGCCGACTTCTCGAAGGCGGTCGAGAACCTCGGCTTCTTCCTCGTCCCGTTCGCCGTGCTCGCCGCGCTGCTCGCCCGGATCGAGTGGCGACCACGACTTCTCGGGTTCGCCCTCGCGATCCTCGTCGCCGAGGCGGCGCTGTTCGCGCTGATCGGCTTTGCCGAGTACGGCCTGCGCGAGCTGCTCTGGAACCCGACGATCATCGAGGCGAACGAGGTTCACTCGTACTTCCGCGTCAACTCGCTGTTCTGGGACCCGAACATCCTCGGTCGCTACCTGATGGTGACGATCGTCGCCGTCCTCGCGCTGATGCTCTGGGAGCGGCGGCCGGAGCGGGCGCTGAGGGCCGGGGCGATCGCGCTGCTGCTGCTCGCCGGGCTGACGGTCACTTTCTCGCAGTCGAGCCTCGCCGGCCTACTCACCGGGCTCGCGGTTCTCGCCGGCCTGCGCTGGAGCGCGCGCTGGACGGCAGCGGTCTGCCTCGGCGTGATCGCCGCTGTGATCGCCGCGGTCTTGCTCAGCGGCGGGGTCGACCTCTCCGAGAAGGCGCTCGAGAACGAGAGCTCCGGCCGCGCCGGCCTCGTCCGTGGTGGCGTCGAGCTCGCCGGGGACGCACCGATCGCGGGTCACGGAACCGGGTCGTTCGAGGTCACCTACGGCGAGCGCTTCGTCTCCGGCGGCGAGGACAAGGCGATCGTCTCGCACACCGAGCCGGTCACCGTGCTCGCCGAGCAGGGCGCGATCGGCTTCATCGTCTACGTCGCGACCGTCGTCCTCGCGCTCGTCGCGCTGACCGTCGGGATCCGCCGCTACGCGCCCGGGATGCGTGGCGGCGGCGGTGCACTGCTCGATGGCGGAGCCACGACCAACGCCGCCACCGCTCGCGCCGCCCTGCTCGCCGCCCTCGCCGCGATGATCGTCCACAGCCTCTCTTACGCCGCCTTCTTCACCGACCCGATCACCTGGATGCTGCTCGCGATCGGCCTCGCCCTCGCGGCGGGCGATCGGCGCTGACGATGTTCGAGTACCTGCGCCGTTTGGCCACGACGGGCGCCGCCTACACCGCCTCGAGCATCCTCTCGAAGCTGTTCGCGGTCGCCCTGCTGCCGATCTACACGCGGCATCTGACCCCGGCCGACTACGGCACCGCCGAGGTGATGATCGTCGGCGTGATCGCGGTCTCGATCGTGATCCGCCTCGGAGTGATCGAGGCGTTGATGCGCTTCTACTACCTCGTCGGCGAGGAGCGAGACGAGGTCGTCAGGACCGGCTTCGCCTCGCTTTTCTGGACGACGACGGCGGGCGCGCTGATCGCGCTGCCGTTCGCCGAGCCGATCTCCGAGGCCCTGCTCGATTCCGCTCAGCCCGACCTGGTCAGGATCGCGATCGCCGGGCTTTGGATCTTCACCCTCTACGAGTACCTCGTCGCGCTCTTTCGCCTCGACGAGCGGGCGAAGGCTTACTTCGCGTTCACGATGGCGAACGTCCTGCTCGCGATCCCGCTGACCGTCTGGCTCGTTGTGATCGAGGACGAGGGAGCGTTCGGGCTGCTGCTCGGCACCTATGGCGCCGGGGTCCCGTTCCTCGCCTACCTCGCCTTCGACCAGCGCCACCGTCTCTCGTTCTTGGTCGACACCGCGCTTCTTCGGCGGATGTTCGGCTTCGGCCTGCCGACGATGCCGGCCGAGCTCTCGCTCTACTCGCTGCAGTTCATCGACCGGATCATCATCGTCCGCCTCGCCGGGCTCGCCGAGGCCGGCCTCTACGCGCTCGCGATCCGCTTCGCCCAGGGGGTCAACGTGCTCGTCCGCGGCTTCCAGCTCGCCTGGCCCCCGCTCGCCTACTCGGTCACCGACGACGACGAGGCGAAACGGGTCTACGCGCTGATCGTCAGTTGGTTCCTCGCCGTCTGCGCCTTCATGGTGGTCGGCTTCTGGCTGCTCGCCCGCTGGATCGTCCGCTTCCTCGCCGCGCCCGAGTTCTTCGAGTCCTATGAGGCGATCGGCTTGCTCGCGACCGGCGCGGCGATGTACGCGCTCTACCTCGTTCTCGTCGTCATCCTCGGCCGCACCGGCCGCACCGGATTCAACCTGCCGGCGACCGCGGTCGCGACGATCGCCAACATCGGCCTCAACCTCGCCCTCGTTCCCTCACTCGGGATCGTCGGCGCCGGCATCGCGCTCGTTGCCTCATACGTGATCGTCCTCCTGCTCATGTTCGGCTTCACCCAGCGTCTCTTCCCGGTGCCGTACGAGTGGGTCAGGCTGGCGCTCGCCTTCGGCGTCGCCGTCGGCCTTGTCGTCGCAGGCGAGCTGCTGCTGCCGACCGATGGTTTCGTCGGCCTCGCCTCGCGGACGGCGCTATGGCTCTCCTATCCGTTGATCCTCCACTTCGCCGGGTTCCTCTCCGACCCCGAGCGCGAGCGCCTGCGCGAGCTGCGGGCAAGGGCGCTCGAGCTCCTCGCCCAGCGCGGTGGCGGCGACGAGCGCCCCGGCATGGAGGTGATCGAGGCCGAGCGTCGCGACGAGGACGCTCGGCCCTAGAAACGCTTTGGGGATTCGTTCAATGCTGGAGCCGGTTGTGCTCTTCCCCGGCCTCACGCAACCCTTCTCCGCGGCCGGGGAGAAAAGCCTGTCGCGCATGCAATCCATACCAGCCCGGATCGTGGCTCGGCAGGACGAATGCCACGGCGGCGCGCAGCAGGTATGGGAACGCCGCGAGCGGCCGCGCGATCGGCGCCAGCCAGGGGTGGTGCTTGCGCAGATAGCGGTCACGGCCGCGATGGAACTCGACAACCCTCCGCGATCCCGCCGAGCGGTCGGTGGCGAGCTGCTCGTGGTGGATCGCGCGCGCCGCCGGCACGTAGAGAATCGTCCAGCCGGCGTCGTGTAGCCGTTTCTCGAAGTCGGTCTCGTCGGAGTAGACGAAGAACGCCGGGTCGAGGTAGCCGACCGCTTGCGCCGCCTCGCGACGGACGAGCATCGCCGAGGACTGGACCCAGCCGACCTCGCGGACCCTCTCGCCGCGACTCTCGACCGTGACCAGCCGGTGCATGAAGAACGCCCCGGCGAGCACGGTTGCCGGCCCGGGCAGTCGCCAGGCGCACGGCTGCGGCTCGCCGTCGGCGGTGAGCAGTTGGGCGCCGGCGACGGCCGCTCGCGGCTCGGCCTCGAGCGCGGCGACGAGCGCGGCGGTCGCGCCAGGCCGCAGCTCGGAGTCCTCGTTGAGCAGCAGGCAGAGCGGGGCCGAGGCCTCGGCGAGCAGGCAGCTGTCGTTCTCGGCCTTGCCGAGGCGCTCGGCCGATTCGATCAGCCGAACCGGCTCGGCTTCGCCCGCGCCGGCGAGCCATGCGCGGACGGCGTCGGCCGATCCGTCGTCGGACGCGTTGTCGAGGACGAGCACCTCGCGCTCGAGTTCGGCCGGGTGGGTGGCCTGGATCGCCTCGAGGCAACGGAGCAGGTGCGCGCGCCCGTTGGTGTTGACGACGCAGTAGGAGATCGCGGCGGCCATCTAGTTCACGATAATCGCGCCCGATGCGTGTACAAGTCCTCGACCCCTCGGCGTTCACACCGCCCTATGACCACGCGCTCTGCGCGGCGCTCGCCCGAGCCGGCGCCGACGTCGAGCTGATCACCAGTCGATTCCTCTACGGCCCGGTGCCGAGCGGCGATGGCTACCGGGTCTCCGAGAGCTTCTACCGACGCACGGCGGCGCGTGGGCTCGAGGCACGCGGTCGGCGAGCGCTGAAGCTCGCCGAGCACATCCCCGACATGTTCCGAGTGCGATCGAAGCTGACCGACGCCGACATCGTCCACTGGCAATGGGTGACCGTGCCCGGCCTCGACGCGATGCTGATGCCGCCGAAGCGACCGCGCGCCTACACGGTCCACTATCCGCTGCCGAGCTCGCGGGCCGGGATCGCTCGCGAACGAGCGCTGGTCAAGAGGATGGATGCGGTGATCATCCACAGCGAGGGTGGTGCGCGCGCCCTACGCGAGGAGATCGGGATCGATCCGGGCCGCGTCCACGTCGTCCCCCACGGCACGCTCGACTACCTGACGCGGATGCCGGAGGAGCGGCCGCTGCCGGCAGAGCTGGCCGAGGTCTATGGCCCCGTCGTCCTCTGCTTCGGGCTGATCCGTCCTTACAAGGGAGTCGATGTCCTGCTCGAGGCCTTTCGCGACCTCGAATGCGCCGAGCTCTGGATCGTCGGCATGGCGAGGATGCCGATCGAGCCGCTGCGCGAGCTGGCGGAGCGGTGCGGAGCGACGGTGCGCTTCGTCCCCCGCTTCGTCACCGACCCCGAGATCCCGGCTTTCTTCCGACGCGCCGACGTGGTTGCGCTGCCTTACCGCGCGATCGAGCAGTCGGGCGTCCTCTACACGGCGCTCGCCTTCGGCAACGCGATCGTCGCCTCCGACGTTGGCGGGTTCTCCGACGTCGGCGCCGCGGGTGGCGCCCGACTCGTCCCACCCGGCGACCCGGCCGTGCTTCGCACCGTGCTCGATGAGCTGCTCGCCGACCCCTCGGCGCGCCAGGCGCTCGCCGCTCAGGCCGCGGCTCTCGCCGGCACCGAGTACTCCTGGGACTCGATCGCCGAGCGGACGCTCGAGATCTACCGCGAAATATGCGCGTAGCCGCGCATACTTGTCGCGCCAATGCGCTTGCTCAAGCTCGCATTCTGGGGCTCGCTCGCCCTGCTCGCCCACACTCACGTCGGCTACCCGATCGTGCTCTGGGCGCTGCGCCGAGAAGTGGGCGAAGGCATGCCGGCGCCGTCGACCGCCGCCGAGCCACCCCGCGTCTCCCTGGTCATCGCCGCCCACGACGAGGCTGACGTGATCGAGCGCCGGGTCGCGAACGCGCTCGCAGCGGACTACCCGCGCGAGCGGCTCGAGGTTGTCGTCGCCTCTGACGGCTCCTCGGATCACACGGTCGAGTTGGCGCGTACCGCCGGCGCCGATCTCGTCCTCGAGCTCCCGCGCGCCGGCAAGATCGCGACGCAGAACGCAGCGGTCGCGCAGGCGAGCGGAGAGATCCTCGTCTTCTCCGATGCCAACGCCTACTGGGAACCCGACGCGATCGCAAGGCTGGCGGCGCGCTTTGACGACCCCGAGGTCGGCTATGTCTGCGGCCAGGTCCGCTTCCTCGACGCCGAGGGCTCGAACCAGGAGGGCGCCTACTGGCGTTTCGAGATGAAGGTGCGTGAGCTCGAGTCAGGTCTCGCCGGAGTGACCGCGGGCAACGGAGCGATCTACGCGGTCCGCCGCGAGGCTTACATCCCGCTCGGACCATCGCGAAGCCACGACCTCTCGTTCCCATTCGAGCTGACCAAGCGCGGATGGCGCTGCCTCTACGAGGCTCGTGCCGTCGCCGAGGAGAAGCTCGTCCCGACGCTCGAGGGCGAGTTCGCGCGCAAACGGCGGATGATGCGCGGCCTCTGGGACATCGTCGTCGGCGACGGGATGATCTCGCCGCGCGGCTACTCGCCGGCCTACGCCTTCGAGATCGCCTCGCACCGGCTGCTCCGCTACGCCTCGCCGGCACTGCACCTTCTCGCCCTCGTCGCCAACCTCGGCCTGCTCGGCCGCGGGCGGGTCTACCGGCTGGCGCTGGCGGCCCAGCTCTCGCTGCTCGCAGGCGCCCTTGCCGCGGAGGCGATCCCGGTCCGCCCGACGCAGACCTGCCGCTACTACGTCCTCGTCACCGCCTCGATCGCCGCCGGCGGCTGGGACCGCGCGCGGCAGGGGCCGCCGGCAGCCTGGGAGAAATCCGAGGGAACGAGGTGAGTGAATGAGCCGCCGCACCGACGTCGCCCTCGCCGCGCTCGCCCTGGTCGTCGCGTCGCCGCTACTGGCGCTGATTGCGGTCGTCGTCCGGCTGACCTCACCGGGCCCGGTCCTCTATCGCCAGACACGGGTCCGGAAAGGCGGCGCCGAGTTCGAGCTCCGCAAGTTCCGGACGATGCGGCCCGGTTCCGACCCGGTCGGGATCGGCACCGCGGTCGGCGAGTCCGACCCGCGCGTCACCGCGGTCGGCCGCCTGCTGCGCCGGACTTCTCTCGACGAGCTGCCGAACCTGTTCGACTTCCTCCGAGGTGAGATGGCGATCGTCGGGCCGAGGCCGACGATCCCGGCCCAAGTCGAGCTCTACACACCGCACCAGCTTCGCCGGCGCGAGGTCAAGCCCGGCCTGACCGGCTGGGCGCAGGTCTCGGGCCACGTCTCGGTCCCCTGGGAGGAGCGGATCGAGCTCGACGTCTTCTACGTCGAGCACCGCTCGCCGGCGTTCGACCGGCGGATCATCGCCCGCACCGTCCGGTTGGTCCTGGGCGGCGGCCTCACCTCCGAGCCACCGTCATCTAGGGTGCCGCGCGAATGGGAGAGCCCGCCACCGGAGTGACCCTGCGCGACTTCGGCCCCAATGACGCCGGGGCGGTCGAGCGCTGGTTCAACGACGGCAAGGTGACCGAGAACATGATGGAGGTCCGGCAGTCGTTCACCGCCGAGGAGGCGGCGGGCTGGGTCGAACGGGCGATGCGGACCGAAGGCGCCGATCGCAAGTGGGCGGTGCTGCTCGCCGATCGGGACGAGCCGGTCGGCTTCACCGCGCTCTACGGGATCGGCGGCCAGCTCGCCCCCGAGCTTGGCTGCGTGATCGCCGACCCCGCCGCCTGGGGGCGCGGCGTCGGCCGCGAGGCCGAGCGGCTCACCCTGAGCCTCGCCTTTGACGAGCTCGGCGCCCACCGCGTCTACGGACGGATACCGGCGACGAACGAGGCGGCGAAGGGCGTAGTCACCTGGCTCGGCTGGAAGCACGAGGGGACGATGCGCGAGCACATCCGCCGGCCCGACGGGACGCTGATCGACTGCGAGGTCTGGGGGGTCACGGCGGGCGACTGGGCCGAACGTTGGAGCTGATCGCCCGTGCCGAGCTGATCGCCGACGGTGGAGCCGCGGCCCGCTCGGAGGAGTTCTTTCGCTGCCGGCCATATCTCGACGCCGAGGGGACCAGCCACACGCTGCGCATCGAGACCTCCGGCGCACCGCTCGTAGCACCGCTCCTCGTCCGCGACATCCCCGAGGGCGCCGGCCTCGACGCGGTCTCGCCCTACGGCTACCCGGGGATCGTCCGCGAAGACGGCGCGGCCCCGACCGAGGTGCTCGATCCGGCCACCGTCGACTGGTCATCGACCGGCCTCGTCAGTTTCTTCCTGCGCTCGACCGCGACCGGCCCCCACGCCCTCGCCGCCGCCGAGCGCTCGACCCTGCAGATCTCCGACCCGGCCGGGAAGCGAAAGTCGCGGATGAGCGACCGCCAGCAGATCCGCCGCAACGAGGCGGCGGGCTACGCGACCGAAATCTTGCCCGGCCCCGAGGCGAGCGAGGATTGGCGAGCGGGATTTCGCCGCGCCTACGAGCAGACGATGGTCCGCAGCGAGGCGTCGCAGTGCTACTTCTTCGAGCGCGAGTGGTTCGACTCGGTCTTCTCGAGCCCGCGGACCTGGCTCGTCGTCGTCAACGCTCCCGAGGACGGCGGCATCGCCGCGGCGTCGATCGGGGCGCTCTCCGACGGCGTCCTCCACTACTTCCTCAGCGGCACCGCCGACGAGCATCTGCGCGAGGCGCCGATGAAGAACGCGATCGTCACCCTTCAGGATCTCTCCGACGAGCTCGGCGCACCGCTCAACCTCGGCGGCGGCCTCTCCCCGGGCGACGGGCTCGAGGAGTTCAAGCGCGGCTTCGCCAACCGCCAGGAGCCGTTTCTCACCCATGAGGTCGTCTGCGACGACCACGCCTACGAGCGCCTCTCGGCGGGCCGCGAGGCGAAGCCCGGGTTCTTCCCTGATTACCGCGCCTGAGGGGACGCGGCCGTCAAGCGGTACCGAGCTAGACCGGAGCGACCTAGCCGGGCACGACCCCGCCCGCCGGCGGAGTTTCCTCGGGCGGCGTGAAGGTGCCCGAGGCGATCTTCTCCTGGGTGATCCTGAGGATCTTCTTGATCTGCGCGCCCCCCGGGCAAGCTGTTTCGTTGAAGCGCCGGTGGCGGGTCACCTCGGCGGTCGCTACCCGAGTCCCGCTCGAGTACTTGTTGCCGGCGCCGCCCGCCGAGGTCACCTTCGAGGTGCCGAGGCCGTCGATCCCGTGCAGTGAGAGCTTCCAGGCGAGCAGGTCGGTGATCGAATCGATCGCAGGTTTCGAGAGCCCGTGGACCGTGTGGTCGCCGATCGAGGCGACTCCGAACGTCTGCGAGTTGAAGCCGGCGGTGTGGGCGCCGATGATCGCGTTCGCCAAGCCCCCGGCGCGGCCCGCGTAGACATTGCCGAAGCGGTCGACGAGCGCGTTGTAGCCAATGTCGTTCCAGCCGTTTGAATAGCGGTGATAGCGGCAGATCGCGAGCACGACGCCCGAGGCTTCGGCCGCCGTGTAGTCGTTGGCATTGACGGTGTGGTGAACGACCCCGGCGCGGACCTCGCCCTCGACCGGCGCCTTCGGCACGCAGTTGTTATCGGGGTCCCACTCGGTCCGATTGACGACGTCGAACGGGGCCTCGCCGGTCGCGCTCGCCGGGGCCAGGACCGACGCCACCGAGACGAAGGCGGTGTTCAGGGCTCCGCGGGCGCCGTTCAGGGCGCGGTCGCCCGCCGTCGCGTCGCCGCTGACGTTGACATAGCCGATCTCGCCACGCGGCGCCTCGCCGCGGCTGCGAATCTGAAGCTCGTCCGAGCCGCCGGTCCAGACGGGCTCGCGGCTATTGGTCTCGACCCAGCGGCTCCAATCCCCGCCTACGAGGCGGGCGCGGACCTCGACCGGCTCGCCGGCGCCGGTCAGGCCGACGAGGTCGAAGCGCTTCGGCGCGACGATCGGCTCGGTCAGGTACCGAACCGGGCCCTCGTCTGCGTGCCCGCCGGCCGAGCGCCGTGACTCCCGCCGCGGGAGCTCAGGTGAACTCGGCACCGCCTGCTCGAAGTTGACCGGCTCGGGGACGAAGGGGCCGAGCGAGATCGCCGGCGCCGCCGCCCAGACCAGCCCCGCGATCGCTGCGACCCCGGCCATCCGAACGGCAATGCGTACGTTCCTTCGCAGATTGCTTGCCATCTCTTAAGACAACAACCGACTCGCGCCTAGGTTGCGGCCCTTTGGGAAGAGTCGCAGAAACACCTAAATAGCTGGCATGCTGTGCCTGAGAGCTGCACGAACCTGTGCAGAATCCAACCTAAAGGGGACAGTCCCCTTTAGATTTGCGGTCTAGAAAGGGACCGATTCGGGGCCCTGGCCGCGGAAGGTGTCGCGGAAGGCGCGGATCGCGTCGAGCACCTCGGGGTCGTAGGTGTCGCAGGCGAGGAGGTTTGTCCAGGCCGACACCGCGACCTCGTAGTCCATATCGGGGTTGGGGAACATCAGCATCCCCTGCTGGTCCTCGTCGAAGAGGCCCTTGAGCGCGAGCTGCTCGTCCTCCGGGAGGTCGGGCGAGTAGTGGATCTCGGTCCGGCCGTGCTCGAGTGAGTGGGTCGAGTTGATCGGTTCCGGGTACTCGAGATAGGCGCCGTCGGCCAAATTCTCGGGTGAGTGGTCGCCGGAGTTCGGCGGGCTCGTCTTGTAGTCGGGAGTCTTCGCATCGGGCTCGATGTGGGTACTGCCCTCGTCCTCGAGGTCGAGCATCAGCTCGCAACCGGCGGCCTCGGCGGCGAGCTCGAGGTCGGCCTGCTCGACCGGCGGCGGTGCCGTGCCCTCGCGTTCGTCGAGCTCGATCGCCGGCGGCACCCGGAAGCCGGTATTGGGGTCAAAGCCGGCGGCCTCGTTCGCCTCGGCTTCCTCGCTCGACGCGTCGCCGCCGGCGATGATCGCGACGACAATTCCGGCGAGCACGAGCGCGCCGAGCAACCCGGCGACGAAGTAGCCGAGCAGCAGGCGCTTGCGATCGTCGCCGGAGACGCGGCTCTCGGCGGCAAGCCGTTCGGCGCGAAGGCGCTCCCTCTCTTCCTTGCGATCGGCCATCGGCTAGAGCGGCACCGCTTCCGGGCCGTTGCCGCGAAACTCGTCGCGGAAGCTCCGGACCACGTCGAGGACGCCGCCGTCATAGAGGCCGCAACCGACGAAGTTCGTCCAGGCAGCCGCGGCGACCTGGTAGGGCATGTCGGGGTAGGGGGTCAGGATCATTCCGTCGGGGTCCTCCTCGAACGCGCCCTTGAGCGCGAGCTGGTCCTCCTCGGGCAGGTCGGGCTGGTAGAGGATCACGACCCGGCCGTGCTCGAGCGAGTGCACGAAGTATCGCGGCTGGGGGGTATCGAGGTAGGCGCCGTCGGCAAGTGGAACCGCATCGTGGGAGCCCGAGGTCGGCGGAGCGGTGTCGTACTCCGCCTCCTCCTTGGCGGGGATGTGCTCGTTGCCCTCGTCCTTGAGATCGAGCTCGAGCTGACAGGCGGCGTCATCGGCGGCCTGCTCGAGATCGTCGGTCTCCTGCTCGGGGGGCGCGGTGCCCTGGCGGTCGTCGGGCTCGAGGCCGCTGGCGTCACCGGTGCCGAGGTCGATGAATGCGCTGCCCCCTGCCGCGGCGGCCGCGTCGCCAGTCCCGGTGGCCCCCGTCGTCGAAGTCGTCGACGTGGTGCTCGTCGTCGTGCTCGTCGCCACCGTCGGCTCGTCATCGCCACCGCAGGCGGCAAGCGTTGTCACGGCGACGCAGGCGACGGCCGCGAACAGGAATCGAGCGGTCCCTGGCACGCGCGGCAGGGTATTGGATGCATTTTTCGCGTCGCCTAAAAGGCGGTGGCTCAGGCGTCGGCGACGGCCTGCGGCGGCTGCCCGTTGCCGCCGGGTGCGTCGCCGGCCCGCTTCGCTCGCGCCGCCGCCAGCTCCGGCGCCTCCCAGACCTCGGTCAGGAAGGCGGCGAGCTCGTCGTTCAGCCGACGCGGGTTGAGCCGCCACTCGAGAATCGAGTTGGCGTTGATCAAGCGGGCGTTCGGCATCTCGTCGGCGAGCATGCCGGAGTCCGAGAACGGGTGCAGCGGATCGCCGGAATGGCCGACGACGATCGCCGCCGGCTCGAAGCCGACGCGCTCGGAGTGCGGCGGGCAGGTGCGCTCGATCAGCAGACCCTCGAGCACCGCGAGCGAGGGCCCGGGCTCCTGTCGCACCCAGTCGAGGCCGACGTCGACGAGCGTCACCGTCCGCGGGATCCGCTGGGTGAGCACCGAGACCAGCCGCAGCGGCACACGCCCGAACCGGAGCGTCGCCATCACCGGCGTGAAGATCATCGCGACCGCGAGCAGCGCATTGTCGAGCACCGGCATCTCGATGAACAGGCCGCGGACCCGGTCAGGATGGCGGGCCGTGAGCTCGAGGCTGACGTTGGCGCCGAGCGAGGTGCCGCCGATCACCGCCTCGTCGAGGCCGAGATGGTCGAGCAGCGCCGCGAGCTGGTCGGCGAAACTCGACATTCCGTAGAGCTGGACGTCGATTGGCCGATCCGAGCGACCGTGGCCGAGCAGGTCGACGCAGATCACCCGATGCCCGCGCGCCGCCATCTCCGGCCCGAGCCCGTCGTACATTCGCCTGTTCATCAACAGGCCGTGGGTGAGCACGAGCACGCGGTCGCCCGCCCCATATTCGTCGTAGGTGATCCTGTGGCTGCGGTACTCGAAGCTGCCCATAAGAAACGGACCGGCAGTCTAAGTACTGGCGCTGACGCCAGGCCGAGCCTGGCTCGGAGCCCGCTCCCAGGGTCGCCCGACGCGCAGCGCCGAGAGCACCGCGCGGGTCGGCCCGGCGCGGTTGACGGTGTAGAAGTGGATCCCGGGGGCGCCGCCGGAGAGCAGCTCCTCGCACTGGCGGGTTGCGTAGGCGATGCCGAACTCGGCCTCGGCCTGCTCGTCACCCCCCAGCGACTCCATCGCCTCGATGATCGCCTCGGGGAGGTTGGCGTCGCAGTTGCCGCAGAACCGTCGCACCTGGCCGAGGCTGAGGATTGGCACGATGCCGGGGATCACCGGGACATCGATACCGGCACGGCGGACGTCGTCGACGAAGTCGAAGTAGACGCGATTGTCGAAGAAGAGCTGGGTGATCAGGAAACGCGCGCCGGCGTCGACCTTCGTCTTCAGATAGTCGAGGTCGGCCTCGGCGCTCGCCGCCTCGGGGTGGACCTCGGGGAAGCAGGAGCCGCCGAGCGAGAAATCGAAGCGCTCGGAGGCGAATCTGGCGAGCTCGGTCGCCGATGAGAAGCCGCCCTCGGCGCTGACGAACTCGCTCTCGCCCTTCGGCGGGTCGCCGCGCAGGGCGAAGACGTTCTCGATCCCGGCGGCCTCGATCCGGCGCAGCATCTCCTCGATCCCCTCGGCGGTCTCGCCGACGCAGCTCAAGTGGGCCATCGTCTCGACCCCGAGCTCGTTCTTCAGCCGCGAGCAGATCTCAAGCGTGCCGTCGCGGGTCGCGCCGCCGGCTCCGTAGGTGACCGAGACATAATCGGGCTCGAGAGCACGCAGCACCTCGACCGCCTTCCAGAGGTTCTCGACGCCCTCAGGGGTGCGTGGCGGGAAGAACTCGAACGAGAAGACGGGCTCGCCCTTGGCGGTCAGGATCTCGTCGATCCGCATGTGAGGATGGTAGGGAGCGGCGAGTCCACGGGTCCACGTCGCTTAGGGTCAGCAGCTCGTGGAGGACCAATCGGTAGCAACTCTCGTGATCCTGCCCGCGGCCGTCGCCGTGATCATGGTCTCGCTCGGGCTCGGCCTGACCCCGGCCGATTTCAAGCGGATCGTCACCTACCCGCGCGGCGTCGCGATCGGCCTCGTCAACTTGCTGCTGATCTCGCCCCTGCTCGCCTTCGGCATGGCCGAGGTCTTCGCCCTGCCGGCGGCGCTTGCCGTCGGCCTCGTTCTGCTCGGCGCCTCGCCGGGCGGCGCGATGGCGAACATGCTCACCCATCTCGCCCGCGGCGACGTCGCCCTCTCGGTCTCGATGACCGCGATCTCGAGCGTCTGCGCCGTGATAACCGTTCCGCTCTTCCTCGGCCTCGCCGTCGATCGCTTCGGCTCGGGTGTGAGCACCGACGTGGAGATCCTCGGCGTCGTCCTCCGAGTCTTCCTGATTACGGTCGTCCCGCTCTCGATCGGGATGACGATCCGCGCCCGGGCCCTGGATTGGACCGAGCGCAATTACGACAGATTCCGCAGGATCGCGCTCGTCGTCTTCGTTCTCGTCGTTATCCTCGCCGTCGCCTCCGAGTACGACAAGGTCCTCGACAACTTCACCGACGTCGCCGCGGCGACGACCGCGCTCAACCTGGCGGCGATGACGATCAGCTTTTTCGTCGCCAGGGGCGCGCGGCTAGACAACCGCCAGGCGACGGCGATCTCGATGGAGCTCGGCATCCACAACTCGTCGTTGGCGATTGCCGTCGCGGCGACCATTTCGACCGAGTTGGCGATCCCGGCGGCGGTATACAGCTCGTTCATGTTCATCAGCGCCGGCCTGTTCGCGCGGCTGATGTTCAAGCGCAATGTCGCCGCCGAGCCCGCGCAGGCTTGAGGGTCGTAGGATCGGGGCCGCGATGACGAACGATCCGCTCGATCCCGTCGGAGCCGAGGAAGCGGCCGCCGAAACGGATTCCGAGTCCGCCGACGCGCCTCCGAGCGACGAGCCCGAGGAGAGTCCGAGCACCGCGGCGCTGGCGCTCGAGTCGGCGCCGATCGTCGCCCGGCTCGCCGCCGCGAGCGCCTGGCGGAGCGCCGGCTGGACCTTTGACTCATACGTGCGGGGGATGAACTGGCTGACCAGGGCCGCCGTCTCCGACGACGGCACCGCCGACCTGCTCAACGACGCTCGCGCGGAGTTACGGGAGCAGGCGCGCAGGCTGCTCGGAGTCGACGAGATCGAGGACCGCCTGCTCGGCGGCCGCCGGTCCGAGCAGGATTCGAACGGCGCCGCGGTCGGCGACCCACTGCGCGCTCGAGGCGCGCGCCTGCTCGAGCAATCTGCCGACGTCGACCTCGACGAGGAAGCCCATCCGGCTTACGAGGACATCCTCAGCCACCTCGCGCCCGACGAGGCGCGGGTGCTGCGGCTGATGGCGACGAAGGGAGCGCAGCCCGCGGTCGACGTTCGCACATGGCGGCCGCTCGGGATCGGCTCGCAGATCGTCGCCCCGGGCCTGACGATGATCGGCGCCGAGGCCGGTTGCCGCTACATGGACCGGGTTCCCGCCTACCTCAACAATCTCAACCGCCTCGGCCTGATCTGGTTCTCGCGCGAGCCGCTCGACGACCCGCTCGTCTATCAGGTGATCGAGGCCCAGCCCGATGCCCAGGCGGCGATGAAACGCGCCGGCCGATCGAGCACGATGCGCCGCAGCATCAACCTGACCCCGTTCGGAACCGACTTCTGCGAGACCTGCCTGCCGCTCTCGACGGCCGAGTTCGACGCGCTCGAGGACAAACGCTCCGAGTCGCAGCCGCCGGCGCTGTAGCCGGCTCGCGGCCTCAGCCGCCGGCGAGCACGGGTGCGATCAGGCGGCGGGCGACATCGCCGATGCGCTCGGGGTCGTCGAGCGGCAGTGCGCTCTCCTGGATCAGGACGAAGCTGAAGGCGAGGCGGACGAGCAGCTCGGCGGCCTCCTCGATCGCCACCAGGCCGAGCACCCCGGCGCGCTGGGACTGGCGCAGTCGCGAGGCGACGAAGCCGCGCGCCATCGTGAAGACGGCCCCGTCGTTCTCCGTCAGCGCGCTCAGTACGGCTTCGGGCTCGACCATCGCGAGCCGGTTGAGCAGCGGGTGCTCGCGAGCGATCCGCAGGCTGGCGACGAAGCCGGCGGCGACCTGGTCCTCGATCGGCGCGGCGGGGTCGCTGGCGCCGTCGAGCTCGGCGATGCAACGGCGACCCTCGCGCGCGGCGAGCGCACTGAGCAGCCGGTCGCGGTCGCCGAAACGTCTGTAGACGGTCATCCGCCCGACTCCCGCCCGTCCTGCCACCTGGTCCATCGTCAGGTTGTCGACCCCGGAAGCGGCCGCAAGTGCGAGCGCGGCGTCGAGGATCCGCTCGCTCGTGGCGTCGCCGGGCGGCTCGACGGTTGGGTCGAGCGCTCGCGAGAGCAGCGTCAACGCCTCCATCGGCAAAGCTCCTAGGCGACCGTCGCGACCGATCCGGGTGCCCGCGAAGCCGAGGCGACGTCGCCGCGCTCGAGCGCCTCGCGGCGCCAGCGCAGGTAGCGCGGGCCGACGTTGCGAAGGGTCGCCGGCATCAGCGGCGTCGCCGCCCGCGAGGCAGTGGCAAAGGCGCGGAACTTGCGCTCGTCGCGCTCGGTCCATCCGATCGCGAAGCGCTTGCGAAGAACCGGGGGAAGCAGTCCGCCCGTGACGAGCGTGGTCGAGCGAATCGCCGGCAGGCTGGCAACGCGCCAGGCGGAGTCGCCGAGAAAGCGAAGCGGCGGCGCGGTCGGCGAGGCTAGCGAGCTGAGCACGTCCTGGACCGTCTCGTTGTCGTACAGCCGCTGCTCGACCATCTGGTCGAAATAGGGGCCGAACTCGGACCAGGTCTCGGGCAGGTCGCGTTCGCGGACGCCGACGAGGCGGCCGACGCGGCGCCAGTCGGCCCAGTAATCGTCGATCTCGGCGCGGCTCATCGGCCGGCCGAGGTGGCGATGGCCACGGACGACGCCGTCGGCCAGCGTCGCATGAACCCATGCGTATGCCTCGGGCTCCATCGCGTGGTAGCGCTCGCCGTCGGGCTTCACCCCCTTGATCTGCCGATGCATCTCTCGCACCCGGCGGCCGACCTCGGCCGCGACGACCGGCCCCCCATAGGTCATCGAGTAGGCGAAGTCGAGGGTTCGCAGTAGCCGACCCCACGGATCGGCCTTGAAGTCGGAGTGCTCGGCCACACCGGCGCCGACGGTTGGGTGGGATACCTGAAGTAGAAGCGCGTAGGCCGCGCCGCCGAGCAGCCGGATGTCGCCGGAGTAGCGCCAGGCCGCCGAGCCGGGCTTCGGCACGAGCTTTGGCGCTTCGTCGGGGTGGGGAAGGACCGGTTCCGTCATCACGTCTCCTTGGGACAGGTGGTACGTTAACAATCACCAACGTACCACCTAAACGCTGCCCCTTCTTGCTTCGGGGAGAGCTCGCCCGCGGGGCGGCCCGGCAAGAGCGCAGTTCGAGGGCGATGAGCCCAATCGGATGCGAGAGGGGGAACGCTGTTAGCGTCGCGAAGGTGAAACCGCCGAATCCTCCGCTTCGCGTCCGATTCGGCTCGATCTCATCTGCATGACGAGCGAGCGCGATCTCGACGTAGTCGTCTTCGGCGCGACCAGCGTCACCGGCCGCCGCGTCGCCGCCTATCTCGACGAGCGCGTCGCCGAGGTCGGCGCGTCGTGGGGAGCCGCCGGCCGCGACGCCGGAAAGGTCAAGCGAGTGCTCGCCGAGGTTGGCGTGACGGCCCCGGTGACGCTATCCGCCGACGTCGGCGACTCGGTCTCGCTCGAGGCGATGGCTGCGCGCGCGAAGGTCGTGCTCAACCTCGTCGGCCCCTACACGCGCTACGGCAAGCCCGTGATCGAGGCCTGCGTCGCCGGCGGCGCCCACTACGTCGATCTGACCGGCGAGATTCCCTTCGTCCGCAGGGTGATCGACGAGTTCGACGCCGCGGCCACCGGAGCCGGAGTGAAGATCGTCCAGGTCTGCGGGTTCGAGGCGCTGCCGCCCGACCTCGCGGTCACACTCGCCGCCGAGGCCGCCGCCGAGCGCTGGAGCGAGAGCCTCGCCGAGGTCGACCTCGATGTGACGACGACCGCTGCGCCACCGGGTCTGCCGCGCCCATCGGACTTCATGTCCGGCGGGACGATCCAGAGCATGGTCGAGATCGCAGCAGACGAGGGCACGTCCGAACTGACCGACCCCGCCGTCCTGCTCGACTCGCCGGCCGAAGCGGGTGAGGTGCGGCGGCTGAGTCCGATCTCGGTCGCGCCCCGCCGCGGCGAGGACGGCAATGTGATCGCGCCGATGGTGCCCGCGGCCTTCCTCAACCCGGCGGTGATCCACCGCTCGGCGTCGCTGCGAGCGGCCGGGCGAGGCGAGACGTTCGCGGCCTTTCGCTACCGCGAGGGCTTCGTCCTGCCGGGCGGATCGGCGACGTTGGCGCCGCGCTTCGCCGCCGCCGGAATACTCTCCGGCGCCCAGGCCGGCCTCTCTGGCCTCACCCGCGCGCCGCTCCCGGTCCGCCGGCAGATCGCCGCCGGCCTGCGCCGCGTGCTGCCCTCGTCGGGATTTGGCCCGGCCGCGGATCGGCTCGAGGACTGGAAATGGCGAATCGACGTCGACGCCCGGACGTCCGGTGGCAACCGCGTCGCGGTCGAGGTGCTCGGCGAAGGCCACCCCGGCTACCTGACGACGGCGACGATGCTCGGCGAGGCGGGCTTGCTGCTCGCCGAGGACGAGGCCACGCCCGATCGCTCGGGTTGCCTCACCCCCGCGACCGCGCTCGGAACCGCGTCCGCCGACCGCTTCGTTCGGGCGAAGCTCGCCTTCAAAGTCAGCTGAGCGCCGGCCCGAGGAACCGCATCACGGCCTCGAGAAGCGTCGCCTTCGGCACCTCGGGGCGCTCGCGCCACCAGAGCGCGAGTCCGGCGAGTCCGCTGGTCAGGAGCTCGGCGCTCGGCGCGATCTGCTCGAGAGGGATCTTCGCCCCGGCCCGTGCGGAGATGAAGCCCGCCATCACTTCGCGCGCGCGAACGCTGACCTCAGCTCGCAGCGCTTGGATCTCCTCGTCGCCGGTGCGGTCGCGAAAGAGCATCGCCCACTGGTCGTGGTTGACCCGCACGTAGTCGAGCCAGCTCTCGAGGATCGACCTGAGCAGCGCCTCGCTCGAGTCGTCGACCGGTGGCTCGACCGACTCGATGAAGCTCGGAAGGTCATCGCGGTGCTTTCGCAGCAGCACCATGTAGAGATCCTTTTTCGAGCCGAAATGGCGATAGACGATCGGCTTCGTCACCCCGGCCGCGGCGGCGATGTCGTCGAGCCGGGTGCCCGTATAGCCGTTGCGGCCGAAAAGAGGCGCAGCGGCACGAATGATCGTCTCGCGGCGCTCGCCGGCGGGTTTCCGCCGACGTTCGGTTCTGGTTTCGAGGGTCGCTTTCATGGTGTTACCGCAGAGTAACTTCAGCTGATATGTTACTCGGCAGTAACACGGAACGCTGAAGAGAGGATCCCGATGGCAGAGCAGGTACGCGACCCGGTCCACGGCGCCCGGTACTCGTTCCAGCGCGAGGGCGAGAATATGACCGTCGATACCTGGATCGAGCCCGGCGGCGGCCTGCCCGAGCACTACCACCCGATCCAGGAGGAGCACTGGTCAGTGGTGGAGGGCAAGATCAAATTCGGCCTCGACGGCGAGAAGCGGGTGATCGGCCCCGAGGATGGGGTGATGGTCGTCAAACCGAACGCCAAGCACTCGCTCACCTCTTGCAGCGCCCGCGACGCGCATTGCCGCTGCGAGGTGATGCCCGCCCTCGGCCTCGAGCAGTTCCTCACCGACAGCTCGGCCGCCGCGCAGGAGGGCCTGTTCATCAAGGGCGGGATACCGAAGAGCCTGCGCGGTGCGCGCTGGGCGGCCAACTTCCTCAAGCAGCACCAGGAGGAAACGGTGATCACCTTCCCGCCCCGAATCGTGCAGCGAGCGATGATCGCGATGCTCGCCCGCTGATGTCGGCGGAGCGCCCACTTGCCTTCGTTCAGTGGACGGCGATCGCCGGTTCCCTCGTCGTCCTCGTCTGGAGCGTCCCCGGGTTGATCATCAACCCCGACTTCGCGACCGGAGACGCGGCGAGCGCCGAGCGCGTTCTTGCCGTCGACATGAACGGATGGCACGCGCTCTCCGGGTTCCTCGTCACCGTGCCCGGCCTGATTGCCGCCCTGCGACGCTCGTGGTCGGCGCTGTTCTGTCTCGCGGCCGCCGCCTCGCTGATCGCGACCGGCGTCTGGGCGCTGATCGATGCGCACGCGGCGGGCGGGCTCT
>JBPCRS010000055.1:0-21220 GCA_050996575.1 Solirubrobacterales bacterium
GGATCGGCCCGCCACCACCGCTGGTTGCGTCCGCCTCGCCCTCCTCGGCGGGGCTCGGCCGCATCCAGACGTAGGCGAGCACGCGCAGGTAGTAGGCCATCGAGATCATCGTCCCGATCGCGATCGCGACCCCGAGCCAGGTGAAGCGGGACTCGACCGAAGCCTCGATCAGAAAGAGCTTGCCGATGAAGCCTGTGGTCCCGGGCAGCCCGGCGAGGGCGAGCATCGCGATCGTCAGCGGCCAGGCGAGGACGGGGCGGTCGCGGCCGAGGCCCTGAACGGAGCGGATGTCATCGCCGAACTCGGTCTGTCGCTCGCGGATCGTGATCACGCCGAAGGCGGCGAGGTTCATCAGCGTGTACGCGGCGAGGTAGAAGATCAGGGCGCTGGTGCCGATCTCGGAGGCGACGACCACCCCGACCAGCATGTAGCCGGCCTGGGCGACGCCCGAGTAGCCGAGCAAACGCTTGAGCGAGTCCTGGCCGATCGCGCCGATGTTGCCGACCAGCATTGAGACCACCGCGAGCGCGGCGAGCGCCCCGTCCCAGTCGTCAACCGCCGGCCCGAGCGCGACCTCGAAGAAGCGGACGAAGACGCAAAACGCTGCGGCCTTCGTCGCCACCGCCATGAACGCCGTCACCGGGGTCGGCGCGCCCTGGTAGACGTCGGGCGTCCATTGGTGGAACGGGGCGATCGAGATCTTGAAGGCGAGACCGGTGGCGCAGAGCGCGATCCCGATCCCGATCAGCGGGTCGTCGAAGACGCCGCCGGCGATGCCGTCGCGAATGCCGGTGAAATCGGTCGAGCCCGAACCGCCGTAGATGAACGCCATCCCGTAGAGCAGCGTCGCCGAGCCGAGCGAGCCGACGATCAGGTACTTGAGCCCCGACTCGAGCGAGCCGCGGCGGCGGATCGCGGCGCCGCATAGGACATAGAGCGGCACCGAGAGCAGCTCGAGCGCGACGAAGAAGACAATCAGGTTCTGCGCCTGGGCGAGCATCACCATGCCGAGGACTGAGCCGATCAGCAGTGCCTGGAACTCGCCATGGCGCGGCTCTTCGCCGGGGCGCTCGGCGGCGGGCTCGCGCCAGGAGAGCGGGATCACGAAGGCGGCGGCCACCAGCACGATCAGCGCCGTCGCCAAGGCGAGATCGTCGAGTCTGAGCGCTCCGGCGACGAGGTCCTTCTCCTCGCCCCACTGCCAGATACAGAGGCCGGTCGCGCTCGCCAGCGTCGCCAGGCTGAAGAACGAGACGACGATCCGCTGCGCGCGGCCGACGAGGCCGGCGAGCAGGACGACGACGAGCCCCGCGGTCAGCGCGATGATCGGCGAGAGGCCGGCGTAGTCGATCTCGGGGGCGGTGAAGGTCATTTGTCGGCCACGAAAGTGTCGGGACAACCGGGCGAAGGTTCATCGCCCGGGAAATCCAAGTACGGCCCAGTCGCACAGACCGCTGCCTCGACCGACTTCTCCCCCCGCTCCAGGATCAGCCCCGGATAGAGCGCCAGGGCGATTATCACGACGACGAACGGGCCGATCACGAGCGAGTCGCGCAGCGAGATCTCGCGCGACTCGTACCCCTCCGGCTTTCTGTTGTGCATCGTCCGCTGGTAGAGCCGCAGCGAATAGAACGCCGCCAACACGACGCCCGCCATCGCCACCACCGTGTAGGCGGCGGAGTCCTGGAAGACGCCGTTCAAGATGAAGAACTCGCCGACGAAGTTCGACGAGCCGGGCATCGCCAGCGTCGCCAGGGTGACGATCAGGAACATCGCCGCGAGAACCGGGGCCCGCATCGCGAGCCCTCCCATCTCGCGCAGGTCCTCGGTCTGCGAGCGCTCGTAGAGGACGGCGATGATCAACAGCATCGGGACGACGACGAGCGCGTGGTTGACCATCTGCAGGACGGCGCCGTCGGCCCCGTCGGGACGCAGCGAGAAAATCCCGAGCATGATGAAGCCGAGCTGTGCGACCGACGAATAACCCGAGATAAGCCGGACGTTGGTCTGGGTGAACGCCATCACCGAGCCGTAGAGGATCGAGGCGAGGGCAATGATCAGGATCAGCTCCTGGAACCGCTCGGCCGCGTCGGGGAAGAGCGGCAGCGAGACGCGCAGGAAGCCGTAGGCGCCGACCTTCGAGAGCACGCCCGAGAAGATCGCCAGAACGGGCAGCGGCGCGACCCGGTAGGCGTCGGGCATCCAGCCGTGGACCAGGAAGACCGGCATCTTGACGAGGAACGCCGCGGCGAAGAACCAGAAGATCCAGTCCTGCGAGCCCTCGGGCAGGAGGTTCTCGCGCAGGGTCGCGATCGAGAATGAGATCTGACCGCCCTCGGGCGTTGCCAGGATCGCCGCCGCGATCGCCCCGACCAGCATCAGCAGTGAGCCGACGAGCGTGTAGACCATCATTTTCGTCGTCGCCGGGATCGGCTTGACGCCCTCGTTCTCGCGTCCCCAGCTTCCGAACAGGAAGAAGAACGGGACGAGCATCAAATCGAAGAAGAGGACGAAGAGCAGCAGGTCCTGGGCGATGAACGCGCCGAGCGTCGCCGTCTCGGCGAGCAGCAGCATGAAGAAGTAGATCCGCGCCCGCTCGGGCTGGTGGAACGCCGACCAGAGGATCCCGCCGGCCCAGACCAGCGCCGTCATCACGACGAGGAAGACGCTGATCCCGTCGATGCCGAGCTCATAGCGGACGCCGAGGTCGGGGATCCACGGTTCGTTTACGACCTGTTGCAGGCCGGCGACATCGGGGTCGAACCCGATCGCGATGATCACCGAGAGCGTGAGCACCAGAAGCGAGGCGATCGTCGCCCAGATCGGGACCATCTTGCGCGGCAGGACGAGCCCGACGAGCCCGGCGAACAGCGGGAACCAGAGCATCACCTGAATCACGAGCTGACCACCAGGAAGTAGAGGCCGAGGCAGGTGAAGCCGGCGACGACGAGCAGCGCGTAGGAGCGCACGTAACCCGATTGCGCCGAGCGGACGATGCCGCTGGCGCCGCGGACGATCCCGACCGTGCCGTTGACGATCCCGTCGACGACGAAACGCTCGACGATCTTCGAGCAGAAACGGCCGACCGCGAGCGCCGGGCGGTAGACGAGCGCGTCCTGAACCTCGTCGAAGTACCACTTGTGGATCAGGAACCGGTGAGTGCGCTCGAAGCGCTCGCGCAGCTTCGTCGTCGTCCCCGGCTTGAGCACGTAGAGGTAGTAGGCGAGCGCGATCCCGGCGCTCGATAGCAAGGTGCCGATCGCGAGGCCCTTCCACTCGGCGCCGGTCGAGGGGTGGATCGCGAACAGCGGCGAGTCCTCGAAGGTCGGCTCGAGGAAGTGGTCGATCACCTCGGTGACGCCGGGGATCTGCAGGAAGCCGGCGAAGAGCGCGCCGAAGCCGAGCACGCTCATCGCGATCTTCATCGGCCACTCGCGGTCGGCGATGTAATGGCCCGGGCCGGGGAAGCCGACGTCGGTGTCCTCCTTCTCGCCGGTGCCGGGGTTCGACGGCTCGGCGTGGGCGAGGTGGCCGCGCTCGAGCTCGGACGCCTCCTCACACGGCGGGCCGGTGACGACGCGGAAGGTGATCCGGAAGGCGTAGAAGGCGGTCAAGAAGGCGGCGAAATAGCCGCCGATCGCGAACGCCCAGTACATGCCGCCGCGGGTCGCGGCGTAGACGAGGATCTCGTCCTTGGAGAAGAAGCCGGCCGTCGGCGGGAAGGCGGCGAGCGAGAGTGCGCCGATCGCCAGCAGCAGGCAGGTGAACGGAATTGCCTTGCGGAAGCCGTGCATCTTGTCGATGTTCTGGGCGCCCGCCATCGCCCCGATCACCGAGCCGGCGGCCATGAAAAGCAGCGCCTTGAAGAAGGCGTGCGTCATCAGGTGGAACATCCCGCCGATGTAGGCGCCGATCGAGACGCCGACGATCATGTAGCCGATCTGCGAGATCGTCGAGTAGGCGATGATCCGCTTCAGGTCGGTGACGACGAGCGCGACCGTCGCGGCGAAGATCAGCGTCGCCAGGCCGACGAAGGCGGCGATGTCGGCTGCGGTCGGGGCGAGCACGAAGAGCGGATGGGCGCGGGCGATCAAATAGACGCCCGCGGTGACCATCGTCGCCGCGTGGATCAGCGAGGAAACCGGCGTCGGGCCCTCCATCGCGTCGGGCAGCCAGGTATGCAGCGGCATCTGCGCCGACTTGGCGAAGGCGCCGACGCACAGCAGCAGGCAGATGGCGACGATCTCGCCCTCGTTCACGGTCCAGGCGCCCTCGGCGGCGGAGAAGACCGCGCCGTAGTCGAGGCTGCCGACCTCGCCGACGATCAGGAAGGCGGCGAGGACGAGGCCGACATCGCCGACGACGTTGACCACGAACGCCTTCATCCCGGCGGTCGTCGCGGTGTGGCGGCGATACCAGAAGCTGACCAGCGCGTAGGAGGCGAAGCCGACGAAGGCCCAGCCGACGATCAGCAGGGCGAAGTTGCCCGCGAGGATCAGCAGCAACATCGAGAAGACGAAGAAGTTGAGGTAGGAGAAGTAGCGGGCGATCCCCCGGTCGGAGGCCATGTAGGAGACCGAGTAGAGGTGGATCATCGTCGAGACGCCGCTGACGATCAGGAACATGTAGGTCGAGAGCGGGTCGATGAAGATCCCCATCTCGATCTCGATCCCGGCCGCCGCGGCGTAGTCCCAGAGGGTCGAGGCGAGGTGGCGCTCCTCGGCTGGAAGGCTGAGCAGCGAGAGCAGGGTGGCGACGGCGAAGCCGAACGAGAGCGCCAGCGCGCCGGTCGCGATCCAGCCGGCGCTGCGGCCGGGCAGGCGGCGGAAGCTGAGCGCGATCACAAGCGAGCCGACCAGCGGTGAGATCAGGCCGAGCCAGGCGAACGTCGTCGCGCT
The DNA here is from genome assembly GCA_050996575.1 of Solirubrobacterales bacterium. Lineage (GTDB taxonomy): Bacteria > Actinomycetota > Thermoleophilia > Solirubrobacterales > 70-9 > DASUSH01. The sequence goes on from JBPCRS010000055.1 coordinate 4,899, forward strand.
CATCCGCGCAGCTCCCGCATCTCATCGACGTTGAGCGACAGCCGCCGGCGGAACATCGCGACGATCAGGCCGAGGCCGACGACGACCTCGCAGGCGGCGACGACCATGACGACAATCGCGAAGATCTGTCCGTCCTGGTTTCCGAGGCTGCGCGAGAACGAGAGCAGCGCCAGGTTGCCGGCGTTCAGCATCAGCTCGAGGCAAAGCAGGATGACCAGCGGGCTGCGCCGGATCAGGACGCCGACCGCGCCGGTCGCGAACAGCAGCGCGGAGAGGACGAGATACCACTCGACCGCCACTAGTGGGTCTTCCACGTTTCTGGGAGGCCCACTAGGGAGCGACCTCCTCGGTTTCGCCGTGGTCGCTGCGGCTGGCATTTCGCCCGGCGAGCATCACGGCGCCGATCGCGGCGACGAGCAGAAGCAGGGAGGAGGCCTCGAAGGCGATCAGGAACTTCTCGAGGAAGAGCTCGCCGATCGCCTCGGGGGTGCCGAATGTCTCACCGATCAACGGCCCCTCGCTGCCGAGGGCATCGAGTCCGGTGCCGATGATCGCGATCGAGAGCTCGACGAACAGCGCGCCGGCGAGGATGAAGGCGAGCGTGCGCTGGCCCGCGATCGGCTCGAACAGGGGCTCCTCGATGCCGCCGACGTAGGCGGAGACGAACAGGTAAAGGACCATCACCGCGCCGGCGTAGACGACGATCTGGGCGGCGGCGACGAACTGCGCGTAGAGCAGCAGGAAGAGGCCGGCGAGCGCGACGAGGTGGACGATCAGCGCGATCACGCTGTAGAACGGATTGCGGAGCGCGATCACTGCGATCGCGCCGCCCAGCGCGCCGATCGCTCCGGCGAAAAACGCGACCTCGACCATTCCGGCCGCATCCTATTCGCGGGAGGCTTCGATCACCCCCTTGACCGCCGCGGCGATCTGGGGCGGGTCCTCGAGCTGGGGGTAGTGACCGAGCTCGGGCAGCTCGGTGACGGGCGCTTGCGGGCGGATCTTGTGGACCGCGTCGAGCATCACCGTGGTCGCTACCGGGTCCTTCAGGCCCCAGGCGTAGTGCAACTCGCCGGGCCAATCGCCGAGCGCGCCGTGCCAGCGCTCGGCGTTCTCGATTCGCTCGCGGTAGTAGGCGACCTGGTGGTGGCCGAGCTTGCGCCCGCCGCCGGCGCAGACGAGGGCCCACTGGTCCTCGGCCTCCTCGTCTGAGAGCGGGTGGGCCCCGGAGAAGACACCGCCGAGCTGTTGGCGGAAGAAGCGCTCGCTCGACAGCCGCGCCGCGAGCGGGCCCGCGCGGCTGAGCAAAATCTTCTGCGCCAGGGTGAGCGAGGCGAGCTCGGCGACGATCGAGCCGTTGAACAGCAACATCCCGGCGAGCTCGAAGTCGAGCCGGCCCTCGATGTCGCGGGCGAGCAGCTCGGTCGCCACAGAGGTCCCCATGTCATGGCCGACGACGACGACCGGGCCGGCGTCGGCGCCGACCAGCTCCTCGGCGATCGCCGCCTGCTCGAACAGCGAGTAGTCCTTGCCGGCCGGCTTCTCGGAGAGGCCGAAGCCGAGGCAGTCAAAGACGAGGGAGCGGGGCTCTCCCAGCTCCGCCAGCAGCGGGCGCCAGTCGTAAGAGCTCGAGGGGAAGCCGTGCAGGAAGAGGAGCAATGGCTCTTGGGAGCCCTCGACCTCGCGCCGCCGGACGAAGATCCGTCGCCCGGCCACGACCTCGACGGCACCGGACTCGCGCCATGCTTCGACCCTTCCCGTCAGCTCGCTCATCTCATGCAGATGAGATCGAGCAGAACTCGGGCGCGTCCAAATCGTTCGGAGGATTCGGCGTAATCATTCGGTCAGCCTCTCAGGTCGACCGCGATCTTCGCCGCCCGGTCCGTCGGCAGCCTGCCGGTGCGGACGACCTCGGCCGGCTCGGACCCTCCGTCGTAGATCCGCAGCTCGTAGGCGCGGCGGCTGGGTCGTCCGGGGTAATCGCCGCGGACACGGCCGATCTTGATCGCGACCGAGTCACCGGAGCGCCGCTGGGAGATCCGAGTGCGAGCGAAGCGGCCGCGCTCGTGACCGAGCCCGTCGCCTTCGTCCTCGTAGACGGTGAAGGCGCCACGACGTCCCGGGTAGGCGTCGACGACGAGCAGCTCGGGCGATTCGACGTTGCCCTCGGGCCGGTATGCCTGGCGCGGCACGATCGCGCCGGGCCGGGCGAAGACCGGCATCCGCTCGAGCGGCACCAAGAGTTCCTCGACAGCCGGGCCGCGATGGCGCTCGCCGGTGAAGACGTCGGTCCAGCGCCCCGGCGGGAACCAGACCTCCTTCGTCGCCGGGTCGCCCGCGACCCCGACCGGGGCGACCAGCAGTTGCGACCCGAATAGGTACTGGCGGTCGAACTCGTAAGCCTCGTCGAAACGCGGCCAGCGCAGGTAGGCGCGCTCGGTGATCGGCAGGCCCTTGTCGTGCGCGCGGCGGGCGAGCGTGTAGAGGTAGGGGACCAGCTCGCCGCGGAGCTGGAGGAACTCGGTCGCGATCTCTTCCGCGCGGCCCGGGTAGTCCCACGGCAGCCGGTCGCCGTGATCGGAGTGCAGGCGCAGGATCGGTTGGAAGGCGCCCGACTGGACCCAGCGCACGTAGAGCTCCTCGGGCAGGTGGCGCCCGGCGGTTCCGTCGCTTGTGATCGAGCCGAAGCCGCCGATGTCGTGCGAGACGTAGGGCATCCCGATCGCGCCCTCGGCGGCGGTGAACGCGGTCTGGAAGTCGAGCATCTCCCAAGTAGGCCGCGCGTCGCCGGTGAAGTGGATGGCGTTGCGGTGCTCGCCCCAGATCGCGAGACCGGCCTCGTCGGGGTCGAAGACGTTGGCGCCGACGCGGGAGAGCACCGGCCAGCGGCTGCCGCGGGAGAAGCTCCGCTCCGCGTAGGCCTGGTTGATCCAGGTGTCCTGGGTCAGCCCGGGCGCGACCGCGCTCGACTCGTCACAGCACCAGTCGAGCCACCAGAAGTCGAGCCCGTCGCGCTCGAACGGCTCGTGCAGCGAGAGGTAGGAGTCGAGGTCGCCCTGCCGCGTCCAGTCGAAGACCCGGCAGTCGTTCGTCGACCCCGGGATCCCCTTGCCGTAGACGTCCCCGATCTCGACGAAGGCGCGGCAGCGTGTCGTCGGGTCCGGCGGCAGCTCGCGGCCGGCGACGGCCTGCGCCTGGGCGAAGCGCGGGTCCTCGGCTGTGATCGACGGATGTGTGTTGAGTGAGACGGCGATCCCCTCGCGGTGCGCCCAGTCGAAGAAGCCGGGCGGGTCGGGGAACATCGCCGGGTCCCAGTTCCAGCCGTTCCAGGCGTGCGGGGACTTGAAGTCGGTGTCGACCATGAGCACGTCGAGCGGAACCTGCTCGGCGCGAAAGCGCTCGAGGATCGGCGGGTAGTCGGACTGGCGGTAGTTGAAGTAGCGCGAGTACCAGACTCCGAACGCCTGGCGGGGCAGGAGCGGCGCCGGCCCCGTCAGTGCCCGCAGGTCGGCGAGGCCACGGATGTAGTCGCGGCCGTAGCCGAACAGGTAGCCGTCCTGGTAGGCGCCCTCGCGCTCGGGCCGCGGCGCGAAGCCGGGTTCGGCCTCGGTGAGCAGGGCGGTGTGGCTGTCGTCGAGCAGGTACCAGCCGTCGCGGGATAGCAGGCCGTCGTGGAGCGGCACGGCACCCCCGGCGAGGTCGAGCGCCCGGTACCAGCCGCCGAGATTGCCCGAGGTCGGCGAGAGGTAGCCCGGCTCCTGGGCGACCGTGTAGGGGCTCACCTCGAGCGCAGGCGGCCCCGCTGGCGGACCGGGAGCCGGCGGGAAGTTGGGCCGGGCGAGGCGGCCGGGGCCCTTGCCGCGAAGGCGCAGGCTCAGATTTTCCTGGCCGAACGGACCTGACCGGCGCCGATATCCCAGCCGAAGGGCCTTCGTGCGGATGACCAATGCGCCGTTGGTGCTCCGGTTGACGTCGTATCGCACCCGGCCGAGATCTCGGTCGATCGCGTTGAGCGTCGGCCGGTCCTCGAAATTGCCGTCCGCCGCGTACTCGACCCGGATCAGGGTTGGCGTCAGGACGCGGAAGCGGGCATCACCGGCGACGACGGTGCCGCTCTTCGCCGCGACAGCGGCCCCCGGGCTGACCAGCGAGCAGGCGATCACTGCGCCGAGCGCCGCAACCGCAAACCTAAAGGGGACTGTCCACTTTAGGTTCGGGTGCATCGCGTCGGCTCGCTTACGCCGCCGGCTTGTAGACGGAGACGACGGCGGCGCCGCCGAGGCCGATGTTGTGCTGGAGCGCGACCTTGGCGCCGTCGACCTGGCGGGCGTCGGCGGTGCCGCGCAGCTGCCAGGTGAGCTCGGAGCACTGGGCCAGGCCGGTCGCGCCGAGCGGATGACCCTTTGAAATGAGTCCGCCCGAGGGGTTGACCACCGGCCCGTCGCCGCCGTAGGTCGTCGCCTCGGCCTCGACCAGCTTGTGGCCCTCGCCCTCGGCGGCGAACCCGAGCGCCTCGTAGGTGATCAACTCGTTCGCCGAGAAGCAGTCGTGCAGTTCGCAGACGTCGACCTCCTCAGCCGAGACGCCCGCCTGCTCGTAGGCTTCATCGGCCGCCTGCTTCGACATGTCGTAGCCGACGATCTTTATGCAGTCGGTGTCGTCGGCGAACGTCGAGGAGAGGTCGGTGACCATCGACTGGCCGGCGATCTCGACCGCCTGATCCCAGAGACCGTGCTCGTCGACGTAGCGCTCTGAGGCGACGATCGCGCAGGCCGAGCCGTCCGAGGTCGGCGAGCACTGCAGCTTGGTCAGCGGCGAGTGGATCATCCGCGCGTCCTTGATCTCCTCGATCGTGTACTCGTCCTGGAACTGGGCGTAGGGATTGTTGACCGAGTGCTTGTGGTTCTTGTAGCCGATCCAGGCGTAGTGGTCGGGCTCGGAGCCGTACTTCTCCATGTGGTCGCGACCTGCGTTGCCGAACATCTGTGGCGCCGCGGGCGACTCCTCGGGGTCGCGGATCGCGAACATCGCCATCGCGTGCTTGTCGAGCGCGTTCGTGCGGTCGGTGTACTTGACCCCGAGCGAGCCCTTCTCCATCTTCTCGAAGCCGAGCGCGAGCGCGCAGTCGACCGAGCCGCCCTTGACGGCCTGGCGAGCGAGGAAGAGCGCCGACGAGCCGGTCGAGCAGTTGTTGTTTACGTTGACGACCGGGATCCCGGTAAGGCCGAGCTGGTAGAGCGCGCGCTGGCCGTAGGTCGAGTCGCCGTAGCAGTAGCCGGCGTAGGCCTGCTCGACATCTGTGTAGGGAATGCCGGCGTCGGCGAGTGCATTCTCGCCCGCCTCCTTGGCCCAGTCGGGGTAGTCGCCCTCCTTGGTCCCGGGCTTGTCGAACTTCGTCATCCCGACGCCGATCACGAATGTGCGGTTGCTCATCGTCTTCCTTCCAATTCGAACGTTGTCATTTGAGCCCCGCGCGGCGCAGATCGCGACGCAAGAGCCGTGGGTTGTTGAGAAGCCGGGGATTGGCGATCGCGAGAAAGGTGACCCTACCCCGGCGAACGCCGTATAGCCGCGCGCTGCGGGGGGCCGCGCGGTAGAGGTTGGCGCCGATCCGATCGGCGCGCGGAAGCCGGTCGAGCAGGCGGCGCTCGGAGGCGCCCGCGCCGAGGCGGCGCTGACGGTGCGAGCGTGCTGTCGTCGCGACCAGGCGGGCGACGCCCTCCTCGGATGCCTTGGAGAAGACGGCGCTGACCGAGCCCGTGCTGCCCCGCACGCACCAGCGTTGCGAGCGCCTCCCGATCTCGACCGGGTCGACCCCAACCCGCGACGCGATCTGCTCGCGGGTGCGCCCGAGCCGGACTCCGGCGACGTTGCCCGGCCGGACCGGGGCGCGGCGAGCGAGGCAGTCGGAGAAGCGCGGTTGGTCGAGGTCGAAGTCGGCGACCTCTGAGCGCAGGTAGTCGCTCGGGTCATAAAGCCAGCGCACCTCCCCGAAGTTGCCGTCGCGTTTCGCCAGCTCGCGCCGGAAGACCCCCTCGAGCGCTTTCGAGGCGCCGTACTCGGCGACGAAGTCGTGGTGTTGGGCGACGAAGACGTCCGGCTCGAGCGTCGTCATGTAGTCGACCGGGTCGCGCATCCCGTTCGTCGGGTCATTGAAGCCGAGCGTCGCGCCGACCTGCACGTCGGTCTCGGGCAGCGCCCGGAGCGCGTCGAAGACGGCCGGCGCGCGCTCGCGCAGCGGTCCGGCCGAGTCGTTCCAGGTGAGCGAGAAGCCGCCGAGGCGGAACTGGTAGAGGACGGTGCCGCCCTCATCGCCGCCGGGGTTGAGTCCCGAGACGACGCTAGGGCCCGGGGGATGGAGGAGAACCTGACCGGGGTCGGGTGTCGCCCCCGCGACCAGGCTGGTCTCGTGGTTTTCGCCGTCGGGCGGCTCGGCGGCGCTGTGCACGTGCTTGAGCGCGGTGACCTCGACGTCCTCGCCGAGCGCGCCGAGCCCGTCGAGCTCGCGGGTCGCGCCGGGCGCGTCGGCCGACGCCGCCGCTGTGATGCACTTCACCGGCTCCGAAAGCGAGCCGAAGCCCGCCGCCTCCTCTCTTGCCTGGGCGCAGTGCTCGGGCGTCCCGATCAGCGTCGCGCCGGTGCGGGCTGCGATCTCGCCGGCGGTATCGGCGTGGTCGAAGTGGCCGTGGCCGAGGAAGATCGCCTCGGGCTTCAGGTCGACCAGCTCCTCGGTCGTCGTCGGCACGTATCCCGGCGCGTCCTCGGACTTGTGGATGTAGGTGTCGAGCAGGACGACGTGGCCGTCGAAGGCGGCGGCGAAGCTGGCGACGCTGAACCAGGAGAGCAGGACCTGGTCGCGCCGCAGCGCGCCTTCCGGCGAGACGTTCTCGGCGCCGAAGTAGTGCTCGCGCGCGGCGACCGTCTCGGGCGGCAGCGACGAGGCCGCCGCCTGCGAGGCGGGCGCCAGCAACGCGCAGGCGGCGAGCCCGGCGAGCGCGAAGCGGCGGAGCACGCTACGCGCCGAGCGGCACACGATCGGGCATCTCGTCATCGACTTCGGCCTCGACGCTTTCGGGGAGGTCGCGGCGTGTGCGAACCGTGTGCAGGAAGCGTTCGATCGCCTCGATCACCGGCACGGTGCGAAGCGAGGGGATCAGATCGAAGGCGTGTTGGCCGCCGCGCATCTCGGCGTAGAGGACGGCCGAGTCGGAGGCCTCGCGCAAAGCGGCGACGAAGTGGCGCGCGTCCTCGACCGTGGTCAGCGAGTCGGAGTCGCCGTGGATGACGAGGTAGGGAGGGGCGCCGGCGTGGACGCGGTGGGTCGGCGATGCATCGCGGAAGGCATCGGGGTCGTCCGAGCGGAAGGCTTTGAAGACATATCGCTCGAGCACCCATTGGACGATCGGCAGGTGGATTGCGTCCTCGTCGAGCATGTCGTAGACACCGTAGAAGGGAACCGTCGCCGCGACCGAGGTGTCGGCGTCCTCGAATCCGGGCTGCAGGCTCTTATCGTCGGAGGTGAGCCCGACGAAGGCGCTGATGTGACCGCCCGCCGAGCCGCCAGTCAGGGCGATGAACGACGGGTCGACGTTGTACTCCTCGGCGTGCTCGCGGACCCAGGCAATCGCCCGCTTGACGTCGATCGCGTGGTCGGGCCAGGTGGCGAGCGGGCTCAGCCGGTAGTTGATGTTGAAGCCGACCCAGCCGTTCGCGGCGAGGTGGTTGAGCAGCGGGATGCCCTGTTCCTTGCGGGTCCCCGAGACCCAGCCGCCGCCGTGGACCTGGACGATCGCCGGGCGCGGCTCGCTCGCCGCCAGCTCGGGCAGGTAGACGTCGAGCTTCAGCGGCAGCTCCCCGTGCCTGGCGTAGACGACGCCGCGCTCGTGGCGGACGCCGCGGCGGCGGAACATCAAAAAGGGCAGGAGGATCTGGATCCGCGGGTAGCGCGGCACCTCGGGGTCGGGGTCGAGCTCGGCGATCGCGTTACGGGCGATCTGGACGCTGCGAACGGCACGCCAGGTGAAGACGGCGCCGATCGCGTCGGCGATCACGAGCAGGGCGAGGCCGGCAATCCCGACCTCGTTCTCGAGCCCGCCGAGGGCGATCAGCCCGGCGGCGACAAGGCCGCTGAAAAAGATCAGGTGAGGGGCCAGCTCGATCGTCACCCAGCCCGCGGCCCAGCTGGTCAGGACCAGCCACCAGGTCTTCGACGGGCGGATCGCGTTCAGCCCGCCCACCGCGGCGGTCAGGCCGAGCAGCAGCAGCGCGATTGCCGCCGCAACGCTCACTCGGGACTCTCGGGAGTTTCGTCCTCGCGCGCCGCCTGCGACTCGCTGGTGCGCCGAAAGCCGGCGTTCCGCGCCGCGCTCATCGAGGCCGGGCTGACCGAGTTGAAGATCCCCGCCACCTCCGAGTACGGGGTACCGATCCGCATCGGCCGGTGGACGACCGCCTGGGCTACACGCTCGGCAGCCTGTTCGGAGGAGATCGAGGGCATCGCGCGGAGGGCCTCGGTCGAGGCGATCATCGGTGTCCGTACAAGCGGCATGTGGATCGTCGTAACCCGGATCCCCTCGTCCGCGATCTCTCCCTGGATGCAGTCGGCGAACGCGTCGAGCGCTGCCTTCGAGGCGACGTAGGCGGAGAACCGCGGGACGCGGGCCTGAACACCGGTCGACGAGACATTGATGATCTGACCGTCGCCGCGCTCGCGCATCGAGGGCAGGAAGGCGAGGGTCATCCGTACCGCGCCGAGGTAGTTGAGCTGGATCGTCCGCTCGAAATCGTGGGCGCGATCGTAGGAGAGGTGAATCGAGCGCCGGATCGAGCGGCCGGCGTTGTTGACGAGCACGTCGACGCCGCCGTGTCGTTCGACGATCTCGGCGCCGACCGCCTCGGCGGCGTCGGCGTCGGCAAGGTCGCAGGGATGGACATGAGCGGTGCCGCCGGCCTCGGCGATCTCCTCGGCGATCCGCTCGAGCTCGTCGCGGCGGCGGGCGATCCGCGCGACCTCGGCGCCGGCGCCGGCGAGGAGTCGCGTGGTCGCCTCGCCGATCCCCGAGGAGGCGCCGGTGACGACGACGGTCCGCCCGCTGATCGCGTCCTCCAGCGAGCTCGAGCTGCGAACCGCGTCGGCGAGCTCGAGTAGATAGAACGGCCGCAGCCGGCCGGCGACGCCGATCGGCATGTTCATCAGCCGGCTGGCGATCTCGATCGGCTTCATCGCGTGGCCAGCTCTCGCTTCAGGATCTTGCCCGAGGGATTGCGTGGTAGCTCGTCGAGGACGACAACGTCACGGGGCACCTTGTAGCGGGCGAGGTTGGCCTTAACGTGCTCGCGGACCGCGTCGTCGTCGAGATCGCTCCCGGCGGCGAGGACGACGAAGGCGCGCAGGCGCTTGCCGAACTTCTCGTCGTCGACTCCGATCACCGCCGCGTCGTCGATCTCGGGATGGTGGAAGAGAAGCTCTTCGACCTCGTGCGGGAAGACGTTCTCACCGCCGGAGACGATCATCTCGTCGTCGCGACCGTCGATGAACAGGCGCCCGGCGGAATCGAAGTGGCCGACGTCGCCGCTTGACATCAGCCCGTCGATCACCTGCTTCGAGCCGCCACCGGTGTAGCCGGCGAACTCGAAGCCGTTGCCGACAAAGATCCGCCCGGAGCGGTCGCTGCCCTCAACCGGCTGGCCCTCTTCGTCATACAGGCGGACGGTGGTGCCGATCGGAACCCTCCCGGCGCACCCGGGCGCGGCGCGAAGGTCCTCCGGTGTGGCGATCGTCGCGTAGGCGACCTCGGTCGAGCCGTAGAGGTTGTAGACGACGTCGCCGAGCGCGTCCATCGCCCGCGTCACGAGGTCGGCCTCGAGCTGTGCTCCGCTGCAGAAGACGATCCGAAGCGAGGAGAGGTCGTGGGCCTCGATCCGCTCGGGGCCGAGCGCGAGGATCCGGCTGAGCATGACCGGAACGACGATGATCGCGCTGCAGCTCTCGCGCTCGATCCCCTCGACCGCGGCGACGGCGTCGAAGCGGCGCCGGCAGACGATCGTCGAGCCGAGGCCGACTGCGAGCAGGCTGTTGGCGAATCCGAGAGAGTGGAACATCGGCGCCGCGACGTAGGTCGCCTCGCCGGCGCGAAATGGAGTCTTCGAGAGCAGCGCGCCGAGCGGCACGAGCGAGCTCGGCGTATCGCGCGGCGCGCCCTTCGGCGTCCCGGTCGTGCCACTGGTCAGCATCACGACCGAGGGCCGCTCCCCCGGTGGCGGAGGCGCGGCGCTGTCGCCGCTCGCGATCAGCTGCTCGAGCGTCGGCACATCGCTCTCGCCGTCGGCCCAGGCGATGAAGCGGCCACGAGGCGCCGCGGCCCCCGCGACGACCTCGGCGAACTCCTCGTCGTAGACGAGCGCATCGGTGCCCTCGCGCGCGCAGACGTCGGTGACCTGGGGGCCGGCGAAGTCGGTGTTCAAATAGAGCGCGCGGGCGCCGAGCTTCGCCGCGGCGAAGGTCGCGTCGAGAAAGCCGCGGTGGTTTCGGCAAAGGATCGAGACGCCGGAGCCGTCGCCGATGCCGCGCTTGCGCCACTCGTTGGCGAGGGCGTTCGTGCGCCGGTCGAGCTCGGCGAAGCTGACCGTGCCGAGCTCGTCGGCGATCGCGGTGCCGTTCGGATCGCGGATCGCGGCCCGTCCGGGCAGCGCGCCGAGTCCGCCGAAGCGGTGCAGGGTGCGCAGCAGCGACGTCACCTTCTGCGGCGACTCGATCCCGACGAGGCCCGAGCGCGCGATGTGGCCGAGCGCCTGCAGCTCGAGCGCGGCGCGCTCGGCGGCGCCGCGGGGGAGGCGAAGAAGATCGGCCGGGTTCAGGCGATCACCGGTGCAGAGGGTAGCCAACGAAGAAACAGTCAGCCCGGTATGTATCTGGTATCTATCCGCGCTCCGCGAGACGAGGAGGAGTGATGTCGACGGCGACGGACGAGTTCAAGACCGAGGCGATGAGCGCGCCGTCGGTACCTAGCCGGCGGGCGCGAACTCGCGCAGGAGTGGCCATGTGGTTCGCTTCGCCGACGTCCCGGTGAGCACGCCGAGATGGCCGCCGGGCTCGGTTTCGAGCCGAACGTCGGCGTTGGGGAGCAGCTTGGCGACGGCGAACGCGGCGGCCGGCGGCGCAAGCACGTCGTTCCTGCCGGCGATCGAGAGCACCGGCATCTCGACCGAGGCGAAGTCGATCTCCTCGCCGCCGAGCTCGACCTTGCCGCTCGAGAGCTGGCCCTCGTAGAAGAACTGGTGGTAGAGCTGGCCGAGGGTGCGGCCGGGGTAGGCCAGCATGTGGGACATGTAGCGGTCGGTGGCGCGCATGTGTGCGAGCGCCTCGCGGTTGTCGATGTTGCGGGCGAGCCACATCGGCCGGGTCAGGTAGCGGTCGATCGCGGTCGCCCGGAAGGCGAGCGAGACCAGCGGTGCCGGCGCCCCGCCGAGCGCCCGGTAGGCCGTGGTGACGATTGCGCCCCCGGTGACGCCGCCGATCCGGCGGATCGGCTCGAACAGCGAGACCTTGGTGAAGTCGAATGGGCTCGCGATCATCGTCAGCGAGCGCACCGGCACCTCGGGGTGGGCGGCGACGGTGAGCAGGCTCATGATCCCGCCGAGGCACCAGCCGCAGACGGGCACCGGCTCGCCGGCGTCCTCGGCGACCGCCGTAATCGCCTTCGGCAACACATCGTCGACCCAGTGCTCGAGCCCGAGCTCGCGGTCGGAGAACCCGATCGGCCCGTAATCGACGACGTAGGTGCGGTGGCCGAGCCAGGTCAGGTGCTCGACCAGGCTCGCGCCGGGCCGCAGGTCGAAGCAGCTCACCGGCGCGGCCAGCGGCGGGATCAGGACGATCGGCTCGCGGGCGCGGCGCGTTCGCGCCTCGTAGCGGCGGACCGTCCGCTGCGGCCCGTCGTCGATCACGCTGAACGGCTTCGCGCGCGGCGCCACGCCGGCGTCCCCGAAGGTCAGGTCGTAGGTGTTCGCCGCGGCCTCCGCGGCGAACTGGGTGGCCCGGACGGGCGCGGAGACCAGGCGTTCGAGCCACGACCCCTCGTCGGCCGGCTCCAGCCCCTCCTGCTCGCGGCGCGCCGGCAGGAAGCCGCCGGCGAGCGCCTGCAGGCCGCCGCCGTCCCAGGCCGATGGGCTGTCGAAGAGGTCGTCGACCTCGACCGGGACGTCGGCGTCAAGTATCGAGAGCATTCTCGGCCGAATCCTCGAGCATCTTCAGGAGCTGGGCGCGCACGCCGAGCCAGCGCGGCTCGAGCTCGGCCTCGGGCGAGACGTAGCTCAGGATCGCCATCCCTCGAGCCGCGGCGAGCTCGGTCTCGATCGACTCGCGGAAGGCCCTGTCGGCGGCGAGGTCGGGGAAGAGCCCCGCGAGCGCGGCCGCGATCGACTGCGTCACGTCGCGCTCGACGTCGACCATCCGGTCGCGAAGCTCCGGGTCGGTCCGCGCCGCGACGATCAGCTCCATCGAGGCGGCGAACAGCGGGCTCAGGTGGATCGCCCAGACGCGGTCGAGGAGCTGCCCGAGGCGGTCGCGGCCCGGCGGCACCGCCGTCGCGACGTCCTCGAAGAACTCTGTGAGGCGGCGCGATGCGAGGTGCCGGACCGCCTCGGCGACGAGCTGGGCCTTGGTCGGGTAGTGGTGCACCTGGGCGCCGCGCGAGACCCCTGCGCGCTCGACGATCCGGCCCGTCGTCGTGCCCGCGAACCCAAATTCGACGAGGCAATCGATCGTCGCGTCGAGCAACGCCGCCTGGGTTCTCGCCCGCCGTTCGGCCTGCGTGCGCCGCGGCGCCTTCATCCTCGCCTCCATGCCTTGACGGTACCGGGGCCGTCCTGCCCGCGCAAACAAACAGTCCGTGTTGCATGCCGATCTCCTGACTATCCTGCCACGCATGAGCACCTACTCGCTGCAGGGCCGCGTCGCCCTGGTGACCGGCGCTGAGCGGGGGATCGGGTTCGAGACCGCCCGGGCCCTGCATGCGCGCGGAGCATCCGTAGTCCTCGCCGACCTCGACGGCGAGGCGACCGAGCAGGCGGCCGCGCGGATCGGCGAGCGCACCCTCGGCCTCGAGGCCGACGTCACCGACCGCGCCGCGATTGCGAATGCGGTCGAGAGCGCCGTTGAGCGCTTCGGCGGTCTCGACATCGCGGTCGCCAACGCCGGCATCGCGCCGCCCGGCGCCGTGACCACGAACGCGGTCGACCCCGACCTGTTCGAGCGGGTCATCGAGGTCAACTTGATGGGCGTCTGGCGGACGGCCGCCGCGGCGCTCCCGCAGGTGATCGAGCGCCGCGGCCAGATCGTCGTGATCGCATCGGTCTATGCGTTCCTCAACGGGGCAGGCGCGGCCTCATACGCGGCATCCAAGGCCGGGGTGGAGGCGCTCGGCCGCTCGCTGCGCGCCGAGCTCGCACCGCACGGCGCCAGCGCCACGGTCGGCTACTTCGGCTTCGTCGACACCGAGATGGTCCGCCAGGCCTTCGAGGACCCGGTCGCGCGGAGGATCGAGGAGCGCCTGCCGAAGTTCATGAGCCGCCGCCTCCCTCCCAGCGCCGCCGGAGAAGCGCTTGCCGAGGGAATCGAAAAGCGCGCTCAGCGGGTGATCGAGCCCGCGATTCCGTGGCGCGCCCTGTTCGCTCTTCGCGGCCTGGTCAACCCGCTCCTCGACCGGGGCATGGAGCGCGATCGCGTGCTCCGGGAGATCGTTCTGGCGGCCGACGAGCGCAAGCGTGCCGAAGTCCCCACCCGTTAGCGGGAAGCCCTCGATCTGCATCATCGGCGCCGGGTTCGGCGGCATCGGACTCGCGATCCGGCTGCTCGAGGCCGGTTACGACGACCTGACGATCGTCGAAAAGGCCGACGCCGTCGGCGGCGTCTGGCGCGACAACATCTACCCGGGCCTGACGTGTGACGTGCCCTCGCACCTGTACTCGTTCTCGTTCGAACCCAACCACGACTGGACGCGGCGGTTCCCAAGGCGCGAGGAGATCCACTCCTACCTCGAGCGCTGCGCCGCCAAATACGGCCTGGACCGGCACCTGCGCCTCTCGACCGAGGTCGAGCGCGCCGAGTTCGACGAGGTGGCCGGGGCCTGGCGCGTCCAGACGAGGGCCGGCGAGGAAATCGTCGCGGACGTCCTCGTCTCGGCGACGGGCCAGCTCTCGCGCCCCGCCGATCCCGCGATCCCCGGCCTCGGCGAGTTCGACGGGCCGGTCTTCCACTCGGGCCGCTGGGATTCCGAGGTCGAGCTTCCCGGCAGGCGCGCCGCTGTGATCGGTGCCGGCGCCAGCGCGGTCCAGTTCGTCCCCGAGATCGCCGGGACGGTCGAGCGGCTCGAGATCTTCCAGCGCTCGCCCAATTACGTCGTGCCCAAGCCCGACCGCCCGTACCGCCCCCGCGAGCGGACGCTGTTCCGCCGCTTCCCCTGGATCCAGTCGCTCAGCCGGGCCTGGGCGTTCCTGCGGTTCGAGTACGCGATCCTGATCTTCACTCGGCTGACGCTGATCCGCCGTCTCTACGAGCACGGATACCGGATGCGCCTGCGCCGCGAGGTTCCCGATCCCGCGCTGCGCCGGAAGCTCCAGCCCGACTATCCGATCGGCTGCAAGCGGGTGCTGATCTCGAACGATTGGCTGCCTGCGCTCTCGCGCTCCAACGTCTCGGTCGTCTCCGAGCCGATCCGCGAGATCACCGCGGCGGGCATCCTCACCGCCGACGGGGTTGAGCATGAAGCCGACGTCTTGATCCTCGGCACCGGTTTCGCCGCCAACGACTTCCTCGCGCCGATGGAGGTCCGGGGCCTCGGCGGGCGTGATCTGAACGAGGCTTGGCGCGACGGCGCCGAGGCCTACCTCGGCCTCACGGTCAACGGGTTCCCCAACATGTTCATCCTCTACGGGCCGAACACCAACCTCGGCGCCGGCTCGATCGTCTTCATGCTCGAGAGCCAGATCAACTACGTCGTCGAATCAGTGCGCGCGCTCGAGCGCACCAATGCCCGCTGGATCGACGTCCGCGCCGAGGTGCAGGGCGCGTTCAACGCCGACGTCCAGGAGGGCCTCGCCGACACGGTCTGGACCGCGGGCTGCACGAGCTGGTACCGGACCGAGTCGGGGAAGGTGACCAACAATTGGCCCGGCCTCCAGCTCGAATACCGCCGCCGGACGCGGAAGCCAGACCTCGCCGATTACACGGTCGCTTCATGAACGAGACCGGCCAGCGATTGCTGACGACCGCGACCCGCTGGTCGGCACGGGCGTTCTTCCGCACGCCGAGCGGCCTGCCGATCCCGGCCTCGCTGAAGCGGCGCTGGACCGAGATCGCCGCGACCGCGAACCGCACTCCGACCGGTCTCGAACGGGGTGAGGCGCGCCTCGGCGGGGTGGCGGCCGAGACGCTGACTCCGGCCGGGGCGGCCGGCTCGATCCTCTACATACACGGCGGTGCCTTCTTTCAGGGCTCGCCGCGCGTGCAGCGCCCGGCGCCCGCCGGCCTCGCGCTCGGCGCCGGAGCGCGGGCCTATGCGCCCCGCTACCGGCTGGCTCCCGAGCACCCGTTTCCGGCCGCGCTCGACGACTGCCTCGCCGCCTACCGCGCGCTCGCCGACCGTGAGGAGGGCGGCATCGCGCTGGCCGGTGATTCGGCCGGGGCCGGACTGGCGCTCTCGGTCGCGATCGCCGCTCGCGACGAGGGGCTCGAGCAGCCGGCTGCGATCTTCCTGATCTGCCCCTGGGTCGACCTGAGCGCCGACGCCGAGGGAACGCGCCCTCCCGGGCCCGGCACCGACCCGATCCTCGCCACGTCGCACCTCGAGTTCGGTGCCCGCGACTACCTCGCCGGCCACGACCCCCACGACCCCCGCTGCTCGCCGCTCCGTGCCGATCTCGCCGACCTGCCGCCGATCCTCGTCCATACAGCCGAGGAGGACCCCTTGCGTCCCGACGCCGAGGCGCTCGCCGAACGGGTGGCCGCCGCCGGTGGCGAGGTCGAGCTGCGCCGCTGGCCGCTCTGGCACGACTTCCATTTGCACGCCGGGATCTTGCGCCAAGCCGACAAGGCGCTCGCCGAGGGCGCGAGCTTCATCCGCGATCGGCTCGCAAGCGCCTGAGCCGCGCCTACCCTGCGCTCCTCCGCCGCAGTCCCCACGAACCGGCGACGGCCAGATGATTGATTCCCAATCAGCGTGTGCGCGGGGGCGCACGGGACCGAGCTGGGCGTGGCCGGCGGGCGAAGCGCATGCCGGTGGGCATGTGCGAGTCCCGACGGGCGCGATCCAGCGACGGTATCC
>JBPCRS010000104.1:0-3722 GCA_050996575.1 Solirubrobacterales bacterium
CCCGCGTTCGTTTGCCCCGCTCCGTCGTGGACGCTCATGTCCGCGGAGACCCGTTGGGTGGGACAGTCGCCTCCCCCACGACTGTCCCACGGGACCGGTACAGTCGTCTGGTGGCCCAGCACGTCGGCATCTTCGTACGGCATTTCAAGGCGTGCGCGACTCACTCGGGAGGTCGCTGCAACTGCCGACCCACGTACCAAGCAAGCGTCTGGAGTGCCGGAGACGGGCGGCGGATCAAGAAGTCGTTCCCCACGCTCGCCGAGGCCAAGGCCTGGCGCGTCGACGCCCAAGGCGCGATTCGCCGCGGGACGATGCGTGCCCCCAGTCAGCTGACACTCCGCGAAGTCGCCGAGGCGTGGCTCCCCGGCGCGCGCAAGGGCAGCATCCGGAACCGCTCCGGTGACCGCTACAAGCCGAGCGTCATCCGCACTTACGAGATATCGCTGCGGCTCCGTGTCCTCCCGGAGCTCGGAGGCCGAAAGCTCTCCGAGATCCGCCGCGCCGACCTCCAAGACTTCGCCGACCGGCTCCTCGCCGCCGGCACCGATGCCTCGACCATTCGGAACACGCTGATGCCCCTCCGCGCGATCCTCCGCCGATCCGTCGCGCGCGGGGACATCGCGGTCAACCCGACCAGCGGCCTCGAGCTGCCTGCCGTCCGCGGCCGTCGCGATCGCATCGCCTCGCCCGAGGAGTCGTCGAAGCTGGTCGGGGCATTGCCGGAGCGGGACCGCGCGCTCTGGGCGACGGCGCTCTACGGCGGTCTCCGCCGCGGCGAGCTACAAGCCCTGCGCTGGGACGACGTCGACCTTGCGAAGGGCGTGATCCGGATCGAGCGAGCCTGGGACGTGCGCGAGGGCGAGATCGAGCCGAAGTCACGCGCCGGTCGCCGGACTGTCCCGATCGCCGCGGTGTTGCGCGACTACCTCGTCGAGGACAAGCAGCGCCGAGATGGCGACGGCCTGGTCTTCGGCCGACCCGACGGCAAGGCATTCGACGGCTCGACCGTCGACGCGCGCGCGAAGGCCGCTTGGCGCAACGCGGGACTCGCGCCGATCACGCTCCACGAGGCGAGACACACCTTCGCGAGCCTGATGATCGCCGCCGGCGTGAACGCGAAGGCCCTCGCGACGTACATGGGACACGCCTCGGTCACGATCACGTATGACCGCTACGGGCACCTCATGCCCGGTAACGAGGACGAGGCTGCGGCTCTTCTCGATGCCTATCTCACGCGCGCTGACACGCGAGCGCGACTCGCGCAACTTGAGCCGTGAAGCCACTCAACCCGTCCTGAGCTCTCGTACGAAGCGACCGTCTCGAGCGGACGGCGACGGATCAAGTCGACGTCGCCGGCCCCATCATTACGAGCGTTGATCAGGTGTCGCCGCGCGCCGCTCCTGGTCGCGCGGTGGCGCATGAATCCAAGGAGTCCGCCGGGCAACGGTGGCGGCCGACGACCTCTAGCAGCTAACGCGTAGACCCCGGGTAGACCCAACCGCCGATCGACTATGCGCCGGAGCCGGCTGCGGCGGTGTTCTCCTCGATGCCTTGCTCGTCGACGATCGCCGCCCTGCGCGAGCGTCGCGGCCGCAGCTTCCGCGAGCTCGACGAAGGCGCAGATCGGCCTTCGTGTGCAGGACGGCCGCCTCGATCAAGAGCGCAACGAGCGGCTCGTCGCGGTGCCGGCGGCGGAGCTCTGCGAGTGCCTTGAGCTCACCGAGGTATGCCTCCCGCTGGAGACGTACGAGCGCCTCGATACGGGGGCGGCCGAGGCGTGAGGACGCAAGAAGCTTGAGGAAGAGGTCATCTCGATAGGCAGGGCGAACGAAGGGCGTTTCGAGCCAGCGGTTGGGCTCTTCGCGGCCGCCTTTCGTAAGCCGGTACACAACTCGGTCGGGGCGGTCCTCTTGCGGGACGACGCGCTTTGTTACAAGCCGGTCGCGCTCGAGGCGGTCGAGCACTTGGTAGAGGTGGCCGATGTTGAGCTCGCCGCCGCGCGTTTCACGCTCGGTCACCGGATCGCCTGGGTCTGCGAGCTCGAGCCGCTTGCCATCGACGCGGCGGGTTTCGAACTCGTCCACCACCGCCTTCTCGAGCGGAGGAGTCGGGGTGATGTCGATCTCCTCCGTGAGCTCGCCGCTGCCGTAGGCCACGCGCGCGAAGGCGCCGACGACGAGGGAGCTGACCCGTTGCGGCCGTGTGTGACCATCCGTAGTCACGCGACGCGGGCGCCAGCACGGCGTTCCTGTGCAGCGACTTTCCAGCGGGTGGCGAGTTATTGGCGAGGTTATTGGCGACCTCGCCCTGGCAGTCTGGCCAGCGTGGGATCGCGAGCGAAGGACGCGCGGGTGGAGATCGATTCGTCTCGCCAGCTCGAGTTGCTCGACGAGGCGCTTGCCGGGTCGGAGTGCGGCAAGGAGGTGCTGGTCGTCGCCACCGACCGGCTGCGCGGCGCGAGCCCCGCCGAATTGGCGAAGCTGAGCGCACCTCCCGACCGAACGGACGCCGCTGCAGATCGCGTCGCCCTCAGGAAACCATCCACCAGCACACAGCGCACGCTCCCGCGCCTCTCCGTCAGCCCGGGCGAAGCAGCCGAGATGTTGGGGGTCAGCCGCGATTACTTAGACGAGCACGTCATCCAAGAGCTCCGCATCGTGCGCCGCGGTCGCCGGATCCTGATCGCGCTCGCTGAGCTCGAGCGCTGGCTCGACCGAGCTGCGACGACGCGAGGCTCGGTCGAGCGCAGAACCAGGAGGGCGGCCAACGCATGAGGCGAGCGACCCAGACGCGCACCCCGGGAGAGGCTCTCTCGCGGCTCCAAGGCCTCGTCGGGAGGTCGGCGAGCAGCCCGTCGGGCGATCTGCGCGCGATCTCGGCCTTCGCCGGCTTGAACCGAGGCACTGAGAAGCGCTTTGGGGCTCTGCGAGGAAGCGGCGAAGGTGATTGGTATCCCAATTCAGGCGTTGCCCGGCAATCATCCGCCCGCGCTGTTCCCCTCCGCCGCACCAAGGCCGTCACAGATCACTCGCGATCGCTTCGACGATCACCGACACGTGCTCGAGAGCTTTGCGCACTTCCTCGACCTCCACGTGGAGCGCCTCGTACTCGCTCTGATTCCGGAGATCGCGGAGGGCATCGAATTCGTCGAGGTGCGAACCGATGTCCAGGTGGTCGAGAGCCGCCAGCGCATATTCGCCCGTCTTCGCATGGGCGCCAGGGCCTCTCGTCACGCGGTACCCGCGTGAGCGCATGTGGGCCGCGATGGCTTTGCGCATGGCGTCGTAAAGCGCCGTGAAGGCAAGCGCCGAATCGTCGGCCATGATCGTCTCGGCGGACGCGATGTGACGGCGAGCGACGTCGATCTCGGCCTGCGCGGTCTCGGGATCGGGCGAGACCGTCCGGATCTTCTTCCCCGCCAGGAGCCGCTGGACGTCAGCCTCGGTCATCGACGCTCTCGAGGAGTTGGATCAAGGGCTGCTCCTTGATCGATCTGATGAACCCGGTCGCGTCCGACTTCCAGTCCTCTTTCGAGAGAACGGTCGGATTGACCTCGAATCCGAGCTCCTCGCTCGCCTCGCGGCAGAGGCGAGCGAGCTTGCGCCTGTCCGGCCCCCCCAGGATCAGAAGATCGATGTCGCCGGGTGCCTCGCCGCGCTCTCCCGCGTATCGGCTTGCCCACGATCCGTAGATGAACGCCGCCTCGACACCGGGGAGTCCCG
>JBPCRS010000179.1:0-3182 GCA_050996575.1 Solirubrobacterales bacterium
GAGGGATGGGGGCGGGTTCCCTGGGAGAGATTTTCTCCGTGTCGCTGGGGGCGAACATCAACCCGGCCCCGCCGCCGACGACGTATACCTGCTCGGCCTCCTCGTGCGAGTGCAGCTTCTCCGAGGCTCCCGGGGGAACCTCGATCCAGCTCACCGAGAGGTGACGGGAACCCAACTCCCCCGCGTCCATGAGGATTCGGGAGCGGAGGCGATGCCACTCGTGGACGGCCGCCTCGTCCTTGCGCCTGACGAGCACGGGAGCTTTCTAGCAGCTATCGAACGACGAGGTTGACGAGCTTGCCCGGAATGACGATCTCCTTGACGACCTCGCGGCCGTCGAGGTGGGCCTGAACACGCTCGCTTTCTCGCGCCAGGACGAGCAAATCCTCCTTCGCGGCGGCGGAATCGGCCTCGATCTGGTCGCGGAGCTTGCCGTTGACCTGGACGATCAGGGTGAAGGTGTCGGACTCGAGCAGCGCCGGGTCGGCCTTCGGCCAGGGCTGCTCCCAGACGCGCCCGCCCTCGACCATCTCCCAGACCTCGGCGCCGAGGTGCGGGGCGAAGGGGAAGATCAGCGAGGCGGCGGTGGCGGTGGCGAAGCGGACCGCCGAGTCGCCGGCGGGATCGCCGTAGAGGCCGTCCTTGAGCCGGTAGGCGTCGTTGACGAGCTCCATCACCGCGGCGATCGCAGTGTTGAACTGGAAGTCGCGGTGGAAATCTGCGGTCGCCTTGTCGATCGCCCAGTGCGCCTTCGCGTAGAGCTCGCGAGCGGCGCCGCCGGGGGCCGACTCGTTGCCGGGCGAGGTCCGCTCATTCACCTCCTCGGCGAGCCGCCACAGCCGCGAGAGGAAGCGGTGGACGCCCTCGACGCCCTCGTCGGTCCAGTCGCCACCACGCTCGGGCGGACCCATGAAACAGATGTAGGCGCGGGCGCTGTCGGCGCCGTAGCGCTCGACGTAGTCGGCGGGGCTTACCGCGTTGCCCTTCGACTTCGACATTTTGGCGCCTTCGCGGGTGATCATCCCCTGGGTGAAGAGGCTGGCGAACGGCTCCTCGACGCCGAGGAGGTCCTGGTCGGCAAGCGCCTTGGTGAAGAAGCGCGCGTACATCAGGTGGAGGATCGCGTGCTCGACGCCGCCGATGTACTGGTCGACCGCCATCCAGTGGTCGGCTATCTCGCGCGCCCAGGGCGCCTCGGAATTGTCCGGGTCGAGGTAGCGCAGGAAGTACCAGGAGGAGTCGACGAATGTGTCCATCGTGTCGGTCTCGCGACGGCCGGGGCCGCCGCAGTTCGGGCACACGGTGTTGACCCAGTCCTCGACCGCGGCGAGCGGGCTCTTGCCCTTCGGCGCGTATTCCTCGACCTCGGGCAGCTCGACCGGGAGCTGGTCGTCGGGCACGGGGATGCGGCCGCAGCGGTCGCAGTGGACGATCGGGATCGGGCAACCCCAGTAGCGCTGGCGCGAGAGCAGCCAGTCGCGCAGGCGGTAGTTGACTGCCGGACGGCCGAGGCCTTTCTGCTCGAGCCAATCGACGATCTTGCGCTCGGCCTCGGGAGCGGGGGTTCCATCGAACTCGCCCGAGTTGATCAGGACCTCGTTCTCGGAGTGGGCGATAAACGCCTCGTCGCTTGGCGGGTCGCCGTCGGCGGGCGCGATCACCGGGCGGATCTCGAGCTCGAACGCCTTGGCGAAGTCCCAGTCGCGTTGGTCGTGGGCGGGCACGGCCATCAGTGCGCCGGTGCCGTACTCCATCAGCACGTAGTCGGCGACGAACATCGGGATCTGCTCACCGTTGACCGGGTTGACGACTGTGCGGCCGAGCGGAACCCCGGTCTTGGCGCGGGCCTCGTCACCGCGATCTTCGGCGGAGGCACGGGCGGCGGCGGCGACGTACTCACTGACCTCTTCCTCGTGAGGGGTGCCGGCGGCGATCCGCTCGACCTCAGGGTGCTCGGGGGCGAGAACGAAGAAGGTCGCTCCGAAGAGCGTGTCCGGGCGGGTGGTGAAGACCGGGAAGTCGATCTGCGGGTCGGCGCAGCGGAAGGTGACTTCGGCGCCCTCGGAGCGGCCGATCCAATTGCGCTGCATCGTCACCACGTGCTCGGGCCAGGACTCGAGCGTGGCGAAGTCGGCGAGCAGGCGGTCGGCGTAGTCGGTGATCTTGAAGAACCACTGCTCGAGGTTGCGGGTGACGACCTCGGTGCCGCAGCGTTCGCAGCGACCGTCGATCACCTGCTCGTTGGCGAGGACGGTGGCATCTTTCGGGCACCATTGGACGGGGGCCTCGGCGCGGTAGGCGAGACCGCGTTCGAACAGGCGCAAGAAGATCCACTGGGTCCAGCGGTAGTACTCGGGCTCGCAGGTGGCGATCTCGCGTGACCAGTCGATCGAGACGCCCCAGCGCTTGAACTGCTCACGAAAGGTCGCGATCGAGCGCTCGGTGGCGATTCGCGGCGGCTCGCCGGTCTTGATCGCGTTGTTCTCGGCGGGCAGGCCGAAGGCGTCGTAGCCCATCGGATGGATCACCTCGAAGCCGTTGCGGCGGCGGAAATGGGCGATCGCGTCGCCGACGGCGTAGCACTTGAGGTGGCCGACGTGGGGCTCGCCGGAGGGGTAGGGCAGCATCTCGAGCACGTAGCACTTCGGGCGCTCGGCGTCGAAGCCGGGCCGGCCCGGATTGGCGACCTCCCAAGTGCGCTCGTCCTCCCAGACGCGTTGCCACTTGAGCTCGATCTCTGCGGGGGCGTACCGGGCCATCGGCGCCCGAGTGTACGAGCGGGCCGGGAGCGGCCGATCCGTAGAATTGCGGCCCCGGATCCGACCAGGAGGTCACAGGTGGCGCGCTTGATCAGGATGGACCGCACCGGCCACACGACGCTCGCCGAGTGGAGCGCCGAGGACGTCGCGAGCCACGATGCGGCGATCGAGGCGTTCCGGCACGAGCTCGATGAAGGGATGCTGGCAGCGGTGACTCGTGATGACGGGACGGCGGAGCAGGTGCGCGAGCTGCCGGTCGACGCCGATCTGGTGGTTCTGCGGCGGCCAATCGCCGGCGGCTAGATGATTGATTCCCAATCAGCGTGTGCGCGGGGGCGCACGGGACCGAGCTGGGCGTGGCCGGCGGGCGAAGCGCATGCCGGTGGGCATGTGCGAGTCCCGACGGGCGCGATCCAGCGACGG
>JBPCRS010000183.1:0-4557 GCA_050996575.1 Solirubrobacterales bacterium
CCGATGGCCCGGTGCTGGCTGCTACCGGCACGCCCGGCGCAACGACCAACCCGGGCGGAGGCGAGCCGACGACCGGCGCCACCGGCGGCGGTGCCGGCACGCAGGGCCCGGCTGCTCCCCCACCAACCAACTCCAACCCTGTCGACCAGGTCGCCGCCGGCGTCGACGGTGCCATCCAGCAGGCGACCGGTGCCAACCCCGGGCTTGGGCCGGCGACGAAGCCGATCACCGGCGCCGTCGATCAGGCGATCCAGAGCCTCACCGGCAACAACCTCGGCGGCCATCTGGGGAATCTGGGTCTCAACCCTTAAGCGGAGGGACGCGGGGGCGGGGTCAGACTGAATTCTGACCCCGTCCGGTTGTTTAGAGGCGTTTTTCCATCCAGCGCAGGGCGACTTCGTTGAGCTCGGCGTCGTGCTGGAGCGAACGGTGGTGGCCGCCGGGGACGATGATCGCCTCGACCGGGTCCGATGCCCGCTCGGCGAGCTCCTCGGTCCAGGCGAAGGGGATCTGCTCGTCGCCGCGCGCGTGCAGCATCAGCAGCGGCTTCTCGCCGAGAAGCTCGACGGCGTCGCGCAGGTCGTGCTCGCCGAGCCAGGGCTCGAGCGCCCCGCGGTCGGCGCGCCACTCGAAGCGGTCGCGGCGCAGGCCATCAAGCAACTCGGCTTCGCCCGCCGGGCAGATCGCGATCACGCCGGCGATCGAATCGGAGACGGCGGCGGCGTGGATCGCCATGAACCCGCCCATGCTCGAGCCGCGGACGCAGACCCGCGAGCCGTCGACCCCGTCGTCGGCGGCGAGCAGCCGCGCCATTCGGCCGACGTCACCGACCGCCGCGGGGGCCATCACGTCCTCGGCCTCGCCGTGTCCGCGCTGGTCGAAGGTCAGTGCCGCCCAGCCGCGCGCTACGCAGGCGCGGGCGAAGTCGGCATGGTTCTCCTTACAGGAGCCGGCCCCATGCAGGATCACCATCCCGGGCCACGGCGGCTCGACCTCGGGTAGCCAGAGCTCGTAGGGACGGCCTTCGTGAACGGCGCGCTGGTTGGACGCCTTGGGCGAAGGGAGCCGCACGCCCTCGAACCTAACAGTCACAATCCTCGGCCCATGCCGGCGACCACGAAGATCGAGGCCTCGCCTGTCTACCCGGCCGGCAGCCGGGTGAACGAGCGCGGCCACCTAGAGGTTGGCGGCTGCGACATGGTCGAGCTCGCCGCCGAGTTCGGCACCCCCGCCTACGTCTACGCGGAGGCCGACGTGCGTGACCGCGCCCGCGCCTACCTCGAGGCCTTCCGCTCGCGCACCGATGACTTCGAGGTCCTCTACGCGAGCAAGGCGGCGCCGCTGACCGCGATCTACCGGCTGCTTGCCGAGGCGGGCCTCTCGGTCGATGTCGCCTCCGGAGGCGAGCTCCACATGGCGCTCGCAGCGGGCTTCAAAGGGCGCCGGATATATCTGCACGGGAACAACAAGACCGAAACCGAGCTTCGCTACGCGATCGATTCGGATGTCGGCCACATCGTCGTCGACTCGTTCGACGAGATCGCCCGCCTCGACGCGCTGCTCGAGCGCCGCCAGCCGGTCCTGATCCGGGTCACGCCCGGAATCAAGGCCGACACTCACTCCTACATCCAAACCGGCCAGCTCGACTCGAAGTTCGGCTTCGGGCTCGAGGACGGGCTCGCCGCGCGGGCGATCGCCGAGGTCCGCTCCACGCACAACCTCCAGCTCGTCGGCCTGCACGCGCACATCGGCTCGCAGATATTCGAGCTCGAGCCCTATACGAAGGCAATCGAGGCACTCGCAGAGCTCGTCGACGGCGATTGGTGCCGGATCCTCAACGTTGGCGGCGGGCTTGGGATCGCCTACACCGCGGACGACGAACCGCCCTCGGTTGACGCTTACGCCGAGGTCAAGGTCGCCGGCGTGAAGCGGGTCTTCGACCCGGTGCCGAGGATCCTGGTCGAGCCCGGCCGCTCGCTCGTCGGCAACGCCGGGATCACGATCTACCGGGTCGGCACGGTCAAGGAGATCCCCGGCGTTCGCACCTACGTCGCCGTCGACGGCGGAATGTCGGACAACCTGCGGCCGATGCTCTACGGCGCCCGCTACGAAGCGCTGATCGCCGATCGCGCCGGCGAGGAGGCGAGCGCGCCGGCAACGATCGCCGGCATGCACTGCGAGTCCGGCGACATCCTCGTTCGCGAAGCGACGCTTGCTGCGCCGCGGCCGGGCGACGTCCTCGTCACCCCGGCGACCGGGGCCTACGGTCACGCGATGGCGAACAACTACAACGGCGTCCCGCGCCCGCCGGTGATCTTCTGCGACCGCGGCGATGCACGCGAGGTCGTCAGGCGTGAGACCTGGGACGACCTGTTGGCCAGGGACCGATGAGCGGTCCGATCAAGATCGGCCTGCTCGGCCACGGCACCGTTGGCGGAGCGTTCGACGAGCTGCTTGGCGCGCGCGCCGCAGCGATCGAGACGGCGACCGGCCGCCGGCCCGAGATCAGCGGCGTCCTGCGGCGCTCGCAGGGTGACTTCGACGAGATCCTGGCGACGAGCGAGATCATCGTCGAGCTGATCGGCGGGATCGACCCGGCTCGCGATTACGTGCTGCGGGCACTGCGCGAAGGCCGCAACGTGATCACCGCGAACAAACAGCTGATCGCCCAGCACGGTGACGAGCTGTTCGAGGCGGCACGCGAGGGCGGCGTTCAGATCCGCTTCGAGGCCGCCGTCGCCGGCGTCGTCCCGGTGATCCGGGTGATCCAGGAGAGCCTCGCCGCGGCCGAGATCGAGAAGGTCTTCGGGATCGTCAACGGGACGACGAACTTCATCCTCACCGAAATGGCGAAGACCGGGGCGGCCTACGAGGACGTGCTGAAGCGGGCGCAGGAGCTCGGTTACGCCGAGGCCGACCCGACCGAGGACGTCAACGGCGCGGACGCCGCGGCGAAGATGGCGATCCTCGCCCGACTCGCGTTCGGATCGCCGGTCGGCCTCGACGATGTCAGCTTCGAGGGGATCGAGGCGGTTCAGCCCGACGATCTCGCCTACGCCCGCGAGCTCGGGCTTTCGCTGAAACTGCTCGGCATCGCCGAGCGCCGCGGCGACGCGATCAGCGTTCGCGTATTTCCCTGCTTCCTCTACGCCGGCCACCCGCTGGCGCCGATCGAGGGACCGTTCAACGCGGTCATGGTCGAGTCGCCGGCGATCACCGAGATCACGATGTCGGGGCCCGGTGCCGGCGGCATCCAGACCGCCTCGGCGGTGCTCGGCGACCTCGTCTCGGTTATCTCCGGCGACGCCCCGGTGCACCAGCCGACCGAGCGGCTCGAGATCGCCCGCGACATCTCCTCCTCGTTCTATCTCCATCTCGAAGTCGCCGACGAGCCCGGGGTGCTCGCGCGGATCGCCGACGTCCTCGGCCGCGCCGGGATCTCGGTCAAGTCGGTCGTTCAGCGCGGTCAGGGCGACGACGCCAGGCTGGTGATGGTGATCCACGAGTGCCCGGAGGACGCCTTCGAGCGCGCGGTCGCCGAGATCGCCTCGCTCGAGTTCATGCGCACGCCGCCGCGCTCGATCCGCGTGATCGAGGAGGAGTTTGTGTGAGTCCTCCGCCCCTGATCGACCGCGACCGCGAGCACCTCTCGCTCGAGCCCGACGACCCTGTGGTCACCCTGAACGAGGGCTCGACGCCCCTGGTCGAGGCGCCCGTGCTCTCCGAGCGCGTCGGCGCGCGGGTGATGCTGAAGCTCGAGGGAGCGAACCCGACCGGCTCGTTCAAGGACCGCGGGATGACGGTCGCCGTCTCGAGGGCAAAGGGCGCAGGCGCCGAGGCAGTGATCTGCGCCTCGACGGGCAACACCGCGGCGAGCGCAGCGGCCTATGCCGCCCGGGCCGGAATGCGCGGAGCGGTGATCGTCCCCGAGGGCAAGATCGCCGTCGGCAAGCTCGCCCAGGCGCTGATGCACGGCGCCAGGGTGATCGCCTTGCGCGGCAACTTCGACGACGCCTTTCGAATCGTCCGCGCGCTCGCCGATCGCCACCCGATCGAGCTCGTCAACTCGGTCAACCCGTACCGGATCGAGGGTCAGCGCACCGCTGCCTTCGAGGTCTGCGACGAGCTCGGTGAAGCCCCCGACGCGCTCTCGATTCCGGTTGGCAACGCCGGCAACATCACCGCTTGGTGGTCGGGTTTCCGCGAGTATGGTGCGGCTCCGGCGCTGTTTGGTTTCCAGGCCGAGGGGGCGGCGCCACTCGTCCGTGGCGAGCCGGTCGCGAACCCGGAGACGATCGCCTCGGCGATTCGAATCGGAAACCCGGCTCGCTGGGAGGAGGCGATGGATGCGCTGACCTCTTCGCGAGGCCGGATCGCTGCCGTCTCGGACGAGCAGATCCTCGATGCCTACCGCTTCCTCGCCGGCCGCGAGGGCGTCTTCTGCGAGCCGGCGTCGGCGGCCTCGGTCGCAGGGTTGCTCGCCCACGGCGCGATCGCCGAGGATGGCGAGCCGATCACCGGGACGATCGTTTGCGTGCTCACCGGCCACGGCCTCAA
>JBPCRS010000173.1:0-6370 GCA_050996575.1 Solirubrobacterales bacterium
GGGCGGCGAAACGTCGGCCCTACGTCTGGTCGGGCCCGCTCTTCCCCGGCGCCGAGGCCCGCGGCGAGTCGCTGCGCCTGCTCGACGACCGCCAGCGCCATGTGACCTACGAGCGCAGCTACTTCAGCGCCGACGAGCCCGGCTATGCATTCCGCTTTCTCGACCAGGATGTTCTCAACGCGGTGCTTCAGTCGAGTGCGGATCCGGAGACCTTCGAGGTGCTGCCCTTCCGGCTTGCGCCGATGCCCCCGTTCGAGGGGGTCGAGCTGATCGATCCGGGGTCGCTTCGCTGCGGTTATGCCGACGGGACCGAGACCTACGCGGTCCACCACGTATTGCCCGAGAAGCCGTGGCTGAAGGGCCTCTACGACGGCGTCTATGTGCGCTTGCTGAGGCGGCTGCTCGGCGGCGACGATCTTGCGATCAGCGTTCCGCGGGAAGAGTTGCCGCTCCGCCTGCGCGGTGGCGCGCTCGCCTTTGCCGAGCAAAAGCGGATCAATGCGGGCCAGCAGCTTCGCTGGCGCGTCGGCGATCCGCTCGCCGCTCGACTGCGATCAAGCCGCCCACGGGGGTCGAGGTGAGCAGCACCGCCGAGGCCGCCTTCTTCTGCGTCGCCGACTCGCGCTACTTCCTCGGCGCCGTCGGTACGATCAACTCGCTTCGCCTGCTCGGCCACGTCGAGCCGATCCACCTGCTCGATGCGGGTTTGACCGCGGAGCAGCGCGATCTGCTCGCTCCCGAGGTCGAGCTCGAGCAACCGCCCGCCGATGCGCCGCCGTGGCTGCAGAAGACTCAGCTACCGCTCTCCCATTCGGCGCAGACGATCGTCCTGATCGACACCGACATCGTCGTTACCAGGCACCTCGGCGAGCTGATCTCGCGCGCTGCCGCCAGCGCGGTCGTCGCCTTCGAGAACAGCATCGACCGTTTCGATCCCGCCTGGGAGCGGCTGCTCGGCCTCGGGCCGCTGCGCCGCGGTCCGTACCTCTGCACGGCCATCGTTGCGATCGGCCGCTCCCCCGGAGAGGAAGTCGTCTCGCTGATGGAGGAACACCAGGAGCTGGTCGACTTCGAGCGAACCTGGTGGCGGCGAAACGAGCCCGGCTACCCCTTCCTCTACGCCGACCAGGACGTCTTCAACGCGATCGTTGCCGCCCGGGTGCCCGCCGAGCGGGTCGAGTCGCTGCCGTCTCGGCTTGCGCCGATCCCGCCGTTCGAGGGACTCGAGGTGCGCGACGCCGGCGCGCTTCGCTGTGCCTACGCCGACGGGACCGAACCCTACGTCGTTCACCACTACGTGACCAAGCCCTGGCTCGAGCCCACATACCACGGCGTTTACTCGCAGCTCCTCCATCGCCTGCTCGTCGGGTCTGATGTCGCGATCCGGGTTCCGCGTGAATCGCTGCCGCTGCGCTTTCGCTCGGGGCCGTTCGCCTTCGCCGAGCGCAAACGGATCAACCTCGGCCAGCGCCTGCGCTGGACGCTCGACCGGAGCTAGATGAGTGATCTCGACGTGAACGACGACGTCGCCTTCTACTGCATGTCCTCGAGCGAGTACTTCCTCGGCGCCGTCGCGATGGTCAACTCGCTTCGGCTGCTCGGACACGACGAGCCGATCCACCTGCTCGACCTCGGGCTCACCGCCGAACAGCACCGGGCACTCGCCGCCGAGGCGACGATCGTCGAGGCGCCCGCCGGGACGCAGCCGTGGCTCTCGAAGACGATCGCCCCGCTTGCCCAGCCGGCCGAGACAATGATCCTGATCGACACCGACATCATCGTCACCCGCCGACTGGACGAGCTGATCGAGCGCGCTTCCGAAGGCGGAGCGATCGCTTTCGAGAACGACGATGAGCGCTTCGTCACCGAGTGGGCCGAGCTGCTCGAGCTCGAAGCGCCGAAGCGCCGGCCCTACGTCTGCTCGGGCCTGGTCTTCCTCGGCGGCGAGGCGGGCGCCGAGGCGCTGCGTCTGCTCGACGACCGCCAGCGCCGGGTCGATTACGAGCGCAGCTATTTCGGCGCCGACGAGCCCGGGTATGCCCTGCGCTTCCTCGACCAGGACGTGCTCAACGCTGTGCTTCAGTCGAGCGTCGACACTGAGAGCTACGAGGTGCGCCCCTTCGCTGAGGCGCCGATGCCCCCGTTCGAGGGTCTCCGCGTAATCGACGAATCGCGCCTGCGCTGTGCTTACGCGGACGGTCACAGCCCCTACGCCGTCCACCACTTCGGTGCCAAACCGTGGCTGGAGGCGACCCACGACGGGGTCTACTCGCAGCTCCTGCGACGCCTTTTGCAGGGTCCCGACGTCGCGATCGGTGTCCCGTCGGCGGAGCTGCCGTTGCGCCTGCGCGGCGGGCCGATCGCGAGCGCCGAGCGCAAGCGGATCAACCTCGGCCAGCGCCTGCGCCGGCGCTTCGGCGGGACCACGTGAGCGCCGCCTTCTACTGAGTCTGCGATGCGCGTTACTTCCTCGGCGCCGTCGGCATGATCAACTCGCTACGCCTTCAGGGTCACCGGGAACCGGTCTACGTGCTCGACCTAGGGATGACGAGCGCGCAGCGCGGACTGCTCGCCCGTGACGCCAACTTCGTCGACGGCCCGGACGGCGTCGCCCCCTGGCTTGCGAAGACGATCGCCCCGCTCGCCCACCCGGCCGAGGTGATGGTCCTGATCGACGCCGACATGGTCTTGACCAGGTCGCTGAGCGATCCGATCGAGCTCGCTGCCGAAGGTCGCGTGGTCGCGTTCGAGAACCAGATCGATCGCTTCGTCCCCGAGTGGGGCGAGATCCTCGGGCTCGGCGAGCTGCGCCGTCGGCCCTACGCGGGCTCTGGACTCGTCCTGCTCGGCGGCGAGGCCGGCGCCGAGGCGCTACGCCTGCTCGACGAGCGCCAGCGGCGGGTCGAGATGGAGCGCACCTTCTACGGCCGAAACGAGCGCGATTATCCCTTCATCTATCCCGAGCAGGACGTGCTCAACGCGGTGATCCAGACCCGAGACGAACCGGAGTCGGTCGAGATTCTCGAGTACAGGCTCGCCCCCGCGCAACCGTTCGACGGCCTCGAGCTCGACGATCTCGGTGCACTGCGGTGCGTTTACCCAGACGGCAGGGAGCCCTACGTCGTTCATCACATCCTCCCGGAGAAGCCCTGGCTCGAGCCGATGTACGACGGGATCTACTCGCGCCTGCTGAAGCGCCTGCTCGTCGGCCCCGACCTCGCGATCGTGGTTCCATCGACGATGCTGCCGCTGCGGATGCGCCGCGGGCCGCTCGCGCGGCTCGAGCGGCTGCGCGTCGACATCTCGGTCAAGCTTCGCTGGCACCTCGGCATTGCTCTGCACAAGCTCCGCACCCGCGGCCACGAGGCGACTTGACCGACGCGATCGCCTTCTACTGCGTCGCCGACAAGCGCTACTTCCTCGGCGCCGTCGGACTCGTCAACTCGCTGCGCCTGCTCGGCCACGAGGAACCGATCTACCTGCTCGACCTCGGCCTCGCCCCCTGGCAGCGGCGCGCAATCGAGGGCGAGGTCGTGCTCGTCGCGGACCCGGGCGCGACGCCGCCCCACCTCTCGAAAACGATCGCCCCGCTTGCCCATCCCGCGGAAACCGCGGTCCTGATCGACACCGACATGATCGCCACCCGCTCGCTCGCCCCGCTGATCGCCGCGGTCGCCGGCGGAGGGGTAATCGCCTTCCGCGACCGCCAGCAGCGCTACTTCGCCGAGTGGGGCTCAGAGCTCGACCTCGGCGAGGCCCGGCCGATCCCATATGTCTCCTCTGGCCTGGTGGTGCTCGGCGGCCCCGAGCGCGCGCAGGTGCTCGGGCTGATGGCCGACCGCCAGAGGAGGGTCGACTACTCGCGCACATTCTGGCGCGACAACGATCGCGACTACCCCTTCCTCTACGCCGACCAGGCCGTCCTCAACGCGATCCTCGCCACCCGCGTCGAGGCCGAGAGCTTCACCGCGTACGAGGCCCGGCTTGCCTCGACCCCGCCGTTTCGCAAGCTTCGACTTCTCGACGAGACCGCCCTGCGCTGCGCGTACCCCGACGGCGCCGAGCCCCACGTCCTGCACCAGTTCGTCCGCAAGCCGTGGCTCGAGCCGATGTACCACGGGATCTACTCGCGGCTGCTCGCGCGTTGCCTGCTCGCCGGAGACGTTCCGGTCCGGGTGCCCGACGAGGAGGTGCCGCTGCGGATGCGCAGCGGGTCGCGCGCCCGCCTCGACCGCTCGTTCGTCAACGCGCGCGACCTCGGTCGCTTCTATCTCGGCGACGTCTTGCCTGGCTGGATCGGCAATCGACTCGAGGACCGCCGCCGGCGTGGAGCGGCGCGCAGCTGATGACGGCGACCCTCGCCTTCTACTGCGTCGCCGACGAGCGCTACTTCCTCGGCGCGGTCGGAATGATCAATTCGCTGCGCCTGCAGGGCCACCACGACCCCGTCTATTTGCTTGACTGCGGGCTCCGCGCGCGCCAGCGCGAGTTGCTCGCGGCGCACGTCGAGATTGTCGATCCGCCGCGTACGGCGGCCTCGCCGCACCTGCTCAAGACCGTGGCACCGCTCGCTCATCCGGCCGAAACCATGGTTCTGCTCGACACCGACATCGTCGTCACCCGGCCGCTCGCCGAGCTGATCGAGCCGGCGGCCGAGGGGGCGATCGTGGCGATCCGCGACAACGTCCAGCGCTGGTTCGCGCAGTGGGGCCCGCTGCTCGAGCTTGGTGAGACCCGGCCAGGTCCCTACGTCTCCTCCGGCCTGGTCGCGCTCGACGGCGAGCTCGGCGCGGAGACCCTGCGGCTGATGGACGCGAGCCAGGACCGGGTCGACTTCGCCCGCACCTATTGGCGCGGGAACGACCCCGACTACCCCTTCCTCTACGCCGACCAGGACGTCCTCAACGGGGTGCTCGCGACCAGCGTCGATCCCGGTCGGCTCGTCGTCCTCGACGAGCGCCTTTCTGCGGTCACCCCGTTCGCTGGTCTCGAGCCGATCGACGAAAGCTCGCTGCGCTGCGCCTATCCCGATGGCGCCGAGCCGCTCGTCGCCCATTTCATCTTGCCGTCGAAGCCGTGGCAGCGACCGATGTACCACGGCGTCTACTCGGAGCTCTTGAAGCGCGCGCTCGTCGGCCCCGGGCTCGCGATCGAGCTTCCCACCGAGCTCGTCCCGTTGCGCTTCCGCGACGGAGCCGCCGCCGGGTTCGAGCGGGGCCGGATCCACGCCCGCGACCGGCTCGGCTGGCGGGTGCGCGAGATCCTCCCGCAAGCCCTCCTCGACCGTCTCGACGACTCCCGCCGCGAGCGCGCCGCCGCCCGATGACTCCGAAGCCCCCGGCGGCGTTCTACAGCGTCGCCGACGAGCGCTACTTCCTCGGCGCCGTCGGGATGATCAATTCGCTGCGCCTGCACGGCCACGACGAGCCGATCCTGCTCGTCGACTGTGGGCTCACGACGCCCCAGCGCGAGCTACTCGCGGGCGAGACGACGATCGTGCCGGCGCCGGAGGGGGTCGCCCCCTACCTGCTCAAGACCGTCGCCCCGAGCGCTCACCCGGCCCGCGTGATGGTCCTGATCGACACCGACATGATCGTCACCCGCTCGCTCGGCGGGCTGATCGAGGAGGCGGCGCAGGGGCGGGTGATCGCCTTCGAGAACGACAGCGATCGCTTCGTCGCGGAATGGGGCGAGGCGCTCGAGCTCGGGCCGATCGGCAGGCGGCCGTATGTATCGGTCGGGCTGGTGCTCTGCGGCGGCGAGCCCGGAGCGGAGACGATCCGGCTGCTCGACGACCGCCAGCGCCGGGTCGACATGGGAAAGACCTTTTACGGCAGCGACGAGGCCGACTATCCGTTCAAGTATCCCGAGCAGGATGTGCTTAACGCAATCCTCTCGACGCGGATCGCGGCAGAGGCGGTCACGACACTCCCGTCGCGGCTGATGCCCAACCAGCCCTTCGACGGGCTCGCCCTGCTCGACGAGGCGAGCCTGCGCTGCGGTTACGCCGACGGGATCGAGCCCTATGTCCTCCACCATTACCTGTTCAAGCCCTGGCTCGAGCCGATGTACCACGGGCTCTACTCGCGCCTGTTGGCCCGTTGCCTGCTCGGCCCGGGCCTTGCCATCCGGGTCCCCGAGGCCGACGTCCCGTTGCGCTTCCGCGAAGGCGCTCTCGCCCGGCTCGAGCGCGCCCGGGTCGGGATCCCCGACCTGGTCGGCTGGAAGCTCCGCGGCGTGTTCCCCGAGCGGGTCGTCAAGCGGATCGACGAGCGCCGGCGACGGCGCTCGGCAAAACGAGGAAAACGGAGGAAGCAACCTTCTCCTCGGTCCGCCGGCGCGACTTCTTCCCCGAGGTGGTCGCGTTCTT
>JBPCRS010000206.1:0-19702 GCA_050996575.1 Solirubrobacterales bacterium
CCATCAGCTCGAGCGATGGGATTCCGCACTCCTCGATCGCCCAGGAAGCGACGCCGCGCATGCGCTCGTCGTCGAGGACGCCCTCCAGCCACGGCTCGATCGTCACGCCCACAAACCGAAAGGGGACAGTCCCCTTTAGGTTTGGCGGCGAGTGACTACCGCCGCGGCGAGCTCGCGCGAGCGGGTCAGCGAGACGTCCAGCTCGAGCGCGCGGTCTCGGGCGAGCGCGGCGGCGCGACCATGGAGCTGAAGCCGCGGCGGCGCCGAGCCGACGATTTCCACCTCGCGCGGGGCGACGCCGCCGCCGAGCGCCTTGATCGCCGCCTCCTTGGCGGCGAAGCGGGCGGCGAGGTGGCGACCCGGACGGCGCCGGGCGCGCGCATAGGCGAGCTCACCGCCGGTGAACAGCCGCTCGGCGAGCCGCGGGTGGCGCTCGAGCGCTGCCTCGATCCGCTTGATCTCGATCAGGTCGATGCCGAGCCCGGGGGGACAGTCCCCAATCAGGTTCGAATCGTCTCCGCCGCTCACGCCGACGGCTCGACGGTCGCCGCGGCGATGCCGATGAACATCCGCAGCCGCTCGCGCTCGCCATCGGAGGCCGAGCCGGCGATCAGGAAGTCGAGCGGCTCGAGGTACGGAAGCATCTGTTGTAGCGATGGGTCGGCGGCCGCGGCGAGGCTGAGCAGGTCTACAAGCGGAGCGAAGTCGAGGTAGGTCGCAACCGCGAAGTCCTCACCCAGCGCCTCGCTCGCGGCGGCGAACGCGTCGCTGCCGCCGAGGCG
This sequence comes from Solirubrobacterales bacterium, assembly GCA_050996575.1. Classification (GTDB taxonomy): domain Bacteria; phylum Actinomycetota; class Thermoleophilia; order Solirubrobacterales; family 70-9; genus DASUSH01. The sequence goes on from JBPCRS010000206.1 coordinate 783, forward strand.
CCCGTCGGACTTCTCGGGCGTGAGCGCAGGGGTTGTCGCGCCGTCGCCGTAGGCGATCACGACGCGATCCTCGGCACCGATGAAATTGACCGTCCCCGGCGCGTCCTCGATCGTCAGCGAGAAACCCTCGGCGCCGGTCTCGCGGTCGGCAACCGGGCGGACCTGGTCCCCGGAGCGCCTCGCGGCGCGCTCGAGCCCGGTGATCAGCCGGTCGGCGGCGGCGTCGTCGTCGGTCTCGACGACGAGCCCGGCACCGGTGCCGAAGATGCCCTCACCGTTGGCAAAGAAGGCGCCGTCGCCGAAGGGCTCGTAGAAGTCCTCGAGTTCGAGCCCGTACTCGCGGCGGAACTGCTCGCGGGTCGACTCGATCTCGTCCTCGGCGACGCCGAAATCGGCGGCGCTGCCGATCAGCGAGCCGACCGCGTCGCCGAGACCCGAGAAACCGGCAGCGAACCAGGAGTCGCCGGGGAGCTCGCGCAACAGGGCGGATTCCTCAGCCGCCGCGAGGAAGGGCGCATCGGTCGTGCCGTATGCGAACTCAGCGCCGAACCCGCCGGCGGCAGCATCGACGCTCGCGGTCAGCGGCTGCTCGGCGGCGCCGCCGAAGACGCTCTCGAAAACGGCCCGATCGTCGGCCCTCAATTCTCCCGCGGCCTCCGCCGATTCAGCGATTGCCGGGACGTCGGCGTAGAGCGTCGCGGTCGAACCCTCTTCGTCGCCGAGCGCCCCCGTATAGGCGTCATCGTCGGCGAGCGAGGCACCGCCGGCCTCGGCGTCGACCGCTGCCTCGAACCCCTGCTCGGAGCCGAGGACGACGAAATCGCCGACGACTCCGACGGCGTCGCCGTTCTCGTCGCGCTTGTATTCGACTCCCTCGTACTCGGCGTCCTCGGCCCCGTCGGACTCGGCGGCGACCTTTTCGACGAATCCCGCGGCGGCGTCCTCGTCGGTCGACTGAATTACGAACGCGCCCTCGACGCCGTCGGAGGAGAAGCCTTCGTCGGGGGGCGGTGCGCAGCCGCCGACAACGTCTTCGCCTTCGGCCGGCTCAGCGGCATCGATGCACTCCTTCGCGCCATTAATCGTCTCGTCTACGGAGTCCACCTCCTGCTCGTAGAGCGCGGTCAGGAAGAGGCCGCCGCGCTCGCCGACCCAGGGCGCGAGGTCACCCTCGTAGCTGAAGCCCGACTCGGCCAGTGAGGAGTTGAGCTCCTCGATGATCTGCGTGCCCGGTGGCTCGCCGAGCACGGTCGAGAGCGAGGTCTCGAGGGCCTCGCGCTCCTCACCCTCGGAACGGAGTACGGACTCGGCGTAGAAGACGCTCTCGGCGGGCGCAAGAGCTGCGGGGGGGGTGGCCGTTTCCTGGTCGTCACCGCCGCAACCGGCGATCGTCAGCACCGCGCCGGCGGCGAGCAGCGGCCCGATCGCGAGCTTGGCGCGTCTCACTCGACGGTGACGGTCTTCGCCAGGTTGCGAGGCTGGTCGACGTTGAGACCGTTGCGACGGGCGATGTAGTAGGCGAGAAGCTGAAGCGGCAGGATCGCGAGGATCGGCTGCAGCACCCAGTCGGTCTTCGGAATGTAGATCGTGTGGTCAGCGGCGTCCTCGACCGCGGTCGAACCTTCGGTTGCGATCGCGACCACATCGGCACCACGAGCGCGCACCTCGGAAACGTTTGAGAGAACCTTTTCGAGCACGGGACTGTCGGTCGCCACGCAGACGACCGGCGTCGACTCGTCGAGCAGCGCGATCGGGCCGTGCTTCATCTCGCCGGCGGCGTAGGCGTCGGTCGGTATGTAGGAGATCTCGCGCAGCTTCAGCGCGCCCTCGAGGCAGACCGGGAGGCCGATGTTTCGGCCGAGGTAGAGAAAGAAGCGCTGGTCGGCCTGAGCCCGTGCGATTGCCCGGACGCGCCCGTCAACCGACTCGATCGTCTGCTCGATCTTCGACGGGATGCCCTTGAGCTCGGCGACGATCCTGCGAACGTCCTCCTGCGGGAAGGTCCCGCGCACCTGGGCGAGCCAGAGCCCGATCAGGTACATCGCAGCGACCTGGGCGGTGAAGGTCTTCGTTGCGGCGACGCCGATTTCGAGCCCGGCGCGGGTGTAGAGGACGTGGTCCGCTTCACGCGTCGCCTGGCTCCCCATCACGTTGGTGATTGCCAGCACTCTGGCGCCGCGCTCCTTCGCCAGGCGCATCGCGGCGAGCGTGTCGGCGGTCTCGCCGGACTGGGTGATGCCGATCACGAGATCTTTCTCGGATACGACCGGGTCGCGGTAGCGGTACTCGGAGGCGATGTCCATCTCGATCGGGATCCGGGTCCAGAGCTCGAGCGCGTAGCGGCCGACGAGGCCCGCGTGGTAGGAGGTGCCGCAGGCGACGATCACGATCCGGCTGACCGAGCGGGCGAACTCCTCGTCGAGGTCGACCTCGCTCAGGTCGACGCCGTCGAGCCCCGGCAGGCGGTCGGCGATCGTCTCGGCGACCGCTTCGGGCTGCTCGTGGATCTCCTTCATCATGAAGGTCGGGTAACCGCCCTTCTCGGCGGTGTCCTCGTCCCAGGTGACCTCCTCGACCTCGCGCTCGATCCGGTTGCCCTCGGTGTCGGTGATCCGGGCTCCGTCGTGATCGATCGTGACGATCTCGCCGGTCTCGACCTGGAGGACGTTTCGGGTTTCGCGCATGAAGGCGGGGATCGCCGAGGCGAAGAAGGCCTCGTCCTCGCCGATCCCGACGATCAACGGGCACTCCAAGCGGGCGCCGACGAGAAGGTCGGGGTGCTCGACATGCATCGCGACGAAGGCGTAGTGGCCTCGGAGCTCTCCGAAGGCGGCGCGGACGGCCTCGGTCAGGTCGCCGTCGTAGCGACGCTCGATCAGATGGGCGACGATCTCGGCGTCGGTCTCACTGGTGAAGTGGTGGCCCTCGGATTCGAGCTCGGCGTGAAGCTCGGCGTGGTTCTCGACGATCCCGTTGAGGACGATGTGGATGTCGTCGCCGCAGTCGCCGTGCGGGTGAGCGTTCTCCTCGGTTACCCGGCCGTGGGTCGCCCAGCGAGTGTGGGCGAGACCGATCTTCGCGTTGTCGCCGCCGGTCGCGACCGCGACGCCGCCATCGCCGTTCGTCGCCGCGGCGATCGCCGCCCGCAGGTTCGAGAGGTTGCCGACGGCGCGAACGGTGTCGATGTGGCCGTTTTCGAGCAGCGAGATACCGGCTGAGTCATAGCCGCGGTACTCCAGCTTCTCCAGCCCGGCGATCAAAAGATCGCGACAGGGCCGGCGGCCGACATATCCGACGATTCCGCACATAGCTCCGAATCACCACGAATCGTCGCCTCGCAGGGAGACGACGAGATTGAGTTCGGGCCGCGGTTGGTCGGCCCCGAGAACGAATCTAGGTTAGCTCAAGAAGGGCGGCCGAATTCTGAGTCGGCGACCTCGGTGAGGCGGGCGAGGACCTGCTCACATTCGCCCTCGGTCGGTGCCTCGACCATCAGCCGAACAAGCGGTTCGGTGCCCGAGGGCCGGACGAGGACGCGGCCGCGGCCCTCGAGCGCCGAGCCCTCGCTTTCGACCGCCGCCCAAAGCGCCTCCGCGCCGGCGAGCGCCGAGCGGTCGGGAAGGCGGACGTTCTCGAGCCGTTGCGGCAGCTTCTCGAACGGCGTCACCTTCGAGAGGTCGCGATCGCCGAGCGCTTCCATTACCAGCAGCGCGGCGGCGATCCCGTCCCCGGTCGGTGCGAACTCGGTCCAGATCACGTGCCCGGACTGTTCGCCGCCGATCGTCCAATCGCGCTTCAAGAGCTCCTCGATCACGTGTCGATCGCCGACCTTCGTCGTCGCGACCTCGACCCCGGCCTCGCCCATCGCGGTATGGAAGCCGTAGTTGGTCATCACCGTCACCGCGGCACCGCCGAAGTCCCGTGCCGAATCGCGCAGGTGCAGGGCGGCGATCGCTACGATCTCTTCGCCGTCGCGAACGTTGCCGGCGCGGTCGACGGCGAGGACCCGGTCGGCGTCGCCGTCGAAGGCGAAACCGAGCTCGGCGTCCGAGGCGGCGAGCCGCTCCGCAAGAGAATCGATATGGGTCGATCCGCAGCCCTCGTTGATGTTGCGCCCGTCGGGCTCGGCCGCGACCAACTCGACCGTCGCGCCGAAGCGCTCGAAGGCCGTCGGGCCGGCGCGGAAGGCGGCCCCGTTGGCGCAGTCGAGCAGGACCGAACGGCCGGTCAGGTCGAGGCTGAAGACCGACTCGACCTCGCGCAGGTAGTCCTCGAGCGCCCCCTCGAGCGTGCGCACGCGACCGACCGCCGAATTGGCGCTCGGGCGCTCGAGCCGCTCCTCGATCTCGGTCTCGGTCTCGTCGTCGAGCTTGATCCCGTTGGCACCGAAGAACTTGATCCCGTTGTCGCGCCACGGGTTGTGCGAGGCCGAGACGACGATCCCGAGGTCGAGTCCGTGCCGGCGGACGAGGATCGAGGCGGCGGCGCTCGGCAGGATGCCGCCGATCAGGGCGTCGCCGCCGGCCGCCGCGATGCCCGCGGCGAGCGCCGACTCGAGCATCGGGCCCGACTCGCGGGTGTCGCGCAGGATCAGGACCTGGGGACGATCGGCGGGCGCAGACTCGGTGGCAGCACGGCCGAGCGCGGTCGCCAGCTCCGGCGTCACCTTCTCGCCGACCGGCCCGCGAACGCCGTCGGTGCCGAAGAGCTTTCGGTCGCTCACGATCGTCGAGCGTTTGAGGGCTAGCGCTTCGAGAACTGGGGCTTCTTGCGGGCCTTCTTGAGCCCCGCCTTGCGGCGTTCCTTCTCGCGAGCGTCGCGAGTCAGCAGGCCGCGTCGCTTGAGATCGCGGCGAAGCTCGGGCTCGATCTCGGTCAGGGCGCGAGCGATGCCGTGGCGGACGGCGCCGGCCTGGCCGGAGATGCCGCCGCCATGGACGCGCACCTTGATGTCGACGCTCGACTCGTATCCGGCAGTGACGAGCGGCGAGCGAGCCGCCACCTGGTGGTAGGGCCGAGGGAAGTATTCGTCGAGCTCGCGCTGATTGACCGTGATCTGGCCGCTGCCGGCGGTGAGCACGACCCTTGCGATCGAGCTCTTGCGCTTGCCGGTCGCCTGAATCCGAGCATCGGCGGGGACGGTGGCGGCGGTGCGGGGCTCGGCCGGCTCCTCGCTGGTATCGGCGGTCGCCGCGGCCTCGGCCGCAGCGCGTTCCTCGGCTTCGGCCTCGCGGCGGGCGCGCTCCTCAGTCGTCAGATCCTTGTCGTCGTCGATCGCGATCGGCTCGAGGTCGGCCCCCGGCGGCTTGTCCTTGGGTTTGACATCACTTCCGGCAGCCTTCGGATCAACATCCCTTCCGGTTGCCTTCTCAGCTTCGCTTCCGGGGGCAACCGGGTCGCTGGAGGGCTGGTCGTCCTGAGACTCGCTCGCCCCTCCGCCGGCAGGCACCTCGGGGGTCGGCTCGTCGGCCGCGGGCTCCTCGGCCGCGGGCTCATCGGCCGCGGGCTCATCGGCCGCGGGATCCTCGGCGGGCGTGTCGCCCGAGGGAGCAGCGGGCTCGGCTTCCTCTGAGATCTCCGGGTCGGTGCTCGGCGGGGTTGCCTCGGTGTCCTCGGGCTCGGGCGTCTCGTTCTGCTCTTCGTCGGCCATCAGCTCTCGATCTCCAGGGTCTTCGGCTGCTGTGCAGCGTGGGGGTGGTCGGGACCGGCATAGACCTTTAGCTTCGTCAGCTGCGCGCGGGCCAGCTTGTTCTTCGGCAACATTCCCTTGACCGCCATCCGGATCACCTCTTCGGGTCGCCGCTCGAGCATCGCGCCGAGCGTGCGCGAGCGCAGGCCGCCGGGGTAGCCGCTGTGGCGGTAGTAGCGCTTGTCCTGCAGCTTCTTGCCGGTGACGACGATCTTCTCGGCGTTGACGACGACGACGAAGTCTCCGGTGTCGATATGCGGCGTGTACTCGGGCTTGAGCTTGCCGCGTAGCATGTCCGCAAGCCTCGTCGCCAGGCGAACGAGGGTCTGCCCCTCGGCGTCGACGACATACCAGTCACGCTGGCGAGTCGAGGGAGTGGCTACGTAAGTCTTGGTGGTCACGCGAAAAACCGCGCCCGTAGCTGCTCGGCGCGGCCGCACGATGATAGCCGTGAATCGGGGGCTTGATCGCCACCCGGTTTCAATGAACAAACAATGAGTATTTGGCAACTAGTTGCATAAGTTCTTATGTTGACTCCGCCTGCCCCGGGGTTATACTGCCGCCGCCGATAACACCTGCCGAACCTTCGACGGCCAAGCCATCGCGGGGCGGGGGAACCGAAGGGATAACCGCGAATAGGTTGTCCCAAGGGGCGAATCGGACGACGAGGTCCGTAGCGCTGCTCTTTCAGCGCGAGCCCGACAGCTAACCCCGTAGGCCCAAGGAAGAGAGGGTCGTTTGCTGTCCACGAGGCTGATCGCAGCCATACCGGTCGCCCTGGCGACGCTTGGCAGCGGCATCGCGCTCGGCGCCTCGGGCGGCGGCATCGGCGCCCCCCAACCGCCGACCGTCACCGACGTCGTCTGCCAGAACCAGTGCGCCGGCCTGCGCAAAGCATCGCCCGGCGCTCGCGTTCAGGTCAACGGCCGCAGCCTCGACTACATCAGCACGGTCCAGTTCGCCCAGAAGGGCGGCGGCAAGGTCAGCGCGCCGCCGGAGAAGGTCAGCTCGACCTCGCTCGAGGCGGTCGTGCCCGAGCTGGCGACCAGCGGCAAGGTCCAGGTCGCCGATGGCGGAGGTCAAACCGCGGAGTCGCCGAACGAGCTGACGATCGTTGGCGCCGACGAGGTCGAGGCGCCGCCGTCGGGCGGCGGCGGGATAGCCGATGTGAGCGCGAGCCCGGCCAAGGGCTTCTTCGCCGGCAAGCAGCAGGCGACGGCGTCGTTCATCGCCCAGGGCAACTCGCCCCAGGACGTCCGCGTCGATGTGGTCGACTCCGAAGACGGAGGCGTCGTCCGCAGCTTGATCGCCAAAGACGTCGCCCCGCAGACACCCGCCCAGGTGCGCTGGAACGGCAAGACCGAGAGCAACGAGATCGCCCCCAACGGCGCCTATGACTTCGAGGTCAAGCCGCTCGCCGGGGGCGACGGCGCCAAGGCCGGCTTCGAGCAGTACGACCACATCTTCCCGCTGACCGGCAAGCACGACTACGGCGACGGACTCGGCGCTGGCCGCGGTCACGACGGCCAGGACGTGTTCGCCAGTTGCGGCAAGCGGATCATCGCCGCGCGCGGTGGCAAGGTGCAGGTGAGCGAGTACCACGCGGCCGCCGGCAACTATGTCGTCATCGACGGCAAGGGCACGAACGTCGACTATGTCTACATGCACATGCAGGAGCCGAGCAAGCTCAAGGTCGGCGACAAGGTCAAGACCGGTGGAAACATCGGCAGGGTGGGTGACACCGGCCGTGCCACGGGCTGCCATTTGCACTTCGAGATGTGGGACGGCGACTGGTACGGGGGCGGCTCAGTTATGGACCCGACGCCCAACCTGAAGCGCTGGGACGGCTGGAGCTGAGCGAGCTCTCCCGCCGCCGCCTGATCGGTCTCTCCGCGGCCGGCCTGGCGGGATCGGCTGCGGCGGCCTTGGCTTCCGGTTGCGGCGAAGACGAGCCGACCGACCCGAGCACCGAAGAGCCCGATCTGCTCAACGACGCTCTGGCGCTCGAGCTGAGCGCGATCTTCGCCTACGAAACCGGCGCCGCCGCCCTCTCGGGGGAGGCCGCCGAGCAGGCCGATGGCTTCGCCAAACATGCGCGCGAGCACGTCGAACTCCTGCGCGAGGACATCGAGGAGCTCGGAGGGACTCCGGTCAAGGAGCGTTCGGACGACTTCTACCGGCGCGATCTCGCACTCGACGAGCTCGACGACGCCGAGGACGCCGAGGAGGTCTTCCTCAACATCGCCGCCGACCTCTCGAACATGGCGGTCGGGACCTACATCGAGCTGGCGACGAAGCTGACCTCGGCGCCCCTGCGCCGGACCGCGTTCGAGATCGCCGCCGTCGAGGCGGAGCAGATCTCGGTCGTGCTCGGCGAGCTCGGCGAGCCTCAGGTCCCGGACGCCCTCGTGGTCGGAGCACAGCCATGAGCGCCGCGAACACGTCCGGGGAAACCCGCCGCGAAGCGATTGGCGCCGGCCTGCGGATCGGCGGCGTCCTCGCGGCGGGCTCGATCCCGCTCGCTAGCGCCGCGGTCGCAATCGCAAACCCCGGCAGCGAGGCCGACGCGCCGACACTCGAAAAGCTGATCGCCCTCGCACAAACGGCCGCGATCGTCTACTCGACGATCGCGGCCGATGAGGACCTGCTCGACGCCGAGATCGTGAAGGCCGCCGAGCTCTTCGCCGATCAGGAGAGCGAGCACGTCGCTGCGCTCGAGGCCGCGCTCGAGGATCGCGGCGGCGAGGCGCCACCCCCGCCGAAGGCCGACCAAGTTGACGGGCTCGGCGCGCTCGAATCGCAGGACGACGCGCTCGAGTTCGCGGTCGAGCTCGAAAACGCGCTGATCGCCGCTTTCAACGACGCCGCTGAGAAGCTGACCGACCCTGCGCTACTGAAGACGGCGGTGCAGATCTCCTGCAACGACGCGCAGCACCTGGCCGTGCTGCGCCAGCAACTCGGCGATCCGGCGATTCCGGAAGCCTTCGAGACCGGGCAACCCGCTGAGGCGTAGCCCTTCGGGCCGGGCTCAGCCCTCGGCCGCGGTGACGATCTCGTCGAGCAGGGCCTGCTGGTCCTTGACCGCGAAGAGGACGACGTTGTCGCGGATCTCGACGGCGAAGAAGCCGACCTCGAGCGACTCGGCAACGTCCTCGGCGTTTGCCGAGGATGCGAACTGCTGGATCACGGCGTCAGCGGGATCGCCGGGTTCGAACACCCGCAGCCCGGCCTCGGCATCGACGGTGCCGTCCGCCGTTTCCTGAACGAGGTCGTCTCCCGCTTGGTCCTCGACCGTGAACCCGGCCTGCTCGAGGTTGGTGCGCGCCGCCTCGAGCTCGATCGGCGGGCCCTGCTCCTCCCCGTCCTCGCCGCTCGCTCCGGAGGCGCCGCTGGCGCCGCTCGGCCCGCTCGGCCCGCTTACCCCGATCGTCGAGGTGGTCACGGTCTCGTCGTCACCGCCACATCCGGCGCCGAGCAGTGCGGCGCAGAGCAACCCCAGCAAGAGCGGTTTCATTCCCACTCGATCGTTGCCGGCGGTTTCGAGGAGATGTCGAGGGCAACCCGGTTGACGCCGCGGATCTCGTTGATGATCCGCGAGGAGGCGCGCTCGAGCAGATCGTAGGGCAGCCGGGCCCAGTCGGCGGTCATCGCGTCGTCGGAGGTGACCGCGCGGATCACGATCGGATAGGCGTAGGTTCGCTCGTCGCCCTGGACGCCGACCGAGCGAACCACCGGCAGCACGCAGAACGACTGCCAGAGCTGGCGGTACATCCCGGCCGAGCGAACCTCCTCCTGGAGGATCGCGTCGGCGTCGCGGAGGATCTCGAGCCGCTCCCTGGTCACCTCACCACCGACGATCCGGATCCCGAGGCCGGGGCCCGGGAAGGGCTGGCGCCAGACGATCTTCTCGGGAAGTCCGAGCTCGGCAGCGACCGTGCGGACCTCGTCCTTGAACAGCATCCGCAGCGGCTCGACGAGCTCGAAGCCAAGATCCTCGGGCAGGCCGCCGACGTTGTGGTGTGACTTGATCGTCGCGGCGCCGGAGCGACCGTCGCCGCCGGACTCGATCACGTCGGAGTAGAGCGTCCCCTGGACGAGGAAGCGGACGTCGGTGAGCTTCTCCGCCTCCTCCTCGAAGACCCGGATGAACTCCTCGCCGATGATCTTGCGTTTGCGCTCGGGCTCGGTCTCGCCGGCGAGTCGCTCGAGGAATCGATCCTCGGCGTCGACGTTGATCAGCGGAACGCCGAGGCGGTCGCGGAAGGTATCGACCACCTGCTCGGCCTCGTTCTTTCGCATCAGCCCGTGGTCGACGAGCACGCAGGTCAGCTGGCTGCCGACCGCGCGGTGGACAAGCAGCGCCGCGGTAGCCGAATCGATCCCTCCGGAGAGGCCGCAGACGACGCCCCTGTCGCCGACCTGTGCGCGGATCCGCTCGACCTGCTCGGCGATCACCGAGGCCGGCGACCACTTCTCCTCGCAGCCGGCGATCCGGCGCAGAAATCGGGTCAGGATCTCGGTCCCGTACGGAGTGTGGACGACCTCGGGAGGAAACTGGATCCCGTACAGGCCGCGACCGGGGTGCTCGAAGGCCGCGACCGGTGAGGCCGGGCTCGAGGCGAGCGCGGTGAAGCCGGGCGGCGGCTCGAAGACGGTGTCGCGGTGGCTCATCCAGCAGGCCTGCTCGGTGGGCAGTTCGGCGAGCAGCGTGCCGCCGTCGCCGAGGACCTGGAGCTCGGTGCGGCCGAACTCGCCCGCAGGCGCTGACTCGACCTCTCCGCCAAGCTCGTGGACCATCAGCTGCATCCCGTAACAGATGCCGAGCACGGGAACGCCGAGCTCGAGCAGCTCGTGGCGAAGCGGAGGTGCACCCTCGGCGTAGACCGACGCCGGGCCGCCGGAGAGCACCAGCGCCCGCGGGTGCCGAGCGCGGATCTTCTCGACGTCGGTGTCGTGCGGGAGCAGCTCGGAGAAGACGCCGCACTCGCGGATCCGCCGGGCGATCAGCTGCGAGTACTGGCCGCCGAAGTCCAAGACCAGAACCTCCTCGAGCGCGGCCTGCCCTTCGGCGTGGGCGACCGCCTCGAGGTCGGCCTGCGGCAGCGGCGCGCCTTCGGGCTCGCCCTCGGTGATCGCCTCGGCGACCTCCGGAGAGGGCGAGACCTCAGACGACACAGGCCTCAGTCATCGGAGACCGCGACCCCGGCCGAGACGCGCGCCCGCCCATTCGAGCCCATCCCGACCGACTGCTGGCGCTGCAGCGACTTGCCCTCGGTTTGCAGCGACGGCGCGACCATCACCTCGGCGCGGTGAAACGAGGGAATGTCCTCGTAGCCGCAGGTCGCCATCGAGGTCCGCAGAGCGCCCATCAGGTTGAACGTTCCGTCGTTCTCCTGAGCCGGGCCGAGCAGGATCTGCTCGAGCGTCCCGTCCTGGGTCGTCGCGACGCGGGTACCGCGCGGCAGCGAGGGGTGGAATGTCGCCATGCCCCAGTGGTAGCCGCGCCCCGGCGCCTCCTCGGCGCGGGCCAGCGGCGAGCCGATCATCACCGCGTCGGCACCGCAGGCGACCGCCTTCGAGACGTCTCCCCCGGTCCGCATACCGCCGTCACCGATCACGTTGGTGTACTCACCGGTCTCGAGCATGTGCTGCGAGCGAGCGGCGGCGACGTCGGCGATCGCGGTCGCCTGCGGGACACCGATCCCGAGCACGCCGCGAGTCGTGCAGGCGGCGCCGGGACCGACGCCGACGAGGACGCCGACCGCGCCGGTCCGCATCAGGTGCAGGCCGGTCGAATACGAAGCGCAGCCGCCGACGATGCACGGGACCGGGACCTCGGCGATGAACTCCTTCAAGTTGAGCACCCCGTCCTCCTTCGAGGAGACGTGCTCGGCCGAGATCACGGTGCCCTGGATGACGAGGATGTCGAGGCCGGCCTCGAGCGCGATCTCGTGCCACTCGGTCACCTTCTGTGGCGTGAACGAGCCGCAGGCGACGGCCCCCTCGGCCTTGATCTCCTCGACCCGCCGGGCGATCAGCTCGGGCTTTACCGGCTCCTCGTAGACCTCCTGCATCAGCCGGGTCGCCTGATCGGGCGAGGCCTGGGCTATCTGGTCGAGCTTGCCGTCGGGATCCTCGTAGCGCGACCAGATCCCCTCGAGGTTGAGCACCCCGAGGCCACCGAGCCGGTTTACCTCGACAGCCGTCCGCGGGCTTACGACGCCGTCCATCGCCGATGCCAGCAGCGGCAGGTCGAAGCGGTACGGGCCCAGCGTCCAGGTGATGTCGATGTCGTCCGGGTCTCGCGTACGCCGCGAGGGGACGATCGCGATGTCGTCGAACCCATAGGCCCGACGACCCTTCTTCCCACGTCCGATCTCGACTTCCACGCTACCTCCGGTCTAGAGGGGCCAAACTTAGGCGCGATCGCGGACGAAAAAGACCCCTCGACGAGGGGCCAGAAATACGCGATTTGCGGCTTGAGGCCCGGATTTCCAAGGCCCAGGCGATGATAACAGCGGCGCTGGCGGCGCCGGCGGGCGCCGCGACGTACGCTGCCGCCGATGCTCGCGCGCCTCGAGGACAACCATCGCGTCGCCCTCGGCGCGATCCTCGTCGTCGCCCTGATCCTACGACTCGGGGCACTCGCGATCGAGAGCGGATACGAGCCTGTCTTCGACTCGGCGGACTACGACCGCCATGCGCGCTCGATCGCCGCCGGCGACGGCTATCCGCAGACGGTGATCGCCGAGAACGGCCCGAGCGCCTTCCGGCCGCCGCTCTATCCCTACATGCTCGGCGGCGTCTACCTGATCGCCGGCGACGAGGCCGGTCTCGATGCGGGCAGGGCGCTCGGAGCCCTGCTCGGGGTGCTCGCCGTTGCTTGCGTCTACGCGATCGGTGGGCTGATCTGGGGTGTTCGCGTCGGACTGCTCGCCGCCTCGCTTGCCGCAATCTTCCCGCCGCTCGTCCTCGCCCATCTGGCACTCGTCTCCGAACCCTTGTTCCTCGCCCTCATGCTGAGCATGGTCGTATGCACGCTGCTCGCTCGTCGCGAGGGCGGGAATTGGCGCTGGGCGCTCGCCGCCGGGGCGCTCTGCGGGCTCGCGGCGATGACCCGTTCGAACGGCGCCCTGCTCGCGATCCCGGCTGCGATCGGGGTCTGGACGGCACTCCCCCGCTTCAGCCTCGCCTCGCTCGCGGCCCCCGCCGCGGTCGTTCTCGCCACGGTCCTCGTCGTCGTCCCGTGGACCGTCCGAAACGCCGGCGCCTTCGATGCCTTCGTGCCGACCAACACGCAAACCGGTTACGGGATATCTGGCGCCTTCAACGACGATGCTCGCGACCGCGCCGGTTACACCGCGACGTGGGTTCTCCCCGAGGCGACCGAGCGCTATCGAGACCTCTTCGACCGAGCCGATCTCGACGAGCGCGAGCTCGACTCCGAGCTGCGCTCACGCGCACTCTCCTACGCCGGCGAGAACCCGGGCTTCGTCGTCGAGGCGACGTTGCTCAACTTCGCGCGCAGTTTCAGCGCACTCGGCCAAGAGCCGGAGGCGACCCTCGCCGACCGCGCCCAGCTCGGCCTCGGCGAGCGCACCGCGCCGATCGTCAAATGGAACGTACGCGTACTCGACGTGCTCGCCCTGGTGGCGCTGATCGTGATCTCGCTCAGGGCCCCCGGCGCGCTGCGGCCCTGGTTCGTATGGACCTTCCCGGCGCTCGCCGTGCTCGCCGCCGTCTGGGTGCTCGGCAGCACCCGCTATGCCCTGCCCGCCTACCCGTTCATGCTCCTCCTGCTCGCCGTCGCCACCGCGGTGTTCGCCCGCTGGCCGCTCGAGGCCGAGCTCAGGCCCGGCGGGCGAGACATAATAAGCTGAGGCCCCGGTTCGGTCCTAGGCGCTCCTCGAGCGGGCGCCAAAGCGCGACGAGCGCCTCGTAGGCGCGCAACGACGACCGCCCGATCCTCGCTCCCGGGCGGGCGTTCTTCACCCGCCAGCCGGGGATGCCGAGCGCATTGACAAAGTCAAGTTGCTCGACCTCGAGCCCGGCGCCGCCGACGAGATCGCCGAGCTCCTTGCGCTCGTATCGGCGCCAGTGTCCGTAGGCGTCGTCGAGCGGGCCGAATAGGTCGGCGCCGGCGGGAACGACGAGCGCGAGCCGACCCCCGGGCCGAAGAGCCCGTGCCATCGCCCTTAGCGCCGCCCCGTCGTCGGCCACGTGCTCGAGCACGTTCTGGCAGACGACGAGGTCGAACCCGTTCTCGGTCAGGCTGAGCGCAGCCGGAAGCGTCTGCTCGGCGATAGTCACGCGATCGTCGCCGGCGAAGCGCTCGGCGAGCCTGCGCGCGCAGCCCGGCTCGGGCTCGACGAGCAGCAGGCTTTCGGGCCGCGGCCGAGGATTCGTTGCGAGAAGGTCCCGATCCCCGCACCGACCTCGGCGACGTCGCCGTGGACGTGCCCGGCAAAGCCGTCGAACATCCAATCGCAAAATCTCCGTGCCTCGGCGAGGCTCGCAAGCTCGTCGGCGATCGCGCCCTCGACCGAGGCGAGCCGCTCGGGGCGGCGCGGTACCCGGACCGGAGCCTGAAGCGGGCGGCGCCCGCCTGCGGGCAGACGGCGCGCATAGAGGCAGAACTTGGTGCGCGGGTCGAAGTCGACGACGCGCCTGCCGAGGGCGGTCCCGGCCACGCCTTCTCGTACGCGCCTTGCGACTCCCGGCGCCGCCGGGGATGCGTCGGCCGCCAGCGTCGCCAACGAGGCCGTCTTGCCGATCGAATGCCATCCGGCGGCGGCGAACCCGTGCCGGGCAAGTATTTCCGCGAGGCCGGCGACGGAGTAGAGAACGGCGTGCTCGCCGGGACGACGCACCTCCGGCCAGCGACGGCCGAGCGCCCGGCTCACCGCCGAGCCGGCATCGGGTGTGAGGATCGCAATCGCCCCTTCGGGTCGGACTACGCGCGCGGCCTCGGCGAGCAGCTCATCGCCGTCGGGCACATGCTCGAACAGATCGAGCATCGTCAGTCCGGAGAGCTCAGCATCGCCAACTCCCAGCTCGGCCAGGGTCCCCCCGAATGCTTCGAGGCCGAGCCCTCGGGCATGCCCTACCGCCCAATCGTTGAGGTCGACACCGGTGGCCCTCCAACCGCGTCGCTCCGCGACGGAGAGGAGGAATCCCGGCCCGCAGCCGACGTCGACGAGCCTGCCGGCGTGCGTGTATCGCTCGAGGTGGGCGAGCACGCGATCGAACTTTGCCTCCGAGCTGTCTCGGTCCGCGAGATAGTCAGCCGGGTAGCCCCAGAGCGAACCGCCCTCACCCTCCGCCCCATCGCTCGGCTTGACGAAGTACTCGGCACCTTCGTATATGCGCCGCAGATCCGCACCCTCCGGCGGGCGCGGATCGAACAGGCTCGCGCAGTCGGAACAACGAACCCACTCGATCCCGCTGGCGCGGAAGGCAGCCGGCGTTTGCGACGAACGGCAGGCCGGGCAGCGCTCGCTCACGACGCCGAACGCTCTTCTGGGTCTAGGTAAAGCGGCATCGCACGAAAGTGAAAAGCAGCCACCAGCCGTGCCGCGCGAAGAGCTTCTTGCCCTCGGAGCGTGTGCGCGCCTGGTAGGTGATCGGAACCTCGTAAATGCGGGCCCCGTGGCGCAGGAGGCGGCCGACGATCTCGGCCTCGAAGGCGAACCCGTCCTCGCGCAGCTCGAGCTCGCGGAAGAGCTCGATCGGCATCAGCTTCAGCCCCGCCATGCAATCGGAGAGCCAGACGTTGTAGATCACGTTTGCGACGACGTTGATCGCCCGGTTGCCGACGACGTACCAGAAGCTGAACGCGGAGTGGGCCTGCCAGGCGCGCGTCCCTAAGACCGCGTCCATTCCCTGCTCTTGGAGCATCGGCAGCATTGCTGCGAGGTCGTTGGGGTCGTACTCGCCGTCAGCGTCGAGGATCGCCATCCAGCGGCCCTCCGCTTTCTCAGCGCCGAGCCGAACGGCGCCGCCCTTGCCCCTGTTGCGATCGAGCTCGGCAATTCGCACCTGCGGCGGCCAGGATCGCGAGCGCAGCACCTCGCGAGTTCGATCGGTGGAGCCGTTCTCAACGACGATCACCTCCCGATCGACGACCGGAAGCTCGGCGGCTAGGGCACGCTCGATCGTCGCCTCGATCGTTGCCTCCTCGTTGAAGGCGGGAACGATTATCGAGAG
The DNA here is from genome assembly GCA_050996575.1 of Solirubrobacterales bacterium. Taxonomy (GTDB): domain Bacteria; phylum Actinomycetota; class Thermoleophilia; order Solirubrobacterales; family 70-9; genus DASUSH01. The sequence continues at coordinate 16,677 of JBPCRS010000206.1, forward strand.
CTCAGGCACTCAGCTGACCGCTGCGGGGACCTCGAGCTCACGCACTTGGACGCGGTCGAGCAGGCGCTCGACCTCGGCCGGGTCGATCTCGCCGGCGCCGAAATGCTGGGTCGACTGGGCGCCGCAGGCGACCCCGTAGGCGAGCGCCTCGGACCCTTCAGCGCCGAGGAAGCGCGCCGAGATGTAGCCGGCGACGAAGACGTCGCCCGAACCGACGGTGGCGATCGGTTCGAGCGGGTCGATCCCGACCTCCCAGCGTCGGCGCCCGCCCGCTTCGCTGGTGTTCGCAACGCAGCCGCCCTCGCGCGTGACGACGGCCTCGTGGGCTCCCATCTCGACCAGCCCGGAGAGCGCCAGGGCAAGGTCGGCGGCGTCGGCGAACTCGTGGCCGACGGCCTGCTCCGCCTCGAGCTCGTTCGGGGCGACGACGTCGGGGCCGGCGCGCAGGCCCAGCCGCATCGGCTCGCCGTCGGTGTCGAGCAAGGTGGGAACGCCGAGCGATCGCATCTCTTCGATCATGCGGCCGTAGATACCGGCGTCAACTCCCGGGGGGATGCTGCCGGCGATCACGCAGAACTCGGCGCCCTGGGCGAGGTAGAGGAGCTTCTCGACGAACTGCTCGACCTCCTCCGGCGTAACCGAAGGACCGCGCTCGTTGATCTCGGTCTGCTCGCCCGAGGTCGGGTCGATCACCGCGAGGTTGGTCCGCGACTCCTCGGCGATCTGGGTGAAGTCGTTGAGGATCGACTCCTCGGCGAGGCGACCGAGAATCCGCGTTCCGGTCGGGCCGCCGGCCAGGCCGGTCGCGATCACGGGCCGCCCGAGCAGCTTCAGCGCTCGGGCGACGTTGACGCCCTTGCCGCCGGCGACCGTGCGGGCTTCAACCGCCCGGTGGCGATAGCCGAGGTGGAAGTTCGGAACCGCGACCGTTCGATCGATCGCGGCGTTGAGTATGACGGTGAGGATCAAAGCTGCGTTGTATTGCCTGCATTCACCGGCTGCGTCTCCCCCTTTGGAAGATCAGGACGATCACCAGCACCGCGAACACTATGCCCGCGATCAGCGCAAGGCTAGGGGCGTTGTTTCGAACCTCGTCGGCGACCGAGGGAGCCGCGACCGCGCGGGCGGCGATCAGAGGCGACGAGCCGGCCGCTTCGTCGTCGACCGAGACGCTGACACGGCCGAGGCGCTCACCCTTTCGAATCGGCCCGGAGAGATCGGCCGGAGCGTCGACCTCGGTCTCGACATCCTGGTCTTTGCGGGCGGAGACGGTCACCGGCGTCCGCGCCAGCAGCTCCACCGTGCCGCCGGAGTCGACCGGCGGCGCGGCGAACTGCTGGCGAGCGCGAACCGGCGTCTCAGCCTTGTAGAGCGAGAACCCGTATTCGAGCAGCGCGAAGACGCCGTCGTCGCGGGCCGACTCGCTCGGTGCGCCGAGCACGACCGCAACCAGTCGCACCCCCTTGCGCTCGCCGGAACCGACGAGCACGTTGCCGGCCTCACCGGTGAATCCGGTCTTGACCCCACTGACGTACGGGGCACGGCCGAGCAGGTCGTTGCGTGTGACGATCGGCCGCGAGGCTCGGTCGGTCTCGACCGTGTGCGACTCGGTGTCGGCGACCTTGCGGAAAAACGGATCGTCGAGCAGGATCGTCGTCAGCTCGGCCAGGTCGGCGGCACTCGAGTAATTGAGCGAGTCGTCGAGCCCGATCGGGTTGGCGTAGCTGGTGTCGTCGAGCCCGAGCCTCGCCGCGGCCGCGTTCATCCGCTGAATGAAGCGATCGATCGAGCCGCTGACGCCCTCGGCGACGGTGACCGCGCCGTCGTTTGCGCTGGCGAGGATCAGCGCGTACAGGAGCTCGCGGTAGCTGATCCGCTCGCCGGCCTCGAGCCCGAGCAGGGACTCGGCCGCGAGTGCCTCGTAGGCGGGCGCGCTCACCTTCTTATCGAGGTTTTTTTGCTTCAGCGCGAGGTATGCCGTCATCAGCTTCGTCGCGCTCGCGATCGAGCGCTGCTCGGTCGGGCGGCGGGCGGCGAGTCGCTCGCCGTCGCCGGCGTCGATCAGGACCCAGGCCTCGGCCGCGGGCTGCGGTGGCTTGTCCGGCTTCGCGCTCGCCGGTGCGGCGAGGACTAGAGCAAGCTGGAGTGCGAGGAACGCCGTCTGGCGCGTGCGAAAATTCAGGCTTCGCGGTTCTCGCAGCCGCCGAGCTCGAGCTTGAGGCACGTTCCCGGTACGAGCGCCTGCGGATCGGTCTCGGGGTTGAGCTGCTGAAGCTCGTCGACCGGTACGCAGGTGCGCTGCGCGATCAGGCTGAGCAGATCGTCCTGCTGGACGACGTAGTAGCCGTCCTCGACGGCGTCGTCGAACTCGGGCTCGCAGCCGACTATTCGGTCGCCGCCCCTCTCCTTCTTCTCGTCGCCGCCGTCGCTGCCCTCGAGTGAGTTGGAGATGACCACGTAGACGACGGCCACCGCCGCGACCAGCGCGATGAACGCGAAAACGCGCCCTATCCATCTCCCCCTCCGCGGCTTCTCGTCCATCGGGATCGGTGATGCTAGGGGTAACTAGGGCTCGCAACGGCGGTTCTCAGCCGCTTGGAGCAACGCTTGCGAGCTCGTCGCGAAGCCGTTCGGCCGCCGCCCCGGGGTCGTCGGCGCCGGCGATCGAGCGCGACGCCGTGACGAGCACCGAGGCCGGATGGGCTGAAAACGCCGGGCCGAGGTCGGCGGCGTTGCCGCCCTGGGCGCCGACGCCGGGAACGAGGATGATGGCGGCGGGCATCAGCTCGCGAAGCCGGGCGAGAAAGCCGGGCTCGGTCGCGCCGGCGACCGCCCCCATCCCCGAGATGCCCTCGCCCTCGCCGCTTCCGGCGAGGCGATCGGCGCGCTCGGCGATCAAGCCCGCGATGTGCTCGTGCAGGGGGCGCTCCGGCGCGGGCAGGTCGAGAACGTCGGCGGCACCCGGGTTCGAGGTGCGAACGAGCGCGAAGACGCCGGCGCCGGGGCAGGCCGCCGCCTCGACGAAT
>JBPCRS010000229.1:0-13591 GCA_050996575.1 Solirubrobacterales bacterium
CGCTCGCGCGAGCGCCCCGGCGTAGTCTCGGCTTCGGAAGGCTCGGCATCTAACTCACCAGGGTTCATCGCACACGCTCGGCGGCGAAGACTACGCCAAGAGCCGAGTCGATCTGTATCATCATGCCCACATAGACCGCCACATCTAGAGGGGTGGAGGGACTGGCCCGTTGATACCCCGGCAACCTCCCAAAGGCTTCGGCCGAGGGGATGGTGCCAATTCCTGGAAGATGTGAGTAGGGCGTTCCAACCGGACCTCTGCTCGCACAGGCAGAGGTCTATGTCGTTTCAAGAGACCAAACGACATCAACGGAGGACGCCGATATGCCACATGGACCCCTCGAGGCGCTCAGGTGCAAGGAGTGCCGCAAGGAATACCCGCTCGAGGCCTACTACGTCTGCGAGCACTGCTTCGGCCCGCTCGAGGTCGACTACGATTTCAGCTCGCTCGACCCCGATGGGGCTCGCCGGCGGATTCAGGCGGGCTCGGCAGGGATCTGGCGCTACGCCGATTTCCTGCCGTTCGCGAGCGACGCACCGGTCGAGCGCGGCACGCTCGAGCCGGGGCTGACCCCGCTCGTCCGGGCCGATCGGCTCGGGCGCAGGCTCGGCCTCGAGAACGTCTGGGTCAAGAACGACGCCGCCAACCCGACCCACTCGTTCAAGGACCGAGTCGTCGCCGTTGCCCTGGCGAAGGCTCGTGAGCTCGGCTTCGAGACGGTCGCATGCGCCTCGACCGGCAACCTTGCCAACGCGGTCGCGGCGCATGCCGCGGCGGCCGGGCTCGACTCGTTCGTCTTCGTCCCCGCCGACCTCGAGGAGCAGAAGCTGCTCGCGACCGATGTCTACGGAACCCGCCTCGTCGGCGTCAACGGCAATTACGACGATGTCAATCGCCTCTGCACCGAGCTCGCCGACGCACGCCCGTGGGCGTTCGTCAACGTCAACCTGAGGCCCTACTACGCCGAGGGCTCGAAGACGCTCGCCTACGAGATCGCCGAGCAGCTCGACTGGCAGCTCCCCGATCGCGTCGTCTGCCCGATCGCATCGGGCTCACTGTTCACGAAGATCGGCCGTGGCTTCAGCGAGTGGCTCGACCTCGGCCTCGTCAACGGCGAGCTGCCGGCGTTCAACGGCGCTCAGGCTGAGGGCTGCAGCCCGGTCGCCACCGCCTATGCGGACGGCCAGGACGTCTGCCGCCCGCAGCGCCCGGAGACGATCGCGAAGAGCCTCGCGATCGGTAACCCCGCCGACGGCCCGTACGCGCTCGATCTCGCCCGCTCCACCGGAGGCTCGGTCGAGTCCGTGACCGACGATGAGATCCGCGACGGGATCAGGCTGCTCGCCGAGACGACGGGGATCTTCACCGAGACCGCGGGCGGAGTCACCACGGCCGTGTTCGCGAAGCTGGCCGAGGCCGGGACGATCGACCCTGGTGAGCGAGTGGTGCTCGTGATCACCGGCGAGGGGTTGAAGACGCTCGACGCGACTCGCGAGGGATTTCAGATGGACGAGATCGAGCCGACGCTTTCGAGCTTCGAGGCGGTCGAGGGCTCCCCCGCTGTGGTCGCCTAGCGGCGACGAACCGAAGTTTGCTGCTGGGGGGCGGAAGCGCCTACGACTGGACGCTCGACGGCTTAGGCTCCGACCGCGAGCGACGGAGAGTACGAGGCGCATTTGTTTGAGCGAAGGCTGGCGGTGGAGAGCCCGCGTCGGGTTCGCTTCTTGCGAGTCACCGATCTGGCCGGCAACGTGACGGCTCCGAGAGCGTCGAGCGGCGGCGCGGATGAGCGACCGGCCCATCCAGGCCGTTAGCGCGCTACCGTTCAGGGGGTGACGCGAGGGAGCGCGGGAACGAAAGCGTGCAGGAGGATCGGGCCTGCTTTGCCGCTGATGCTGGCACTGGCGGTACTCGCTCCGGCGGCTGCGCATGCTGCCGGCCCGGTTGGGATTGCGGTCGACGGCGAGGGGACCTCGTATGCCGGATTCGGCAGCGGCGGATTGACGCGCTACCAGCTCGGAACCGGGGCGAGGATCGACGAATGGAAGACGCCCGTCGCCGACGCGAACGGCCTGCTCGGCCCGATCGTTGCGATTGCCGCAGCGCCCGCCGGAACGTCGGCGAACGGGGGTGCCGTCTGGGTTCTCGACGCGAACCTCCGCGTACAGGAGTTCTCGCCGACCGGCTCGTTCCTGCGCGGCTTCCGCCTTGACCCCTGCGACGCCTCGGAGTCCCCGGCACCGGGGGTGAGAGGGGGTCTCGATGTCACCTCGGATTCGATCTACGTCGCCCATCCCTGTGCGAACGCTGTGCTGCGCTTCAAGGTCTCCGACCTGCCGGCACGAGGGAGCACCGTCGTCGCTCCCGCGGCGATGGCCCAGGTCTACATGCCACACGGGATCTCGACGCCCGACGAGCCGAGCGCTCCCGGCGCGGGCTTTCTCTTCGTCGCCGAGCCCCTGCGCGTGCTCCGGCTCGATCCGACCACCCTCGCCGACGGCTGCACCGTCCCGGTAACGCACACGGGCCGGCCCGACGACGTCTTCGTCGCCGGCGCCCAGGGGCGGCTGTTCGTCTCCGAGACCGAGAACTCATCCCCTGGCTACTCCCACCGGATCTATGCCTACGACGGCGACGGCGCCGGGAACTTCAACGAAGCCTTCCACGTCGGCGGGCCCGGATCGGATCTCGGCAGGTTCAACGGGGTGCGCTCCTTCGACGTGTTCACTCCCCCCGGCGGCCCGGGGCCGAACATCTTCGTCGCCGACTTCGGCAACGAGCGAGTGCAGCGCTTGAGCGCCGACGCGAGCGGCTTCACCTACTGGGCCAGCCCCGCTCCCGACCCGGGCCCGTTCGTCGACGACGTCGCCCCTTCGGTCAAGTCGGCGACACTGCGGCGCCTCCGAGGCGATTGGGTGCTGCGGGTCGAGGCCGTGGACGCGGAGTCCGGCCTGTTCGAGCTCGGTATCGGCAAGCGCCGCCGGGGCGAGTTCAAGACGCGACCGTTCGAGCGCTCGACCGAGGTGAGCGGGCCCCGCAGAGTCAAGTTCGTCCAGGTCGGCGACCTCTCCGGCAACCTCAGCAAGGTGGTCAAGGTAAGGCGCGGCTGAGTCCTCCTCCGCGACGCCGGCGGATTAGACTCATCCAATAGTCTTCCCGGCCGCATGGCCGTCACCGTGAAGATCCCCGCGCAGCTGCGCGCAACCACCGGCGGCGAGTCCGAGCTATCGGTCGAGGGCGCCACGGTCGGCGAGGCGCTCGACGCGGTTTTCGCCTCGCATGGCGACCTGCGCGAGCGGATCACCGAGTCGGGCGAGCTGCGGCGCTTCGTCAACGTTTACGTCTCCGGCGAGGACATCCGCTTCCAGGACGGCCTCGGCACCTCCGTTTCGGACGGGGACGAGGTCACGATCCTGCCCGCGGTGGCCGGCGGCGCCCCACTCGGCACGAGGTAGTGGACTCGATCGGCAAGGTCGCGATCCTCTGCGGGGGCAGGGGAACGCGGCTTCAGGAGCGCACGCACTCGATCCCAAAGGCGTTGGTCGAGATCGGCGGACGGCCGATTCTCTGGCACGTGATCCGGATCTACGCCGCTCAGGGCCTGCGCCGCTTCGTCCTCCTCACCGGCTACCTCGGCGATCAGATCGAGGCCTTCGCCGCTTCCGAGGAATGGCCCGAGGAGGTAGAGATCGAATGCGTCGACACCCTTGTCGACACGCCGACCGGTGGCCGGGTCAAGCTCGCCGAGGACCATTTCGAGGGTGAGCCGTTCTGCGTCACCTACGCCGATGGTGTCGCCGACGTCGACCTCCCCGCGCTCATCCGCTTTCACCGAGAGCACGGCGATGCGGCAACCGTGACCGTGGTCAGGCCGCTGTCGCAGTTCGGGATCACCGATCTTGATGAGGCCGGACGCGTGGCGGGCTTTCAGGAGAAGCCGAGGCTCGATCACTGGGTCAACGGCGGCTTCTTCGTCTTCGAGCAATCGGTGCTCGACTACCTGACTCCGACAAGCGTGCTCGAGCAGGATCCGCTCAAGCGTCTCGCCGCCGAGGGTCTCCTCCACGCCTATCGCCACGAGGGCTTTTGGGACTGCATGGACACCTACAAGGACGCGGTCACGCTCAACGACCTCTGGGAGGGCGGAGACGCCCCCTGGGCGGTCTGGCGTGGGGCGACCGAAACCGGTCGTGGAGAGACCGGCGGGAACGGGACCAGGGCCGAGGCCGGCGGGGTCCGTGGCTGATTCGGTTCCGGGGGTTTCCTCGGCGGTCGTCACCGGCGCTCGCGGCTTCGTCGGCGCGTGGCTCGCCAAGGGACTGCTCGAGAGCGGGGCCAAGGTCACCTCGTACGACCGGCGGCCGCGATCGGGGCGACCCTCGACGCTGGCGATGCTCGGCATCGACGGCGAGGTCAACGAGATCGAGGGCGACCTGCTCGACGGCGCGCTCTTCGACCGCACGCTGACCAGGAACGGCGTCGACGCGGTCTTCCACCTCGCCGCGGAGACGATCGTCTCGACCGTGCAGGCGGCGCCGACCGAGGGCTTCGACACCAACGTCCGCGGCACCTGGACCGTGCTCCAGGCCTGCCTCGATCGGGGGGTGGGGCGAATCGTCTTCGCCTCCTCCGACAAGGCCTACGGTGCCCACGACGAGCTTCCATATCGCGAGGACTTCCCACTTCAGGCGACCGCGCCATATGAAGCTTCGAAGGCCGCCGCCGATGTGATCGCGCGTAGCTACTGGCACAGCTACGGCCTGCCGATCGCGGTTACGCGGTTCGCCAACATCTACGGCGGCGGTGACCTCAACTTCTCACGGCTGATCCCCGAGGCCGCTTCGGCAGCGGTCGACGGCCGTGCTCCGGTACTGCGCTCCGACGGCTCACCCGAGCGCGACTTCCTCTATGTCGAGGACGCCGTATCGGCCTACCTGACGATCGCCGCGGAGCTCGATCGCGACGAGGTTCGCGGCGAGGCGTTCAACGCCGGCGGTGGGCAGCCCTATCCGGTCGGCGAGGTGATCGAGATCATCGCCCGGCTCGCCGACACCGGCGTCGAGCCCGACATCCGCGGCGAGGGCAACCCCGAGGGCGAGATCGACCGCCAGTACGTAGACCCGGCGAAGATCCGCGACCTGCTCGGCTGGGAACCGGCGGTCGGGCTCGAGGAGGGGCTCGGCAGGACGATCGAGTGGTACCGCGAGCATCCCGAGGCGAGGGCGCCTGCAAGCTGACCGTGAACGTCCAGACCGCCTGGAAGTAACGCCGCCGGCTCTGCCGCCGCTCAAGTTCCGCACCCCATTTTCCGACATTGAGAGGGTGGGTATGGGAGCCGCAGCCGAGGTGTCCGCCCGCGGGAGCGCGGACGAGCTCAAAGCGGCATTTCGGCAGGAGGTGAAGGAGAAGACGCGCTCGACCGCGATCTCCGCGGGACTCCTCGGCGTCGTCGCCTTTCCGGTCTGGATCGGGTTCGACTTCCTGGTCGAACCGGGCAATGCCTCCGACTTCGCCCTCCTGCGCCTTACTTTCGATGTTCCGATGGCGCTGCTCCTGGCCGCGCTGATCAGTCCGCTCGGCCGCCGTCACCCGGAAGCGCTGATGTTCGCGCTCGTCTGCCTGATCGAGATCGCGATCGCGATCATGATCTCGCGCGTCGATGAGGAGTTCGCCGCCTACGCGCTCGGAATGTCGCTGGCGATCTACGCAAGTGCATTCCTCCTCGTCTGGCCGTGGACCTACGCCGCAGCCCTGATCGGCGTCAGCCTCGGCGCGCTCGCGATCGCGATTCCTCTCGCTCCCGAGCCCCTGCCGACCTCGGCTATAGCAACGCTTGCGTTCTATCTGGGCACGGCGTCGGTCCTTGCTCTCGTAACCCAGGTCCACCGCAACCGCCTTGCCTGGAGCGAGTTCAGCGGCCGGGCCAAGCTCGAGCGCGAACAGGAGCGTAATCGTGATCTGCTCGAGCGCCTGGAGCGACTCAGTCGTGAGGACCCGCTCACGGGGCTTGGCAATCGCCGCTCCTGGGACGAGTCGCTCGAGCGCGAGTTCGCGCGCGCTCGCAGGACTGGGCTGCCGGTCTCCGTCCTGATCTGCGACATCGACCGCTTCAAGTCGGTGAACGACCGCTACGGGCATGCGATCGGGGACCGGCTGCTCGAGACGGTCGCCGGGGTCTTCCTGCGCCGGGTGCGGACGGGCGATCTCGTCGCCAGGATCGGGGGTGACGAGTTCGCGATCCTCTGCGCCGACACGGACCTCGAAGGCTCGGCGGCGCTGGCCGAGTCACTGCGCCGGAGAATCGAGATGATCAGCTTTCCGGAGCGCCCTGACGAGGTCACGACGGTCTCGATCGGTGTCGCCGAACGCGGTGCCGGCGACCACTCGCCGAGCGAGACGATGGTGGTTGCCGACGCCCGTCTCTACCAGGCGAAGCGCCGGCGAAACGCGGTGTGCGCAGCGGATCGGGCCGAGGGTGCCGACGGGTCGGCCTTGACTCGGCTGCCGGAGCGCTATCCAGAGGCGGCTACTGGTACATGACGTAGTCGGCGACCGGGTCGAGCTCCGCGACCTGGCGGAAACCCATCACGTCGGTGTCGAGCGAGACGAAGACCGAGAATCCGTTGAACAGGCCCGGTTGGCTGAGGTTCTGGTAACCGGCGATCTTCGGGGCGGGGCTGCCGATGCCATCGAAGCTCAGCGTTACGGCAACCTTCGCGCCGCGCTGGGCGACATCTTCGCGCCCGCGGACGCTGCCTTCGCGGAACTGGTGCACGTAGAGGCCCTTCTGCGACAGGTCGTTGTCGGTGACGATCCCGGCGAGGTAGGACGAGACCTTGTTCAGCTGCTTCGCCGTCACCTTGCCCTCGGTGACGCCCGGGATGCCGCGTCGGCCGACGTTCCACTCGGGGTCGAGCGCGATGTCGACGTCGGGCTCAACGAGCCATTCCTCGTAGGCGCGGACCTCGCGGATGAACTTCGCCCGGCCGGGCTGGATGTCGAGCACGAGGCGACCACCGACCGCGCGGGCGGCATCGAGGTAGGCGGCGATTAATCCGGGGCTCTGGCGGCTGCGATAGAGCCCGCTCGGGCCCTTGTCGGCTGTCGCGACCGTGGCGATCAGATCGATGCCGGGCCGGGCCGGGCGCGGGTCGATCTCGGCGTAGCGAGTCGATAGCCGGACCGCCTCGGAGGCCGAGCCCGACGGGCTCCTCTTGCCGACGATCGTCGCGCTCAGCTGGGGGGCTCCGTAGACGGTGACGACGCGGGTCTCGGGGAAGAGCCGGTCGCTCCCCGTGACCGGGCTGCCCGCAACACCGCCGTTCCGGGCGGCGGCGGGGGAGGGGGCCCTGCGCGCCGCGGCGGGACCGATCGCCGTTGCGAGCGGGACCTCGATCGCAGCCGAGGTCGGGGCCAGGGGCCTTGGAGCGGGGGCGGGAGCGCCTGTGCCGCCGCTCGCGAGGGCGGCTCCGGTGGCGAGCGAGAAAGCGAAAAGGAGCGGTGCCAGGAGCCGCGAGGGGGCCATCCGGCCGAGGGTAGCAACGGCCACCTCGACCCCTTGCAGGCCGGGCCGCCAGGCGCGATGCTCTGTCCGAGCATGGATCGAGAACGCTTCGAGGACTGGATCTCGCGCTACGAGCGCGCCTGGAGGACCGCCGGAACGGCGTCGCTCGGCGAGCTGTTCACCGACGATGCGAGCTACTCGACCGCTCCGTTCGAGCGCCCATATGTCGGGCTCGAGGCGATCAGCCGCCTCTGGGAGGCCGAGCGCGAGGGTCCGGAGGAGCTCTTCGAGATCGAGTCGCGAGTGGTCGCCGTCGAGGGGGCCACCGGCGTCGCCCGGATCGAGGTCCGCTACGGCGATCCGGTCGATCGCGAGTACCGCGACCTCTGGGTGATCATCCTCGACGCCGACGGACGCTGCCGGTCCTTCGAGGAATGGCCGTTCTGGCCGCCCGGCTCCGCCGGCACATATCTTCCGGGCCCGAGCGACCAGGACGCCAAAGGAGGCGACGATGCTTGACCGACTACCGATCAGACGCGAGGACGAGGAGTACATCGCCAAGAAGGCGGCAAGCGCCGGCTCGGTTGCGATCGGTGCCCAGGCGATCGGCGCATTGGCGGTGGGGGCGGTCGCGATCGGCGCATTGGCGATCGGCGCGCTCGCGATCGGCAAGCTGAAGCTCGGTCAAGGCGAGATCGAGCAGCTTCGGATCGGCGAGCTCGAGGTCGACCGGCTCAAGGTCCGCGAGCTCGAGGTCGTCAGCGAGGCCCGGCCGGCGGCGGCATAGCGCGCCCGGCATCAAATAATCCGAGCCGCCGGGCGGGGCTGCAAAGTTCGCCAATCAGGCGATCTACCCGGTCATCTCTTTGCCCGGCGGTTCGACCACCGTGCGGGCCTAGCGCGCCCGACAGGATTCGAACCTGCGACCTTCCACTCCGGAGGCGGACGCTCTATCCAGCTGAGCTACGGGCGCTTGCCTAACCAGCTTAGACGTTGCTCATGCGAACACATGTTCTGTCCGATCCGGATTCTAGCCTGCTCTCATGGACACGTTGCTCAAGGGTCGGTCCACGGAGGCGGCTGTCCTGAACGCGTTCGCGCAGCGTGACCATCCCGTGGCGGTGCCTTTCGGGGACGGTCAGCCCTATGACCTCGTAGTCGACCTCGGCACCGCCGCCCTTCGCGTTCAATGCAAGACCGCGCGGGCCTATTCGGGCGGCCTGATGTTCAACTGCAGATCGACGGATCACGGGCGGGGGCCCGCTTCTTACATCGGTCTGGCCGATGCCTTCGGCGTCTATTTCCCGGGCAACCAACAGGTATACGTCGTTCCGGTGCTCGGCACCACATGCACGAAAGCGATCCTCCGCCTCGAGCCGACCCGCAACAACCAGCGGCTTCGGGTTCGCATGGCCGTCGATTACGAGATCGACCGTTGGTCGGACGAAGAGCTGCGTGAGTTGTGCGGGATGCGGTTTCAGGCCGGCGTCGAGCTCGCCGCCTGAGCGCGCCCGGCGGATACGGTTGCGGCGCCATGGACCTCGACGTCGTCTTCCTAGGCACCGGCGGCTCGGTGCCCAGCGCCCGCCGCTCGACCGCAGCGGTGCTCGTCCGGCGTGGGGGAGAGCGGCTCCTGTTCGACTGCGGCGAGGGGACCCAGCGCCAGATGCAGCGCTCGACCGGCTTCGTCCAGCTCGACCGCGTCTTTATCACCCACTTCCACGCCGATCATTGGCTCGGGCTGCCGGGCCTGCTCAAGACCTATGACCTGCAAGGGAGAGAGCGCCCGCTCGAGCTGATCGGCCCGCCCGGGCTCGGCGACTTGATGCGGGTCCTCGACCGCCTTATCGGTCGCGTCTCCTACGGACTCGAACTGACCGAGCTCGAAGCCGGCGACGCGGTCGCGATCGAGGGCGCCGAGGTGCGCTCGTTCGCGGTCGAGCATCGCGGTCGAGCGCAGGGCTACGCGCTGGTCGAGAGGTCCCGACCCGGGCACCTCGACGCCGAGGAAGCGAAGCGGCTCGGGGTCGAGTCCGGGCCTGCGTTCGGCGCGCTCCAGCGTGGCGAGGAGGTCGCCGGCGCCGATGGGCCCGTGCGCCCCGATCAGGTGATGGGCACCGAGCGGGCGGGGCGGAAGCTCGTGATCACCGGTGACAGCGCCCCCTGTGAGATGACCCGGATCGCCGCCCACGAGGCCGACGTCCTCGTCCACGATGGCAGCTTCGCCGACGAGGAAGCCGAGCGCGCCGCCGAGACCGGTCACTCGACCGCGCGCGATGCGGCCCGCCTCGCCCGCGAGGCCGATGTCCGATTCCTCGCCCTCGTCCATGTCTCCTCGCGCTACAACGTCGGCGCCGTGCTCGACGAAGCGCGCGAGGAGTTCCCGGCCGCCGAAGCGCCGCGCGATTTCGACCTGCTCGAGGTCCCGTTCCCAGAGCGCGGTGCGCCGAAGCTGGTCCACAACGGCGCTCGTGAGACCGTTTAGGCTCGCTACCGGAGTGGTCCGCGCATTCGCATTGACGATCGCCCTTGCAGCGGCTGTTTTCGCCGGATGCGCTACCGAGGAAGTGAGTGGGTGCCTCGAGCCCCCGAGCAGCGCCCTCGACCAGCTCGACGTCGAATTGACCGATCCGGTCAGCGTCGAGGCCGTGGCCTTCAAGGGGCCGGCCGAGCTCAAGGGCGAGGCGCACTACGTCGGCGGCAGGGTCGACGGCAAGACGGTGATCTGGATCTTCGGCGAGCGCGCCTACGACGGCGACGACGGAGTGATCATCGCCGCCGATCAACCGACGCGTGAGCTCTCCGACGTCGGTGACGAGAAGAACCCGCCGCAGACCGACCTCGGCCCCGGCGACGACGACTACTCGAACATCCGCGACTGCATCAACTAGCCGTCGCGACGTCAGCGATCCGCGGGACCGCCTGCTAGCTTTGCTCCGTCGGTTCCTTTAACCCGGTCCAGAGAGGCCAAGAAGGGGCACGCAGATGGAAAGCACTCCTCCGGAGCTAGCCGAGAAGGTCGTACTCGACCGCGACGATTTTCGCCGCACCCTGGTGCGGATCGCGCACGAGATCGTCGAGAAGAACGCCGGCTCTGACGGACTCGCCCTGGTCGGGATCCACACCCGCGGCGCCGTGATTGCTCGCCGCCTGCACGTGCTCGTCGGCGAGATGAGCGGCGGCGAGGTGCCGCTCGGCGACATCGACATCAGCTTCTACCGCGACGACGTCGCCGACCACGACGCGCCCGTCGTCCACTCCTCACACCTCGACTTCGACCTCGGTTCGCGCACCGTCGTCCTCGTCGACGACGTCCTTTTCACGGGCAGAACCGCGCGCGCCGGGATCGAGGCCCTGTTCGACTACGGCCGCCCGGAGCGGGTCCAGTTCGCCGCGATCGTCGACCGCGGCCACCGCGAGCTTCCGATCCGGCCTGACTACGTCGGCAAGAACATCCCGACTTCCCGCTCCGAGCGGGTTTACGTGCGGGTCGAGGAGTCCGACGGTGTTGATGAGGTGGCGATCACCGGATCAGATCCAGTGGAGGAACGATGAGGAACCTGCTTTCGGTCGAGGATCTCGACCGCGCCGATATCGACCGCTTCATCGAGCGGGCCGACAGTTTCGCCGAGGTCGGCCGGCGCGACATCAAGAAGGTCCCGACGCTGCGCGGCAGGACGATCGTCAACCTCTTCTACGAGGCCTCGACGCGCACCCAGAGCTCGTTCGAGCTCGCCGCGAAGCGCCTTTCGGCCGACCTCGTCACAATCAAGGCCGCGGGCTCGGCGGTCGAAAAGGGCGAGTCGCTCAAGGACACCGTGGCGACCCTCTCGGCCTACGACCCGGCGGCGATCGTGATTCGCTCGCCCCACGTCGGCGCCGCCGAGCTGGTCAGCCGCTGGACCGAGGCCTCGGTCGTCAACGCCGGTGACGGCAAGCACGAGCACCCGACGCAGGCGCTGCTCGACGTCTACACGTTGCGCGCCCGGCTCGGCGACCTCGAGGGCAAGCGGATCTGGATCGTCGGCGACGTCCTCCACAGCCGCGTTGCCCGCTCCTGCATCCTCGCCTTCGCGATCATGGGCGCCGAGGTCACCGTCTGCGGGCCACCGACGCTGATCCCGGCCGGGATCGAGGAGCTCGGCTGCGCGATCGCCTACACCCTCGACGAGCTCGCCGAAGCCGACGTGATCTACGCCCTGCGGATGCAGCGCGAGCGGATGGGGGAAAGCTTCGTTCCCTCGATCCGCGAGTACGCGGCGAACTACCAGATCGGCCCGCGCCGGCTCGGCCCGCGCCAGCTGCTGATGCATCCCGGGCCGGTCAACCGCGGGGTCGAGCTCGCGCCCGAGGTGATCGACTCGCCGAACTCGCTGATCACCGCCCAGGTCTCGAGCGGCCTGGTCGTGCGGATGGCGATCCTCTACGAACTGCTTGCCGGCAGCGATCGACCACAGCCCGCGGTGCGCTCGGCCGGCTCACCCGAGCCGATCGAGACGCCGACGATCGGCCAGCCCGCGTGAAGCCGATCTCCGAGCTCTCGCTGCGCCGAGGCGACCCGGCCGAGCTGCTCCTGCGCCGGGTGGCGGTCCTCGACCCGGCGGCCGGCGTCAATGGCGTCCACGATGTCCTCGTCCGCGACGGCCGGATCGCCGAGCTCGCCGCCCCCGGCGAGGCGGCCGAGCCCGACGGCGTCGAGGTCGTCGAGGCGGAGGGGATGAGCGCCTTCCCGGCCTTCTTCGACCCGCACGTGCATCTGCGCACGCCCGGCCAAGAACACAAGGAGGACGTCGAGACCGGCTCGCGCGCCGCTGCCGCCGGCGGCTTTTGCGCGGTCCTGGCGATGGCGAACACCGACCCGCCGATCGACACCGCGGCCGGTGTCCGCGCTCTATGCGAGGCGGCGGAGAGCGAGGCGAGCGTCGGTGTCGGCTTCCTTGCCTGCGTCACCCGCGGCATGCGCGGCGAGGAGCTCACCGACATGGCCGAGCTGCGCGATGCCGGCGCCGTCGGCTTCTCCGACGACGGACTGCCCGTGCGCAGCGCGAGGATGCTGCGCAAGGCGCTCCAGTACCAGCGCCTCGCCGGCCTGCCGATCGCCCTGCACGAGGAGGACCCCGACCTCTCCGGCGACGGTGTCATGCACGAGGGCCCTGTATCGGCTGCGCTCGGCCTTGCCGGCATCCCCGCGGTATCGGAGTCGACTGCGATCGCCCGCGACACCGCGCTTGCGGGCTGCGAGGAGGCCCAGATCCACGTCCAGCACCTGTCCTGTCGAGGCTCGATCGAGGCGATCGCGCGGGCCAAGGACGCCGGCGTGCGCGTGACGACCGAGGTCACGCCCCACCACCTCACCCTCACCGAGGAGGAGGTCCGGACCCTCGACGCCTCGCGGTTCAAGATGAACCCGCCGTTGCGCTCCGAGGACGACCGCCAGGCCCTCATCGAGGGCTTTCGCTCAGGCGTGATCGACTGCATCGGCACCGACCACGCGCCGCACGCCACCGAGGAGAAGGAGGTCCCGTTCGAGCAGGCGGCGATGGGCGTGACCGGGCTCGAGACCGCCTTCGCCGTCCTCCACACCGAGCTCGTCCTGCCCGGTGTGCTCGGCCTCGGCCTCGTTATCGAGAGGCTGACCGCGGGCGCCGAGCCATTCGGCTTCGAGCGACCCACGCTTGCGCTCGGCAGCGAGGCCAATCTCGTCCTCGTCGATCTCGAGGCAGAGTGGGAGGCCGCCGCCGAGGGCTGGGAGAGTCGCTCGGACAACTCCTCCTTCCACGGCCACAAGCTGTGCGGCCGCGTTCTGATGACTCTCGCCGCGGGCGGCGTCGCCTATCGCCAGCGCAGCTTCGCGATGGGGGTCGCGTGAGCACTTCGAAGCTCGACCGCAACCGCGCGGCATTGGTCGTGGTCGACGTTCAGGAGGCATTTCGAAAGGCGATTCCCGGGTTCGCGAATGTCGCTGCCGCGAGCGCGAAGCTGGTCGAGGGCGCGAGCGCGATGGGGATTCCCGTCGTCATTACCGAGCAGTACCCGAAGGGGCTGGGGGAGATCGTTTCCGAGGTCTCCGAGCATCTCCCCGAGGGC
>JBPCRS010000054.1:0-5592 GCA_050996575.1 Solirubrobacterales bacterium
CTCTTGGTGATGCTCTACTCGCTCGCGCTCGGCCTGCTTTTCCTCGGCGCCCGCCCCGGTGGCCGCCCGCCCGCCTGGGAGGCGGCCGAGGCGATCCCGTGGCAATCAACCGCCGATCGCGCTACCGGCCCGAAGCATGAGGAGGAGCCGGTCGAGGGGCGCGCGGCCGAGATCTTCCCGGACGCCGCGTCCGATGACGCCAACACCGACGCCGACGCCGACGAGTCCGGGTCCGGCTCGAACGGCGGGCCGCGCAAGCGCAAGCGTCGTTAGCCGCCGTCCCTGCCCGCAAAGAGGAGCCTTCCAGCATCGGCGACTACCCGTACCCCTGGGACGCTCGACGGCGCTTTCCCATATGAGCAGTCGAATTCAGGAAAGGCGGGACTCGGGACTATGTGGGCTTCAGAGCTTGGGAAAGCAGCGGAGGGGACGGAATTGTT
The DNA here is from genome assembly GCA_050996575.1 of Solirubrobacterales bacterium. GTDB lineage: Bacteria > Actinomycetota > Thermoleophilia > Solirubrobacterales > 70-9 > DASUSH01. The sequence continues at coordinate 441 of JBPCRS010000054.1, forward strand.
GTCCGCTCTCGACCTGATAGAGAAATGGTCTCGGTGTGGCGAGCTTCGCGCCCAGGTCGACGCGCACGGAGGAGGATCTCTACGTCGAGCGCAACTGCTTGAGCACCTGGTCGACTGCTCGCAATGCAGGTCGTATCGAGCATGCCAAACGCGCTCAAGTCCGACCCTGGCATTTCACCGCTACGGGTACAGCGGCCGCCCGGACGTTGCAATTTGAACGCCCGGGGGTCCCGATCGGGCTTCGCATGCGATTTGCTCTGCCAGGAAGATGGCGGAGCTATCCGCTCCCGTCCGCTGTCCCGCTGACCTGCTTCTTCAGCGTCTCGACCACGCCCGGGTCGCGCAGCGTCGTCACGTCGCCGAGCTCGTTACCGGCGGCGATGTCGCGGAGCAGGCGGCGCATGATCTTGCCTGAGCGCGTTTTCGGCAGGTCGTCGGCGAAGGCGATCCGCTTCGGTCGCGCGAGCTTGCCGATCTTCTCGGCGACGTGGCCGCGCAACTCGTCGACGAGATCGTCATCACCTGGCTCGGTGCCCTCCGGCGTGACGAAGGCGAAGATCGCCTGTCCGGTGTCCTCGTCGGGAACAGCGATCACCGCGGCCTCAGCGACCTTCGGATGTGAGACCAGTGCCGACTCGACCTCCATCGTCGAGAGCCGGTGGCCGGAGACGTTGATCACGTCGTCGATCCGGCCGACGATCCAGAAGTAGCCGTCCTCGTCGCGGCGCGCCGCGTCGCCGACCAGGTAGGTCTCGCGGCCGTATCGCTCCCAGTAGGTCTCGATGAAGCGCTCACGCTCCTTGTAGAGCGTCCGTGCCATCGACGGCCGCGGGTTGGTCAGGACGAGCGTGCCGCCGCCCTCCTCGATCTCCTCGCCGTTCTTGTCGAAGATCTTCGCCTCTATCCCCGGGAAGGGGACGGTTGCCGAACCGGGCTTGGTCGTCGTCAGCCCGGGCAGCGGCGTGATCATGATCGCCCCGGTCTCGGTCTGCCACCAGGTATCGACGATCGGGCAGCGGCCGCCGCCGATGTTCTCGTGGTACCAGAGCCAGGCGCGCGGGTTGATCGGCTCGCCGACCGAGCCGAGCAGCCGCAGGCTCGAGAGGTCGTGCTTTTGGGGATGTTCGACACCCCACTTCATGCAGGCGCGGATCGCGGTCGGCGCGGTGTAGAAGATCGTCACTCCGTAGCGCTCGATGATCTGCCACCAGCGGTCCTCGGCCGGGTAGTTCGGCGCGCCCTCGTGGATCACGCTGGTCGCGCCGTTGGCGAGCGGCCCGTAGACGATGTAGCTGTGGCCGGTGACCCAGCCGATGTCGGCGGCGCACCAGTAGACGTCGGAGTCCTTGAGGTCGAAGACGAGCTTGTGGGTGGCGCTGACCGCGGTCAGGTAGCCGGCGGTCGTGTGCACGATCCCCTTTGGCTTGCCGGTCGAACCCGAGGTGTAGAGGATGTAGAGCGGGTCCTCGGAGTCCATCGGTTCGGGCTCGCACTCTGCGTCGGCGGCCTCGACCGACTCGTGCCAGAAGACGTCGCGGCCCTCGGTCATCGGCGGGTCGGTGTCGCCGCGGTTGACGACGACGACCCGCTCGACGGTCGGCATCCCGTCGAGCACCTCGTCGACCTTCGCCTTCATCGGGATCGGCTCGCCGCGGCGCATCGTCGCGTCGGCGGTGACGAGCACCTTGGCGTCGGAGAACTCCATCCGCTCGCGCACCGACTCCGCGGAGAAGCAGCAGAAGACGACATTGTGGATTGCACCGATCCGCGCGCAGGCGAGCATCGCCGCGACGGCCTCGGGCACCATCGGCAGGTAGACGCCGACGATGTCTCCCTTGGCGACGCCGAGGTCCTTGAGCACGTTGGCGAAGCGCTGGGTCGTCTCGAGCAGCTCGGCGAACGTGACCTCGCGCCGGGTCTCGTCCTCGCCCTCCCAATGGAAGGCAACCCGCTCGCCATTGCCGGCGTCGACGTGGCGGTCGAGGCAGTTGACCGAGGCATTCAGCTTGCCGCCGACGAACCATTTCGCGAACGGCGGCTCGGAGAAGTCGAGCACCTCATCCCATCGCTTCGACCATTCGAGCTTCTCCGCCCAGGAGGCCCACCAGGCCTCCGGGTCGGCGGCGGCGCGCTCGTAGATCTCCGGATCGGAGGCGTTTGCCTCGGCGGCGAACCCTTCCGGCGGCTCGAACGTCTCCTCGGTCTTCAGCAGGACGTCGAGCTCGGCGCCCGAGGTTGTCTCGTCGCTCATCCGGATCGCCTCCTAGACCCCGGCGCAGCGTTGATCCGCCTTGCGGGCGAACTCGACCAGGTTTTTGCCGCTGGCGCCGCTGACCGCGTTGGGCAGGCCGATACCGATCTTCAAGACGTTTCCTTCCTTCGAGGGCTCGCCTCGAACCTACCCGTTTCTACCCTTGTGAACGGATTGGCTTACCGAGCGCTCGAGCAGATCGAGGATTGGGCCGCTGAGCTCGTCGCCGAGGCGCCGGTGGCGCGGCTCGGCCTGCTCGACGACGGCGATCTGCCGCGAGTCCTGCCGGTCACCTTCGCGATCGCCGGCGCCGAGCTCTGGTCGGCGATCGACAACAAGCCGAAGCGCCCCGGCGTCGAACCTGCCCGGCTGCGGTTCGTGCGCCGCCGGCCCGAGGTCGCGCTTACGGTCGATCGCTACGAGGACGACTGGTCGCGCCTCGCCTGGGTCCAGGTTCTCGGGCGGGCGCGAGTGGTCGAGATCGAAGCGGACGAAGCGGGTGCGCCGCTCGCCGCACTAGCGTCCAAGTACGAGCCCTATGAGACCGAGGAGCCCCCGGGCCCGCTGATCGCTATCGAGCCCGAGCGCGTGATTGCCTGGCGAGCATGAGCGAGCGCCATCTTCTTTTGTACGACCGCGATTGCGGCTTCTGCCGCGTCTCACTCTCCTGGGTGCTGCGATGGGACCTCAATTGGAAGCTCGAGCCGCTGGCGCTGCAGGACCCGCGGGCTGAGGAGCTGCTTGCCGACGTGGATGAGCACGAGCGGATCGCCTCGTCTCATGTCATCACACCGTCGGGCCGGCGTTACTCGGCAGGCGCGACGGCGCCGGTCGTGCTCCGCCTGCTGCCTGGCGGCAAGCCGCTCGCGGCTCTCGCCGATCGACTGCCAAGGCTCTCCGAACGGGCCTACCTCTGTATGGCAAGCCATCGCTCGTTGCTGGGGAAGTGGGTCGGCGAGGGGGCGAAGCGTCGCGCCGATTCGCTGATCGACGAGCGTCAAGGCTCGCTAGCGCCAGATCCAGTGCTCGTGGAAGGCGCGGGCGAGCAGCCCGAGGACGATCAGCCCGGCCCCGAGCAACAGCAGCGGAAGCTGTGATTGGCCGGTGTTGGGAAGGCTGCCGCTGCCGGTCGATCCGCCGGTCGCGGTCGAGAAGTCGCTCGAGCTGCCGCTCGGGGTGATCGGCGTGGTCGAGTCGGTCGTCGTCGATGGGCCGCCGGTGCCGTTGCTTCCGCTTCCGCCGGATCCGCCCGCGCGAACGACCACCTTGCCCTTCATGTCGGGGTGGACGGTGCAGATATAGGCGAAGCTGCCCTCTTCATTGAACGGCACCGTGCCCCGTTGTCCGTCCTCGAGCAGGCCGGTGTCGAAGTCGCCCTTGCCCTCCGCCGTCGCCGTGTGCTGGGCGCTGTCGCGGTTGGTCCAGGTCACCTCCTCGCCGGGCTCGACCGTGACCGGGTCGGGGCGGTACTCGAAGTCCTCGATCGTCACCGCCACGTCGGCGAGCGGCTGCTTCTCGCCCTTGTCCTCGCCGGATCCGGATTTCCTGCGCTCGGCGCTCGGGTTCTCGCCCTTCTCATCTTCGCCGGTCTCGACCGCCTCGGTCTCCAGCTCAGGGGTCGCGCGATCGCCTTCGACCTCGATCGGAGCCGGCGTCTCCGGCTCAGGGGGCGCCAGCTGGACGCCCTCCGGCCCCTCGGCGTCGACCGCCGCGACGTCCGCGCTCGGTGCCGTCCTGCCTGCGTCATCGGCGGCGAAACTCGATCCGGAGAGCCCGGCTATCAACATCACTGCCCCGGCGAGTAGCAATCCGTAACTTGCTCGCATAGGCGGATCGTAGTCCTCCTCGGGCCTGGGCGCCCCCCGTCGGTGCAGGGATTTTGCGCGGCGCCGAAGCTAGATGCCGGCGGCGACCCGTTTGCGATGCGTGCGGATCTCGCTCATCATCCGCTCGAGCCGCGGTTCGGTCGACTCGTCGACGTGGCTCATCGCCGCTGCGACGGTCGGGTGAACGGCGGCGAGCCGGTCGTGCATCGCCTGGGCGACGGCGCGGTACGTCGGATGGCCCTCGCGGCCGGAGCGAAGCTCGATCAGGTGCATCGCCTCGCGCGCGTTCATGTCGAGGACGTAGCGGATCCGGTAGCCGAGGCAGAGCGCGTAGGGGGCGGCGGCGTGGTGGCCGCTGTCGGTCAGCCGCTCGAACTCGGCTCGCGAGACCTCGAGCGCGCGCTCGTACTCATCGCCGACCCCGGCCTCGCGGACCTCCTCGGGCACTCCGGCGCCGAGGTCGGGGGAGAGCGTCTGCCACTGGCAGGTCAGCATCCGGTGGCGCTGGAGGTCGCGGAAGCCGCCGTAGTCGGAGACGATCTCGAAGCGGTAGCGAATCGCCTCCCAGCCGCGGCCGGGCCGGTGGCGGCGGTTGCGCCGCTCGCCGGCGAGCTCGGCGAGCATCTGCGCGCGCTCGGTCGGGTCGATCAGGCCGATCCGCTCGTGCAGCGCCGCCTCGCCGAGCGTCGCCGACTCATACAGCGAGGAGGCGAGCAGGCCCTCCTCGGTGCCGTCGACGTGGACGAGTTCGACCGCGGGCGCGTCGGTCGGTTCGCGCCGGTCGAGCCCGAGTCGGGCGACCCAGCTCTCCGTCGTCGCCCGCCGTTGCTCGAGATAGGAGACCCACTCGCCGCCGCGCTCGGGGCGCTCGACTCGGGCGACGAAGCTCGGGATCACCTTGCGCAGCTCGACCAGCATCATCGCCGCGAACTCGCGCGCCTCGGGAAGCGGCGAGGCGAGCATCCGCAGCAGCAGCTGCTCGTAGGCCTGGCCCTAGGCGAAGATGCCGACGTGGCTCAGCGTCGCTGCCGGCAAGAGGCCGCGCAGCAGGTCGAGCGCCTTCGCCTTGATCGAG
>JBPCRS010000063.1:0-7075 GCA_050996575.1 Solirubrobacterales bacterium
GAGGAGGAGCGCTTAGGCCCCGCGGGCTCGGCCCGCGGGGCATACGCGGCTTCGGCGTCAGCCACGGCATCAGCCGTGGCCGCGGGGAAGTCATCGAGCAGTAGAGCGAGCTTCTCCGCCGCTTCGACCTGGGGGCAATGACCGCAGCTTGGAATCACCTCGAGCCGAGAGCCCTCGATCTCGCGCAGTATGCGCTCGGCGCCGCTCGAGTAGACCATCTTGTCGGCGTCGCCCCAGACCACGAGCACGGGACAGTGGATCCGCTCGAGCCGGAAGCAATCCTCGCCGAGCTCGGGACGCAGGCGCCGACCGGTGGCGAGGACGCGAACAATGTCGCGGCGGCTCGAGAGGTGGCGGGTGAACGAGGTGACCGCGGTCTTCTCGACCGCCGACGGCCGAGTGAAGGCGAGCTGGCGATAGGCCCGGCCGACTGCCTCGCGGACGACGGTCTCCGGAAGCGGCACCGGCGCTCGCAGCAGCGCTCGCACGATCGGGGCCGACTCGATGATCCCGAACCACTGCGCCATATCGAGCCCCGCCGGCGCGACCGGGACGATTCCGGCGATCGGCAGCTCGGGACGCTGCGCTGCGCGGAGCGAAGCGCAGCCGCCGAGCGAGTTGCCGCAGACGACGACCTCGCGGCCGGCGCTCTCGGCGAGCTCACGGACCGCTGCGGCGGTGAAACGGTCGAGCTGGGTCAGAACGGGTCGCTCGCGGTCGAGTCGCGCCGCCTCGCCGAAGCCCGGCATGTCGAACGCAATGACGTGGCGGCCGAGCCGCTCCAGCTCGGGCAAAAGCGGCCGCCAGCAGTCGGCGCTGTCACCCCAGCCGTGCAAGAGGATCAGCGGTGGCCGGTCGGCGTCTCCCGCAAGCTCCAGCGCCCTCGTGCGAAACCCACCGAGCTCGAGCCTGCGCTCGCGAATCTGCCCCACGAACGGCACGTTAGAGGCTCGTGCGGACGCGCACGAGGGCGGTTGCTACGTTAAACGCTCCCGCGCAAAGCAGTCATGGAATTCGACTGCCTGCCGAGCGGGAGTGGGCGGAGATGGAGGTAGTTGTGACTACCGGTATCGAAGCAACTCGCGACCTCTACACCGACGTCGGCCAACTGCGCGGCGTCTGGACCAGGGGCGAGTCACCGAAGCAGCTCGTGCTCTCCGATGGCTCGAGGCTCGACCTCCAGCACGCCGAGAGCGGCCCCGTGCTCTGGCGGCGCACGGAGTCGGGCGACGGTGATCGGGTGATGTCAGTCTCGGAAGCGCTCGAGGTTGCCGGCGAGGAGTTCAGCGGATACGTCGCGGTGCGGACGCGCTCCGAGGCCGAGTGGCTGCGAGCGGTCGCCGAGTGGTGCTCCGGGGAGGCCGATCGGCTCGAGGGTGAGCTCAGCGGTTCGCCGAGCGGTTGAGCCGATGCGCCCGCCGCGCTACGCTTTTCCTCTTGCCGCGGCGGGTGTTTGTAAATGATGGCGAAGGTATTCAATCGGGCGGTAACGACTGCGGCGCTCGCCGCCTGCATCGCTGCCCTGACGCCGGGGGCAATCGCGCTCGCCGGCTACCAGGAAGGCGGCTACACGGGCGTCACCGAACAGAGCGAGGCGATCGCGTTCAGGGTCGCGAACGACCGGGTCAAGAAGCTGACCGCCGTCGTCTACGCCGAGTGCCAGGACGGCACGCGGCAGCGGATCACGGTCGAGAACGGCCGGACGAAGGTCGAGCAGGGGCGCTTCACGCTCGAGCTCGAAGGGGAGTCCAAGCTCAGCGTGTCGGTCTCGGCGAAACTGCGCGACAACCAGTCGGCGGGCCGGATCAAGGCCGCCGTCTTCGCGGCTGGCGGCACCCTCTGCGAGGTCGACACCCGCTGGCAGGCGACGCTCGACGCCGCCCCCTGATCGGCTAGAGCCCCAAGCGCCCGCGGATCCCGCGGGCGTTGAAGAAGCGCGAGATCCGAGCGAGGATGCCGCGCTTGGTGGGTGAGTACGGGTACCAGAGCACCTCGGACTTCGTCGTCGGCAGTCGCGGCACGGTGATCGACGCGGTCCGGCAGTACTTGCGGATCCCGCCGGCGGCGTGGCGGTAGCCGATGCCGCTGTTCTTCCATCCGCCCATCGGGATCTCGAGCACGTTGTAGTGGGCGAGCACGTCGTTGACGTCGCAGGCGCCGGCCTCGATCCGGCGGGCGATCCGCTCGCCCTCGTCGTTCGAGCCGGCGAAGACACTGCTGCCGAGGCCATAGCTGGTGTCGTTGGCCAGGCGCACGGCTTCGTCGGCGTCGGCAACCTTCATCACCGGGATCACCGGGCCGAATGTCTCCTCGCGCATCACCTTCATCGAAGAGTCGACGTCGGCGATCACGGTCGGCTCGTAGTAGTCGCCTGGGCCCTCGCGGCGGCGACCGCCGGTGAGAATGCTGGCGCCGGCGGCGCGCGCGTCTTCGACCTGGTCGGAGACGATCTCGGTCTGCGCCGGTGAGGTCATCGCCCCGACCTCGGAGTCGTTGTCGCGGCCGTCATAGCCCTGGCGCAGGCCGCGGACGCGCTCGGTCAAGCGGCTGACGAACTCGTCGTAGATCGGCTCCTCGACGTAAACGCGCTCGACCGAGAGGCAGATCTGCCCGGTGTTGAGCAGGCCTCCCCAGGCGGCGGCGTTCGCGGCTCGCTCGACGTCGGCGCCCGAGAGAACGATCATCGGGTCCTTGCCGCCGAGCTCGAGGCTGACCGGCGTCAGAGTCTCGGCTGCGCGCTTCATCACGACCTTGCCGGTGCGCTCGGAGCCGGTGAAACCGATGTAGTCGACCTCGTCGACCAGCGATCCACCGGTCTCGCCCATGCCGTTGACACAGTCGAAGACGTCCGGCGCGCCGAGCTCCTCCTTCCACGCCCGGATCAGCTCGAGCAGACAGAGCGGGGTGATCTCGGATGGCTTGACGACGGCCGCGGCGCCCGCAAACAGCGCCGGGATCGCGTCGCCGGCCGAGAGGATCAGCGGAAAGTTCCAGGGGCTGATCAGGCCGACGACCGGATAGGGCCGGTAGACGATCTTCGCCTTCTTCAGCTTGAACAGCGGGAGGTGCGGGCTCGGCTCCTCGTCGGCGAGGAAGGCAGCGCCCTCCTTCGCGTAGTAGTTGACCATGTCGCAGAGGTGTGGGACCTCGAGCGAGGCGTCCGCGCGGACCTTTCCGGACTCCTCCTGCATCACGTCGGTGAGCTCGTCCTGGTTGGCGAGCATCCAGTCGCGGAGTCGTTCCAACCACATCTTTCGGCGATCGAAGCCAAGCGCCTCCCAGGCGGGCTGAGCGGCGCGAACCCGCGCGACGACCGCGCGGACCCGGTCGGCGCCGTCGATCGGAACCTCGCGGATCACGGTGCCGTCGGCCGGGCGCACTACCTCGAAGGTCTCCGGCGGCTTGCCGTTGGCCTGCTGCGCCGTCGAAACCGAATCGGACGTGGCTGATTCCACGCACCCAGCCTAATCGACCAACGGCTAACGAATCCAGTTTCTACTTCTTCGGCGCCAACCGAAACACGCCGGCACTCAGCGAGACCACGTACGCATGTCCTTTCGAGTCCTCGCCGAAAGCGACCGGCTGCTCGAGGTCGACGCCGAGCGCGCGGTCGGCGCGCGCCTTGTTGCCCCTCAGCTTCGGCTTGAAGCTGCGCAGCTCGCCGGCGCAGAGGTCGGCGTAGACGTAGCGACCGCGAAGGCTCGTCAGGCCGTCGTCGTGGACGGTGATCCCGCCGGTCACCGCGCAGGTGCCGCCGGGACCGTTCGGGTAGTCGAGCATCGGCGCGTCGTGCTTTTTCTCGCTCAGGTTCGTGCTGCTGTCGTGGCGGCTACGGCCTTCGAACGCGTTCCAGCCGAAGTTGGCGTTTCGGGCCTCGCTTAGCTTCAGGTAGTTGACCTCCTCGAAGGCGCTCTCGCCGACGTCGGCGATCGCGATCAGCGGCTTTCGCGAATCGAAGCTGAACCGGAACGGGTTACGCAGGCCGACGGCGAAGATCTCCGGCGCGCCGCCTCCGCCGCGGAACGGGTTGCCATTCGGGATCCTGTAACCGCGCCTGATGCTCGTCTGCGGATCGATTCGCAGCAGCTTGCCGAGCAGGTTGTTGCGATCCTGCGCGGTCTCGCTCGAGGCGCCACCGTCGCCGGTCGCCAGGTAGAGCTTTTTATCCGGGCCAAAGGCAAGCGTGCCGCCGTTGTGATTCGAGGCACTGGGGTGGGGGATCGAGATGATCTGCGAGCGCGAGCCCTGCTCGGCGCGGATCGGTGAGTCTGCCGAACGCCGGAACTCGTCGACTTCGATATCTCCGTTGCGGTCAGTGAAGTAAACGTAGAAGCGCCGCGAGTCCTGGTAGTCAGGAGCGAAGGCGACCGAGAGCAGGCCGCGTTCGCCGTCGGTCGAGACGATGTCGCTGATGTCGAGGAAGGTGCCGGCGGGCTTGCCGTTCTTGAGCACGACGATCCGGCCGTCGCGCTCGACGACGAAGAGGAGGTCGGGGAAGCCGGGGGCGGCGGAGACGTAGATCGGCGAGTCGAAATTGCCGACCTCGCGAAGCTTGACGCCGCCCCTGCCGTCGCCGCGCTTCGCGGCCTCACCGCCGTTCGGCGACTCCGCAGTCCCCGTCGTCGCGACCGCGAGCAGCGCCAACAGCGCGAGTCCGATGGCCGCGATCCGAATCAGTTGCCCGGCGTGACCTCGACCTGGCCGGCGTCGTCGACCCGCGCCTTCGGCGGCACGTCGGAGATCGTGACGACGAACTTGCCCTTCGGCTGAGTGCCGTCGGAGGTGATCGCCTTGGCGTTGCCGTAGAGGCCGGCCGAAAACTCGTAGTTGAGCGAGTAGGTGCCGGCGATCACCGGGGTCAGGCGCCAGACCAACTCCATCCGCTCGCCCGGGGGGAGCTCGCCGAACCCGTAGGTGTTGGTCTGTGCGACCGTTCCCGGCGAGGACCCCGTCGGCGCCTTCTCGCCGGCGATCCTCGGATACTTGTTCTCGAGGATCCAGACCGGACGGTTAGGGTTGGCGAGCGCCGGGTTGTCGATCCGGATCGAGAACGAACCGTCGGCGCCGTCGTCGGTGAAGATCGTCACCGCGACGTTCGGGATCGTCTCCTCACCGGTGTTCTCAACCTCGAGCACGAGGTCGGTCGTATCGGCGAGTCGCTGGCGGTTGGGGAACTTCGAAGTGACGATTTCTGTCGGGTACTCAGCGGTCGCCTCAGAGGCATCTTGCGGCTCGCTTCCGCCTCCGCAGGCCGTTAGGCCCAAGCAGAGCGTCGTGGTCAGGAGTCCGGCGGCGAACCTAACGGTGCTTGTCTTCGTCATTTCCGTGCCCCGAACCCAGGGGTGGTTTTCCCTTCTCTCCCCAAGGCGCGGGCAACATACCACCGGGCCGCGGCGGTGCAATACACCCCCCGCTGAAGCCGGCCGATGAGGTTAGGGGTGGCGTCCGGGTGGCGGATGGATTAACTTGCAGTGGAACGGGCTCCGAAAAGTTTACGGAGCTCGATAGGAGAGACATGGTCAGAAGCGTCGCCGACAGAGCATTCCTGCCCGCCAAATCGCTCTTTGAGCAGGTTGGGAACATGATGATCCTGACCGGGAAGACGATGACGGCTGCGGTCCGCCCGCCGTTTCCCTACGGCACCGAGTTCGTCGGCCAGTTCCTCTTCGCGCTCCAGCTCTGCTGGTTTCCGATGCTGGTCTCGACCGTCGCCTTCGGCTTCGGCGCGCCCGGCCTGCAGGCCGCCAACTTCCTCACCCTGTTCGGAGCGCTCGACCGCCTCGGCGGCTTTTTCATCTTGGCCTCGGTCCGCGAGTTCGCCCCGTTCGTCACCGCCGTCGTCGTCGCCGGCGTCGCCGGCACCGCGATCACCGCCGACCTCGGCGCGCGCAAGATCCGCGAGGAGCTCGACGCATTGCAGGTGCTCGGCGTCGACCCGATCAAGAACCTCGTCGTGCCGCGCTTTCTCAGTTTGATCCTGATCACCGGCCTGCTCGACATCTACGCGCTGATCTTCGGCATCTTCGGCGGCGTGCTCGCCACCTTGCTCTACGGAGCGCCGCTCGGCGGCTTCTTCGCCACCCTGTTCACCAACGCCTCGATCACCGACCTCTGGGGCTCGGTGTTGAAGACGATGCTGTTCGGCGCGATCATCGCGATCGTCTGCTCCTACAAAGGGATGAATGCGTCCGGAGGCGCCGAGGGGGTCGGCAAAGCGGTCAACGAAGCGGTCGTGATCGCCTTCCTCGGGGTGTTCGCCTTCAACTACGTCTTCACCCAGACCCTGCTCGCGACGAATCCTGAGATCTCGGTGATCAAGTAGATGGGCGGCTGGCTCGCGGTCCCGCGCAACATGCTCGCCTCGCTCGGCGAGATCACCCGCTTCGGCGGGCGGATCATGGGGATCGTCTACACCGGCCGCGTCTTCACCTTCTTCGGCGAGTCGCTGCGCCAGGCCGGGATCTTGATCTTGGGCTCGACGATCGTGATCTGGGGCCTCGTCTTCACGCTCGGGCTGACCTGCGGGATCGAGGGCGCCTATCTGCTCAGAGCCCAGGGAGCGCCCGCCTATGCCGGCGTCTTCGCCGCCTGGTGCGATCTGCGCGAGATCGCCCCCTATGCCTTCGGCTACATGATGTCGGCCAAGGTCGGCACCGGGATCGTCGCCGAGCTCGGCTCGATGCGGATCTCTGATGAGATCGACGCGCTCGAGGTGATGGGCGTCAACCCGATGGTCTACCTCGGCGCGACCCGCCTGCTCGGCGCCTGGATGGTCTTGCCGTTCATCTACATCGGCGCGATCGGGGTGATGTTCTTCGCCTCTTACCTCGCCGTCGTCGAGCAGATCGGCGAGGTCTCCGCCGGCGGCTACTTCCTGATCTTCTGGATGTTCCAAAACCCGCCCGATCTTGTCTTCAGCGTGATCAAGGCGATGGCGATGGCGACCGTGATCGTGCTCGTCGGCTGCTACTACGGCTACAACGCATCGGGCGGACCGGTGGGCGTCGGCACGGCGACGGCGAAGTCGATGCTCGTCAACATCGTCATGGTCCACCTGATCGGGATGATGGGAACC
>JBPCRS010000064.1:0-22295 GCA_050996575.1 Solirubrobacterales bacterium
GAGCAGCACGGCGAGCCCGCCTGCCATGAACAGGATCAAGAGGTGGCCGGCGAGGCTGTTGGCGAAGAGCCTGACCGCGAGCGAGATCACGCGAACCATGTGCGAGATCACCTCAATAGTGAAGATCGCGGCACGGCCGAAGATGTTCATCGACTCGAGGCCGGGCGGCAGCCAGCTGGCGAAGTACTTGAACACACCCTTTGCCCGGATCCCCTCGACGTGGTAGGAGATCACCGAGATGATCGCGAGGACAAGCGGGATCGAGATGTTGGCGGTCGCCGCGTAGATCGCGAAGCTCGGTATCTCGAGGCCGAAGACGTCGATCTTGTGCTCGGTGTTGGTCGGTAGCGGGATGTAGCCGAGCATGTTCGAGAACCAGATGAAGAAGAACAGGGCCGCCAGGTAGGGGAACCACTTCTTCGCCAGCTTCTGCTCGGGGATGTTGCCGGCGATGTTGTTGCGGGTCAGGTCATAGGCCAGCTCGACCATCATCTGCACCTTGTTCGGCTCGCGCTGCATCCGGTTGGCGATATAGGACATCGCCCCGATCGTCGCGGTGGCGGCGAGGAAGAGGTAGAGGACCGCCTTGTTGATCGACATGTCGGCGGGCCCGAGCTGGATCGAGATCCAGGGGTCGAGGAGGAACTCGTTCTGCGGCTGGAACTCCTCGTTCTTGCCCGAGCTGCCGACGATCACGACCATCGCGATCGTGATCAGGAAATAAAGACCGATTGCGAGGAAGACCTTTGCCTTGCGGGTCATCGCGCCGCCTCCTCGGTCGAGGAGACGCGGAGCAAGGCCTCACCGGCGAGGTTGGCGGTGATCAGCGCCGCGGCGAGCACGGCCGCTGAGAGCCCGGCCTCGTCGGAGACGAGTACGCCGACGAGCAGGATCGCGATCGTCAACAGCCAGAGCCTGAGCATGAAGGAGCCGGCGATTATCCGGAGGGCGGCGGTTCGGCCATCGGCAGTCTGGATCCGCGTCGCCGCGTAGGCGAGGACTGCGCGCTGGGAGAGCCAGGCCGCGGCAACCGCGGCGTAGCCGACGATCGGAAAGCCGGCGAGCAAGAAGATCGGCAGCGCGACGACGAGCAGCACGAGATCGGCATAGCGACCGATCACGGCGCGGGCGCCGGAGACGTTCTCAGTGGGTTCTAAAGCGAGCGTAGACAAGGGCCAGACCGGCGAAGATTCCGAGGAACAGCCCGGCGATGCCGAGCGGAACGGCGAGGCCCACAAGCGAGCCGATCCCATATCCGATCACTGCGAGCAGGACCATCGACCCGATCTGAAGGCCTCCGGCCGCGGCGGCATCCGCCCTCATCGTGAGGCCAGCGGTCGCCGGGAGTTTCGAGGTCGTCGAATTGCAATCGGGATCGGTTCCGTGCGGGAAGGTGCAGGCGGAGAAGGGTTGGTCGGAAAAACAACCGCCTGCGGCCTTTTCGTCAGACGTTGGCGGGTTATGACAAGCCTATCCGATCAGATCGCCTCGAACTCCCCGGTCTCCGGGTCGACCTTTCGGACCTCGCCCGTGCCCTCCTCGACGGCCTCGAAGTTCCCTGTCTCGAGCTCGCGGGCGACCCCGCGATCGACCTCCTCCGGGGTCAGCTCGACGCCCGCCGCGCCGGCCTGGCGGCGACGGAGGAACGTCAGCTTGAGGATCTCGAGCACATAGACGAGGTAGACGCTCGCGGCGAGCGCGGCGAGACCGCAGCCGATGATCACCGCGGTCCAACCGGCATCGAAGTTGCCGTGGTCGTCGGAGTAGGGAATGAACCGCAACGCCAGCGCCATCCCGGCGAGGACGATCGCCCAGCCGTAGAGGTAGGCGAGCGTGCGCCACTGCGAGAACCCGATCGCCGCCAGCCGGTGGTGGAAATGCCAGCTGTCAGCGCGGTAGATCGGCTGGCGGTACTTGAGCCGCTTGGCGATGACGAAGGTCGAGTCGAGGATCGGGATCGCGAGCACGACCAGCGGGAAGAAGAGGGCGACGACGGCGTTCGTCTTCAGCGCTCCCTGAATCGCCACGCAGGCGAGCAGGAAGCCGAGCAGGTTCGAGCCGGTGTCGCCCATGAAGCTCGAGGCGGGCGGAAAGCCGTGGCGGAGGAAGCCGAGCGCGCCGCCCGCGGTCAGCGCCGCGAGCACTGCGGCGCCAGGGCGATCGAGTGAGAGCGCGATCACGGCGAGGGTGACGCCGGAGATCACGCAGACCCCGGCGGCGAGCCCGTCCATGCCGTCGATGAAGTTGATCACGTTGACGATGGCGACGATCCCGATCACGGTGAGGATGAAGGCGAGGTCGACCTCGCCGGCGAGCGGCGCGTCGAAGAGGTTGACCGAGCCCGGCTCGAGCCGGCCGGCGAACGGCAACGTAAATGCGCCCGCCTTGACCCCGGCCTGGACGGGGATGATCGCCGCGATCACCTGGCCGGCGAGCTTCGGCGCCGCGGGCAGCTCGAAGACGTCGTCGAGGACGCCGAAGGCGGCGATCACGGTCGCTCCGGCGAGGATCGCCGCGGTCTGGTCGCCCCCCTGGAGCCAGAGGATTCCGGAGACGAGGACGCCGCCGAGGATCGCCAGCCCGCCGAGCTTCGGGGTCGGGGTCGTGTGCAGGCTGCGATCGTTGGGGACGTCGATCGCGCCGATCTTTTTCGCGATCCGCTCGGTCAACGGAACCAGGAGCCAGGCGACGACGGCGGCGACGGCAAAGGCGAGGAAGGCCTGGAACGCCTCCGGGCGGCCTTCGATCAGCATGCGGCGAGAACGGCGTCGGCGAGCAGCTGCGGGTCGCGCGGATTTCGAATGCCGGGCTCGCCGTCGCGCGCGACGAGCTCGATCCGCACCGGGTCGTCGAGCGGGCGCAGCCGGCCCTCGGCGATCAGCTGCTCGTCGACCGCGCCCATCGTGCCGCTGAAGATCGTGTACACCGGCGTCCCGAGCGCGACCGCCTCACGGTTCATCGTCCCCCCCGCGCTGACGACGAGGTCGGCGTAGGCGATCAGGCTCTGGGCATCGATCGCGCGCTCGGGGACGATCAGCGACGAATCCCCTCGCGAGCGCGCCTGCGCCGCCTGGCGCTCGGTCCGCGCAATGATCACCGCCACGGTTCGCACGTCCGCTTGAAGCCGATCGAGGACGCCCCCATAGAGATGATTGTCGGCGTGATAGGCGGACGTCTCCGGCGGCGGGCGGACGACCGCCAGCAGCCGCTCGTCGGAAGAGCGCCCGGCGGCGAAGCCGAGCCGGTCGAGACCGAGCTCTGAGAGCACCATCGGGTCGGGCTCGAAGTCGTGCAGGTAGTAGTCCTCCTTCAACCCCGGGTAGCGAAAGAGCTTGCCTTCGGCGGCACCGGCCCGGCGAAGTGCAGCTACCGAGATCGCATCGGGGACGAGGACGCGGCGAGCGACCCGCCAGCTCAGCTTGCGCTGAAGACCGGCGTGTTCGTAGTCCTGCATCTGCACCGTCGGGATCCGCAGCGCGGTGCCGACGACGGCGATGTCGACCGATCCGTGGGCGAGGCCGATGTCGAAGCGGCGTCCCCGTGCCCATCGGGTGAGCAAAGCGCTGCGGCGGCCGACGGCGGCGCCCTTCGCGATCGTGCCACCGTCGGCGTGGCGGCCGACGACCTCGTAGCTCATCCCGAGCCGATCGAGAATGCCGACGGTCTGGCCGTACTCGCGGGTCGTGATCGAAACCTCATGCCCGGCGCCGAGAAGGCGCTCGGCGATCGGTCGCAGGACGAGCGGGTGTGCCGCAGCGGTGCAGTCGATCCAGACCCTCACCGCAGCGCCGCCTCGACCTCGGCGCGGATCCCCTCGGCGCGCGCCTCGAGCGGGAAGAGCTCGAGCACGCGAGCTCGGGCTCGGGCTCCGGCCTCGGCGTCGAGCTCGCTCGCCGCCCGCACCCCGGCGGCGATCTCGCCCGCCTCGACCGCCGCGATCGTCACCCCGGTCTCGCCCACGACCTCCGGCAACGCGCCGGCGTCGGTGACGACCGGGACACAGCCGGCGAGCATCGCCTCGGCGACGGCGAGCCCGAAGCCTTCGTGCCAGGAGGCCTGGACGTAAATGCCGGCGCGGCGAAACTCTGCGTCGAGGTCGGCGTCGGAGAGGCGGCCGCTGAAGGTGACGTTCGGCCCCGCCTGAGTGCGGAGCAGATCGATCGCGTCGTCGTCCCAACCTCCGGCGAGGACGAACTCGACGTCGGGAAGCGCCGCTGCGGCCTCGACAAAGGCGCGGTGACCCTTGCGCTCGAGGTTCCAGCGATGAACGGCGCCGACGGTGAGGACGACGCCGCGATCGCCGCCTGAACCAATCAACGACCGGTCACCTTCGGTGACCTCCTGCTCGCCAAAGCGATCGGCGAGGCCGTGGTGGACGACGGCGACGTGCTCGGGCTCGATCCCGAGGTTGCGCTCGATCTCACCCTCGAGGTAGTTCGAGTTGGTGATCAGGCGATCGGCTCGGGCGATCGCCAGCCGTGCCCGCAGCCCGCGGATCCGGTCCTGCTGGTTGCCATAGCCGATCTCGGGAACGCTCGCGGTGTCGAAGCCGCCGGTGATCAACACGGTCGGCTTCCCGATCAGCTTCGCCAATGTCAGCGCCGCCAGCGTGTGCCAGGAGGCGAACCAGCCGAAGACGACGTCGCAGCGGCGCAGCTTGCCGATCAGCTCGAACGGGCGCGGCAGCGGGCCGGGCTGGAAATACTCGTCGACCTCGTAGCGCTCGGCGAGCGCATCGCGGTCGATCCGGGTGAACGTGTTGCGGCGAGAGATGACGTAGAGGACCCGCGCCACAGGCTGTTCCAAGGCGCTCAGACGAGTGTCGCCGAGAGCTGCGGGTAGAGCGGGTGGCGCTCGATCAGAGCCTGACTGCGCTCGAGCAGGGCCTCGCGCTCGCCCTCGAAGCTGTCGCTGAGCGCTGCGCAGATCACCTGGGCGATCTCGCGCATCTCGTCCTCGCCCAGCCCGCGAGTGGTCAGGGCGGGCGTGCCGATGCGAAGACCGGAGGGATCCATCGGCGGGCGCTCGTCGAACGGGATCGTGTTGCGATTGACCGTGATCCCGACCTGCTCGAGTCGGTCCTCAGCCTCCTTGCCGCCGAGTCCGGTCGGGGTCAGGTCGACGAGCACCAGGTGGACGTCGGTGCCGCCGGTGAGAACGTCGATGCCGCCGGCCTGAAGCTCGGCGGCGAACGCCTTGGCGTTGGCGATCGTCTGCCGCTGGCGAGCCCGGAATGGCTCCGAGTTGACGATCCCGAGCGCGACGGCCTTGGCGGCGATGATGTGCATCAGCGGCCCGCCCTGCTGGCCCGGGAAGACCGAGCGATCGACGTCCTTGGCGAGCTCCTCGCGGCAGAGGATCATGCCGCTACGAGGGCCGCAGAGCGTCTTGTGGATCGTCGTCGTGACGACGTCGGCGTGCTCGACCGGGTTCGGGTGCTCGCCCGCGGCGACGAGGCCGGCGAAATGGGCCATGTCGACGAACAGGCGGGCGCCGACCGAGTCGGCGATCTCGCGGAAGGCGGCAAAGTCGAGCCGGCGCGGATATGCCGACCAGCCGGCGACGATCACCTTCGGCCGGTGCTCGTGGGCGAGCCGCTCGACCTCCTCCATGTCGACGAGCAGGTCCTCGCGGCGGACGTGGTAGGCGACGACCTCGTAGAGCTTGCCGGAAACGTTCAGCTTCATCCCGTGGGTGAGGTGGCCGCCGTGGTCGAGCGCCATCCCCATGATCGTGTCGCCGGGCTCGATCATCGCCATGTAGGCGGCGTTGTTGGCCTGGGCGCCCGAATGTGGCTGGACGTTGGCGTGCTCGGCGCCGAAGATCTCCTTCGCG
Organism: Solirubrobacterales bacterium; assembly: GCA_050996575.1. GTDB lineage: Bacteria > Actinomycetota > Thermoleophilia > Solirubrobacterales > 70-9 > DASUSH01. The sequence continues at coordinate 5,836 of JBPCRS010000064.1, forward strand.
CGCTCGATCGCGAGCAGCTCGGCGACGTCGACCTCCTCGCAGCCGCCGTAATAGCGGCGCCCCGGATAGCCCTCGGCGTACTTGTTGGTCAGCACCGACCCGGCAGCGTCGAGCACCGCCTGGGGAACGAAGTTCTCCGAGGCGATCATCTCGAGCGTCCCCTGCTGGCGGGCGAGCTCGCGGTCGAGCACGCGGGCGATCTCGGGGTCGACCTCGGCGAGGGGGGCGGTCTGGAAGTCGTCGGGCAGCTCGTTCACGGCGTCGTCTCCTTTTCTCTCCTCCATACGTTACGAGGCGATCCGGCCGACTGGGCCCGCTTGTCCTACCGTGGCCCGCGATGTCAGCGGAGAATGCGAAAACGGAGCGGGTCTCGATCGAGCGCGACGGCGCCGCCGCCGCACGCGCGGCACTCGAGCACGTCATCGGCGACGGCGGCATCGCGGTCTTCCCGGCCGACGGCCTCTACGGGCTCGCCTGCGACCCGCTCAACGAGTCGGCGGTCGACCGGATCCAATCGCTCAAGGGACGCGACGAGGCGAAGCCCTCGGCGGTCATGTACTTCACCCCGCTCGTCATGCGCGAGCTGATCGGCGAGATGGGCGCGCGGACCCAGGAGGCGGTCGCGACGCTTCTTCCCGGACCGGTGACGCTGGTGATCGCGAACCCGGTTGAGCGCTACCCGCTCGCCTGCCGCGAGGATCCGGGCCGGCTCGGAGTGCGGCTGATCGGTGGCCCGCTGGCGGCGACGCGCGTGGTCGTCCTCCAGACCTCGGCGAACCGGAGCGGCGAGCCGGCCGCTTCGCGGTTCGCCGACGTCGATCCGGCGATCTTGAGCGCGGTCGAGCTGTCGATCGACGGCGGCGAGCTCAGCGGCAAGCCGTCGACCGTCGTCGACCTCTCGGAGGTCGATTCCGGCGGCGACTGGTCGGTGCTCCGCGAGGGTGCGATCGACCGGGTCGAACTCGAGCGAACGATGGCCGGCGTCTAGACACTCGGATCGGCCGCCGGCGGCGGCGCGAGAACTGTCTCGCACCCGCCCGGCTCACCCACGCCCTCGTCCTGGGCGCAGACGTCATTGCCCGAGCCGCCCTCGATCAGGTCGTCGCCGAGGCCGCCGTTGAGCTCGTCGTCACCCGCGTCTCCGGCGATCTCGTCGTCCTTTTCCCCGCCTCCGATCTCGTCGGCGCCATCGCCGCCGAAGACGTAGTCGATCCCTCTTCCCGCGAGGACTCGGTCCTCACCGGGGCCGGCATCGATCCGGTCGTTTCCGGGGCCGGACTCGTCGCCGCTGATCGTGTCGTCTCCGGTGCCCCCCGCGATCCGATCGGTGTCGCGGTCGTTTCTGTAGCCGGTGCCGTCGATGCGGTCGTCGCCGTCGCCGCCCCTCAGCGTCTCGCCGCCGAGCAGCTTGTCGTCGTCCGGCCCGCCGAGCAGGACGTCGCCGATCTCACCGCGGCGGCCGTCGAGGAAGTCCTCGCCCTCGCCGCCGACGATCCGGTCGCCGCCGTTGTAGCCGTGGAGCTCGTCATCGCCCTCGCCACCGTCGAGGTAGTCATCGGAATTACCCGTGTCGACGGTGTCGTCGCCGCCTTCGCTGCAGACGTAGTCGACGCCGTTGCCGGAGGCAATCTTATCCTTGCCGGCACCGGAGATGATCACGTCGGTCCCGTTCGTTCCCTGGATCGTGTCGTTGCTCGAGCCGCGAACGATCGTCGCGGGCTTGCCGAAGCAACGCGCGGCGGCGGAGGCGGCGTTCGGCGCCGCCACGAGTGCGGCGCCGATGACCACGAGTGCGCAGAGAGTGCGAGATCGGAATGAGTGATTGATTGTCATCATCGCTGTAGTGCTTTCGATTGGTCGACGCCAGCGTCGCGCCAAACCGGAGGGCCGGCCAGCGACCCTAGGTGTGGTCTGCCAACACCACTCGCTCGATTCCCGCGAGGTCGCCGCGGGTCTCGACCCTCTCATAGCCCGCACGGCGGCAGAGCTCGGAGACCGACGCCGCCTGGCCGGCGCCGACCTCGAGCGCGATCGCGCCGACGCGCCGCGGCTCGGCGACCGAGAGCTCGCCGAGCAGCGCCTCGATTGCCTCGAGCCCGGTCGGGCCGGGCACGAGCGCCGATTTCGGCTCGTATCGAGTGATCTCGGGCTCGAGCCCCTCCCACTCTGCCTCGCTGACGTACGGAAGGTTGGCGACGAGCAGGTCGAAGCGACCACTCGCCGGCAGGCTTCCCGGCTCGAAGCGCACGCGGTCGGCAACTCCGCAGAGGATCGCGTTCTCTTTGGCGAGCTCGAGCGCGACCGGCGATGTGTCGGTAGCAACGACGCTCGCCCCCGGCAGCTCGTCGGCGATCGCCAGGGCCACGGCACCTGAGCCGGTGCCGACGTCGAGAAACCTAAAGGGGACAGTCCCCTTTAGGTTTGCGTGCTCAAGGGCGATCTCGACGAGGAGCTCGGTTTCGGGGCGCGGGATCAACGCGCGGCCGTCGACGAGGAGGTCGAGGTGGCGGAAACCCTTGCGGCGGAGGATGTAGGCGACGGGCTCGCGGGCGACCCGGCGGCGGATCATCTCGGCAAAGGTGCGACCGGATCCGGGCGGCAGCGGCGTCGTGGGTTCGGCGGCGAGGGTGGTTCGAGCGATCCCGCTCGCGGCGGAGAGCAGCAGCTCCGCGTCGAGCCGCGGCGTGCCCGCTCCGGCGGCGCGGATCGCACCGATCGCGCCCTCGAGCGCATCGCCGACGCTTGCCCGGCCGGCGCTCAGCGCTCTGATCCGTCCGCGACCTCGGCGGCCTCGGCCTGAGCCTCGAGCCGGGCCCGCTTCTCGGCGTCGGAGAGGGTGTCCGTGAACTCGCGCAGATCGCCGCCGAGGATCGCTTCGAGCGCATGCGAGGTGTGCTTGACGCGGTGGTCGGTGACCCGGCCCTGGGGGAAGTTGTAGGTGCGGATCTTCTCCGAGCGCTCGCCGCTGCCGACCTGTGCCCGGCGCTCGGCGGAGATCTCGGCCTGCTGCTCGGCGATCGCGCGCTCGAGCATCCGCGCGCGCAGCACGCGCATCGCCTTCTCACGGTTTTGCAACTGCGATTTCTCGTCCTGCATCGAAACGACGATCCCGGTCGGCTCGTGGGTGATCCGCACGGCCGAGTCGGTTGTGTTGACCGACTGCCCGCCCGGGCCCGACGAGCGGTAGACATCGATCGCCAGGTCGTTGGGGTCGAGGTCGATGTCGACATCCTCGGCTTCGGGCAGGACCGCGACGGTCGCGGTCGAGGTGTGGATTCGACCTTGCGACTCGGTCTTTGGGACGCGCTGAACGCGATGGGTGCCGCCCTCGAACTTGAACACCGAGTAGGCGCCGTCGCCCTTGATCGCGAAGGTCGCCTCCTTGAAGCCGCCGACCTCGGCCGGCGAGGAGGAGATCACCTCGGTCTTGAAGCCGCGCTCCTCGGCGTAGCGACTGAGCATCTTGTAGAGGTCGCCGGCGAACAGGGCGGCCTCGTCACCGCCGGTGCCGGCGCGAATCTCGACGAGCACGTTCTTGTCGTCGTTGGGATCGCGCTCGACCATCGCCAGTCGAAGCCGCTCCTCGAGCTCGGCGAGGCGCTCCGGCGCCTCGGCGACGACGGCACGAAGCTCGGCGTCCTCACCGTCCTCGGCGAGCATCTCGCGGGCGCCGGCGAGATCGTCGGCGAGAACGCGGTACTCGCCCGCCAACTCGCGCGCGGGCTGAAGCTCGCGATAGGCGCGTCCGACCTCGGCGTAGCGCTCGCGGTCGGCGATCACTTCGGGGTCGGACATATCGCGTTCGAGATCGCCGAAGCGGCTCTCGATCTGCTTGACGAGTCGATCGATCATCGCTTGATTGTTACTCAGGCCAAGGGGAACTCGGGGCATGCGGCTCGAGGTGTGAGAAAGTCGCCCCTGGGTGAGCGCCTCGCGCGCTCTTCAAGGGGCACGATCAAGGCCCGGAAGGCAACGAGCAGGAGGGAAAATGTTCCGCAAGCTGATCTCAATCGGAACCGCCGTGATTGCTTTGGCGGTGATCGCAGGCCCAGCCGAGGCCCAGGCGGCGAAATGCTTCGGCAAGAAACCGACGATCGTCGGCACGAACGGCAAGGACAAGATCACCGGCACCTCGGGCAAGGACGTGATCGTCACCCTCGACGGCAACGACGTGGTCCAGTCGAAGTCAAACGACGATTTCGTCTGTCTCGGCGACGGCGACGACTTCGCCGGCACCAGTCGCGGGTTCGACAAAATCGAAGGCGGCGAGGGCGCGGACGAGATCCACGGCGGTGGCAAGCAGGGCCAGCCGGACCCGGGTGACGGCGACACGATCATCGGCGGGCCCGGCAACGACTTCCTCGATGGAACTCGCGGCGAGCTCGACGACAAGATCGAGGGCGGCGACGGAGACGACTTCATCCAGGGCGGGGAGTTCGCCGATGGCGGCGACGGCGACGACGAAATAACCATGGAGGGCCAGGTCTCGGACAACAAGACCGACCGGGTCTTCGGCGGTGAGGGCAACGACGTGATCGACGCCGACTTCGACGGCAGCCCGGCCGTGATCCACGGCGGGCTCGGAGCCGACCGGCTGAGCGGCAACGACGGCGACGACGAGCTCTTCGGTGACGACGGAGACGACGTGCTCGACGGCGGTCTCGGTACCGACAGCCTCGATGGAGGCCTCGGCAACGACTCCTGCTCGGCCACGGCCGGCTCGACCAAGACCGGCTGCGAGACGTAGTACGCATCTAGATGAGGTGTCGCAAGCTCACACCTTGGTGAGTGCGGCAAGGCCTCCAGGCAAGCGATAATCGACTCGACACCTACAAGAGGAGTCGAGATGACCCTGACAGCCAATTCCCCATCAATGCCGATCGCTCTGAGCCTTGCGATTGCTGCATTCGCGCTCGTGATCGTCTCGGCCCCCGCCGACGCGGCCAACCGCTGCTTCGGCGAGCGCGCGACGATCGTCGCCGGGCCGAATGACACCCGAGTCAACGGCACCGACGGCAACGACGTGATCGTCACCGGCGACCGCAACACGATCGTCAACGCCGGGGAGGGCTTCGACCTGATCTGCGGCGGAGACGGCGACGACGAGCTGCACGAGGGCGACGGAACGGGCAAGACCAGCGGCGGAGACGGCGACGACCTGCTCGACGGGCGGCGCGGCGAGCGCGGCGAGGTCCTGATCGGCGGCCAGGGCGACGACGAGCTGCTCGGGGGAGAGCGCCTCTCCGGCGGCGCCGGCAACGACCTGATCGACGGAACCGGTTACGTCAACGACCGCACCGTCGACCAGATCGACGGCGGCGCCGGGGAGGACACGATCCGCGGTGACGAGACCGGCAACGAGGAGGACTTGCTCGCCGGCGGCCCCGACAACGACACGATCGAAGGCCTCGACGGCAACGACACGATCTTCGGCGAACACGGCGACGACTACCTCGACGGTGGTGCAGGCCGCGACGATCTCGACGGCGGGGCGGGCAACGACACGTGCGACGAAGGCCCTAACTCGGGTTCACTCGTCGGCTGCGAGATCCACGCCTGAGCTCAGGCGACGATCTCGATCTGCTCCTCGGCGGCCTGCTCCTCGGGGTTCTCGATCGCCAACACAGCCTCGAGCGATGCGATCGCGACGGCGAGTTGGTCGCGGTCGGGCTCGCGAGTGGTCAGGTTCTGGAGCATCAGTCCGGGCCACATCAGGCCTCGGACCCAGCGCTTGCCGCGGTTCTTGCCCGCCCACTTGATCACCTCGTAGGAGAGCCCGGCGATCAGCGGAATGCCGAGGATCCGCGAGGCGAGCAGCCAATACCACTCGGGCAGCCCGATCGGGGCGAATACGAAGATCGCGAGCACCATCACGATCAGCAGGAAGCTCGTCCCGCAGCGCGGATGCAGGCGCGAGTAGGTCTCCGCTCGGGCCGGGATCAGCCGATCGCCGGCCTCGTAGCAGGAGATCGTCTTGTGCTCGGCGCCGTGGTACTCGAACACCCGGCGCAGATCGCGAAGCCGGCTGATCGCGACGATGTAGCCGATGAAGATCGCCGTCCGCAGGATCCCCTCGACGAGCCAGAAGAGGAGCGCCGACCCGAGTTGGTCCTTGATCAGGCTGGTCAGGCCGACCGGGATGACGAAGAAGAGGCCGATCGCCATCGCCAGCGATAGCGCGATCGTCAGCGCCCAGGTAAGTCCGCCGATCTCCTCCGGCTCCTCGCCCTCCTCCTCGGCGACGAGCTGCGCGTTGGCGGAGATGCCGAGTGCCCGAAAGCCGATCTTCAGCGATTCGCCGAGGGCGACGACCCCGCGGATCACGGGAAGCCTGAGAACGCGGTGGCGCTTCGCCCAGGAGACGATCGGCTCGGTCGTGACCTCGATCTCGCCGAGCGCGTCGGGACCTGCCTGCTCGGGCGCCGGAGCACGGACGGCAACGGCCCAGGTCGAGACGCCGCGCATCATCACTCCCTCGAGCACGGCCTGGCCACCCAACGGCGCGTCGCGGCTGGCGACGGGAAGACCGTCAGGCATCAGCTGCTCGGCCAGCGCGGGGCCGGTGTCCGGCATGGCCCCGTTGCCGCCCATTACTGAGTGACCGTCACTTGTCGCGCTTGGCGGCGCGGCGCTTGAAGCGCTCGACTCGGCCGCCCGTGTCGACAAGCTTCTGCTTGCCGGTGTAGAACGGATGGCACTCAGAGCAGATCTCGACGTGGAGATCTGCCTTGGTCGAGCGCGTGTAGAACTCGTTGCCGCACGAGCAGCGCACGTGGGCCATGACGTATTCGGGGTGAACGCCTTGCTGCATCGCCGCTCATTCTACCGGCCGCCCTACGCCTGGATGAGTAAATCCACGCCGCCACCGAGCGGATTAGGCCGATCGGATATCGCGGTGCAGTAGTTCCTACGGAGCGGGACCGGGCGCGACCGGCCGATACGCTTACCAGGCGGACGGGGCAAGGGCTCCGGAGACACGGATGCGAAACGCGAAGCTGGCCGAAAGGAATCGAGGCTTGGCCCTCCTGGGCGGAGGAGTCCTCGCCCTGGCGTTCTCGCTCTACGCCGCGCACGTGTTCTTCGACATGGGCGGCGAGGGCATCGAGCCCGTTTTCGACCACTGGCTCTACGCCGGGTTGATGGCCGGCAGTTCGATTGCCTGCCTGGCGCGAGCCGCTTCGCGCCCGGAGCAAAGAACCGCCTGGGCGCTGATCGGCCTCGCTCTACTTGGCTTCGCGCTCGGCGATATCTACTGGAACGAGGTGATCTCGGACAACCCCGGGTCGACCTTCTTCTCCCCCGCCGACGCCGGCTACCTCGCCTTCTACCCGCTCGCCCTGGCGGGGATCGTTCTTATCGTCTCCGACCGGCTTCGCGGTCGCAGTCCGGGACTCTGGCTCGACGCCGCCACGGTCGCGCTCGCGGTCGCCACAATCGGCTCGGCGATCGTGATCGAGGCGGTCGCCGAAGGCCTCGGCGACGACCTCAGCGCGCTCGCGGAGGGCCTCACATATCCGATCGCCGACATACTCCTGCTCGCCTTTCTCGCCGCGGTCGTCGTGATCACCGGTCGCCGCCCGGGCGCCGCGGTCGGGCTGCTCGTCGCCGGGCTCGCGGTGACGGGGCTCGCCGACGCGGTCTACGCCTACGAACTGAGTGCCGGCAACTACGTGGAGGGCACCTGGCTCGACCTGCTCTGGCCGGGGTCGGCGCTGCTGATCGCCGCCGCCGCATGGGCGCCGGCGCGTGAGCCGGTTACCGCGCGACCCCCACACGGCTGGCGGGTGCTGCTCGTCTCGGGCACGGTTGGCGCCGCGGTCTGCGCGCTCTACATCTACGAGCGCACGATCGGCTCCGACCCCGTTTCCGACGTCCTGCTCTTGCTGACGACGCTCGCCGTGCTCGCCAGGCTGGCGCTCGCATTCGGCGAGAACCAGCGGCTGATCACGCGGATCGGCCACGACCCGCTGACCGGGCTGCCCAACCGCGGCCAACTCGAGATCGACCTACGCGAGGCGATCACAGGCGATTCCGGTGCGCACGTGCTCGGCCTGCTCGACCTCGACGGCTTCAAGCGCTACAACGACAGCTTCGGACATCCGGCCGGAGATGCGCTTTTGGAGCGCCTGGCGCGCCGTCTCGACGACAGCCTCGGAGGCGCCGGCAGCGCCTACCGGGTCGGCGGTGACGAATTCTGCGTGCTCGTCAACAGCAAGGGCGACGGCGCCGCGGAAAAGCTCGACGGAATCAACGTCGCCTTCTCCGAGCGCGGCCACGGATTCGAGGTCTCGAGCTCGCTCGGTTTGGTCGAGCTGCCGAGAGAGGCCGAGAGCCCGGAGGCCGCGATCCAGCTCGCAGACCGCCGGATGTACGAGCGCAAGTCGGCATCGCGCCTGACCGCCGAGGAGCAGGCCGTAGCGGTGCTGAGGGGCGCTCAGCGCGAGCGAGCGCCAGAGCTCTCGATCCACACCGACGACGTCTCCGAGCTCGCGGTGGCCGTCGGGCGGCATATCGGGCTCGACATCGACGAGCTGGCGCTACTCGAGCGCGCCGCCGAGCTTCACGACATCGGCAAGGTTGCGATTCCCGACGCGATCCTAGAGAAGGCAGGGCCGCTGACCGAATCCGAGCGCGCGTTCATCCGCCGCCACCCGGTTGTCGGCGAGCGGATCGCCGCCTCGGCACCGGACCTGATCCCGGCCGCGCGGATCATCCGCTCGAGCCACGAGTGTTTCGACGGCAGCGGCTATCCGGACGGCCTCGAGGGCGACGAGATCCCGATCGCGTCGCAGATCATCCACATCTGTGACGCCTACTGCGCGATGACCCGCCCGCGCCCATACTCGACCGCGGTCAGCCCGCGCGAGGCGTTGCTCGAGCTTCGCCGCTGCGCCGCAACCCAGTTCGACCCGGTCGTCGTCGCCGCCTTCGGGCAATCGATGGCGCAGGGCGGACCGGCGCTCGCCCCGGCCAAGCGCGCGGCCGAGAGCGACTCCCTCGCCGGTTGGTTCGTTCCGCGCCCGCGCGGCTTGGCGCGGTAGCCCCAATTTGAAGCCAACTCGGTGCCTTTCTCGATCCGCCGCGTTACATAGGTTGAGTGAACGCGGGCCGCCTGGAGTCGATCCGGACCATGCGCCAGACTCACGGTTCTGGCGCCGCTGCCGATAAAGCGTCTGAGAGTTACTGATGTCGAGCCTGAACACACCCCGATCCGGAAGCTCCGCCTCTGCGCCGGCGGCCGTTCCCGTCCTTCGCAACCCCGGCGGGGGCGACACCTGGACGCGAGTCCACGAGACGCTCGCGGGCGCCAGGCAGATCGCTGCCGCGAGGGGCGCAATCGACCTCCTGCTGAAGGCACTCGGTGGCGACGAGGTCTCGCTCTCGAAGCTCGTCGTCAGCGGTGGTGAACGCTGGATGGCGGTGGTCAACTTCGAATCGGATCATGCGACCGAATGGTGGCCGCTGGCCGAGCACCCGACGGTCGAGCGGGCGCTTCGGATCGGCGTCCCGCGCCAGCTCGCCGACACCGATCCAACCGCTGACCCCGGCGAGATCGAGGTGCTGTTCGCCGGCGGCTATCGCGCGATGCTTCTCCTGCCGATCGAGTTCGAGGGCGTCGAGCTCGGGCTACTCGAAATCTATTCTTTCGAGCCCCGGCGCTGGCAGGTCGGCGACATCGCCCACGCGCGTGCGGCCTGCAACCAGCTCTCCACGCTGCTGATGGCACCGTCGGAGCGTCGCGCCGAGACCACAGCAGCGGTTCTGCGCCAAGTCTAGATCCGCTAGACCTCTTGTTAGAGCGGGCCGTCGCCGCCCTCGGGCGGCGTCAGCCGGCCACCCTTGGCGGTGATCGCACCGCATTGGACGCAGTTCGAGGGAACGATGTTGAGGTCGACCTCGGCGGCGCCGTTTTCGAGCTGCTCGTCGGGGATCTCGTAGACCTGCGCCGGGCACATCGAGACCCATGTCTGCGCGACCTGCACCGGCACGCGCTTCTGCACGCGGATGTGGTTTGGCGCGTCGTCGCGGGTCGCGTTGCCTGAGGCGAAGACCGAGGAAAGCTTGTCGAATGTGTACTTGCCGTCGGGCTTGGGGTAGCCCTCGGCCGCCTTGCCGATCTCCATCGGCTCCTTCGCATCCTCGTGCTGGTGCCAGCGCCCGCCCGGGAACCTCCCCTTCGAAACCGTCATCGCGCTGGCGATCGCGCCGCCGAGGAAGAAGCCCTTCGAGAACGGCTGGCGCATGTTCCGCGACTCATAGAGCTCGGTGCCGATCAGGCCCTCGCGCACCTTCTCGTCGTAGGCCTCGAAGTTGACCGATTCGCGGTCGGCTTTGAGCGTCTCGACGATCGTCTCGGCGGCGTGCATCCCCGAGTGCATCGCATAGTGGATGCCCTTCAAGGTCGGCACGTTGACCATCGTCGCCGAGTCGCCGCAGATCATCATTCCCGGCACGGCGAGCTTGCGCGGCATCGCCCAGTAGCCGCCCGATGGAATCGTCTTCGCGCCCCAGGCGACGCGCTTGCCGCCGTCGAGGATCTTCTTCACGAACGGGTGCAGCTTGAGCTGCTGAAGGGCGTCGTGGACGGAGAAAGTGGCGTCGGTGTAGTCGAGGCCGACGACGAGGCCGATGCAGACCTTGTCCTCGCCCATCGGGTAGATGAAGCTGCCGCCGAACTCGTTGTACTTGGCGCGCTTGCGAAGCGGGTAGCCCATCGTGTGGATGACGCGGTCGAGCGGCTTCTCGACCTCCCAGACCTCCTTCACCCCGAGCTCCCAGCGCTGCGGCTGCAGGCCCTCGAGCTCGAAGTAGTCGATCGCGGCGCCGGCGAGGTGGCCCTGGGTTCCCTCGGCGAGGACGGTGGCCTTGGCGACGACGTCGGAGCCGGGCTCGAAGTTCGAGCGCTCCTCGCCCTCGCGGCCACGACCCTTGTCGCCCGAGCGAACTCCGCGGACGATCCGGTCCTCGATCAGAAGCTTCTCCGCCGCGGTCTCGGTCAGCAGGTAGACGCCGGCCTCTTCGGCCTTCTCGCCGAGGAAGCGGCCGAGCTTGGCGATCGAGGTGACGTAGTTGCCGTGGTTGCGGAAGTTCGGCGGCATCGGCTTCAGCGGCAGCGCCAGCTTCGGCGTCAGCAGATAGACCGCGTCCTTCGTCACCTCCTGATAGACGGGCCAGTCCTCGGGCTCGAGGTCGGGGAAGAGCTCGCGCATCGCCGACGGTCGCATGTTGGCGCCGGAGAGCAGGTGCGCGCCGGTCGCCTTGCCCTTGTCGAGGACGGCGACCGGAACCTCGCCAAGCGACTCGGCGAGCTCGGGATCTGACTCGAGCAGCTGCATCACCTTGATCGCGCAGGCGAGCCCGGCGGGCCCTCCCCCGGCGATCGCGACACCGACCTCAATCCGCTCATCCTCGGGATCGGTTATCGGTGCGACGAACTCCTTGGCGGGCTCGACCGGAGGCGGGAACTCTGCGGGCGCTACGGCGGCCATGGCGTGCGTCAGCCGCCCTTCTTCGCCTTCACCGCTTCGGTCAGCTTCGGCAGGATCTTGTGGAGATCACCGACCACGCCGAGGTCGCAGAACTCGAAGATCGGCGCGTTCTGATCCTTGTTGATCGCGACGATGTTCTCCGAACCCTGCATGCCGACCTTGTGCTGGATCGCGCCGGAGATCCCGGCCGCGAGGTAGAGCTTCGGCGCGACGGTCTTGCCGGTCTGGCCGATCTGCGTCGCGTAGGGATACCAGCCGGCATCGACGACCGCGCGGGTTGCGGCGACGGCGCCACCGAGCGCTTCGGCGAGGTCTTCGGCGAGCTTGAAGTTGTCCTTCTCGCCCAGTCCGCGGCCACCGCCGACGAGGAAGTCGGCGTCCTCGATGTTGACGTCCTCGCCGCCCGACTCACCGCGAGTGACCAGGGTGGCCTTCGTCGACCACTCGGAGAGCTCGACGTCGATGTCGACAACCTCGGCCGACCCGTCTCCGGGCTCGGCGAGGTCGAAGGCGTTGAGCCGGCCGATGATGATCCCCGGCTCGGAGACGTAGCCGACGTCGACGATCGCCGAGTCCTGCAGGACCGGGCGCTCGACGACAAGCTTGTCGCCGTCGACCTTGACCGCGGTCACCTCCATCGTCACGCCGGCGTTGAGGCTAGCTGTAAGCCCTGCGCCGATCTCGAAGCCGAGCAGTCCGCCGCCGAACAGCGCGTAGGAGATGCCCTCTTCGGTGATCACCTTCGCCATCGCGTCGACGATCGGCTGGGCGAGGCCCTCGGGGACCTGCTTCGCCCGATAGACCTTCTTCGCGCCGTAGGAGCCGAGCGCGGCGCATGCATCGTCGGCGATGTCGCCGACGACCAGTGCCGATGCCTCGCCGCCGATCTCGCCGGCCAGCTTCGCGGCCTCGGAGATCGCGCCGAGGGAGTTCTTGTTGAACTCGCCGTCGTCGTCGTGCAGGGCGTAAACCAGAATGCCGGGCATTAGAGGAGCTTCCTTTCGTCGAGCCAGGCGACGATCTTCTCGACCGTCTCGTTGGTGTCCTCGTCCTCGATGATCTCGCCGGACTGCTTCTCGGGCGGCGGGTTGATGGCGAGGACCTGAGTCTTCGAGCCGTCGTTGCCGACCTGGCCGGCCTCGATGCCGACATCCCCGGTCGACTTCGTGTCGAGCGGCTTCTTCTTCGCCCCCATGATCGCCTTCAGCGAGGGATAGCGCGGCTCGTTGATCGCGTCGCCGACCGAGATCACGGCCGGCAGCTGGACGTCGACCGTGTCATAGCCGTACTCGGCCTGGCGCTGACAGCGCAGCTTGCTCTCCTCGACGTCGATCTCGATCACCTGCGTCAGCGACGGCATCTTCAGGTGGTCGGCGACGACCGCGCCGATCGTGTAGCACTCGCCGTCGTCCGACTGCTGGCCGAGCAGGACCAGGTCGGGGCTCTCGGAGGAGAGCACCTTGGCGAGCGCGAGTCCGGTGGCGCAGACGTCGGAGCCCTCGAGCGCGGCGTCGGTCAGGTGGACCGACCGGTCGGCGCCGAGCGCGACGGCCTTGTGCAGCGCGCGGACGGCGCTCTCGGGGCCCATGGTGACGGCGATGATCTCGTCCACGTCGGCCTTGCCGCCTTCGCGAATCTGCATCGCAGCTTCGATCCCATGGGTGTCGAACTGATTGATGGTTTTCTCGCCAGAGCGGTCGAGGCGCTTCGTCTCAGGGTCGATGCGCTTCGTGACCGCCGCGTCGGGAACCTCTTTGACGAGGCAGCAGATCTTCAACTTCGGTGCCCTCCTGGTAGGTGCCGCGAGCGTGTGTTCCCGCTCTGCGGCCCGGGTTGGGGTGCCAGCGGCGGGGGATGTTAGCCGACTCCCATACCCAGTTGACTGACCAGTCAATCGGGGGGATGGGCGCGAACTCTTCCTATGCCATATCTGTCATAATCTATTCAATGGACTCAGGCGAGCTGCTTCGGAACGCGCGGAAGCGCCACGGCCTCACCCAGGGTCGGCTCGCGTTTCGGACCGGCGCCGGCCAGGCCGCCATCAGCCGGATCGAGCGCGGCGAGGTCTCGCCCAGCGAGGCGACGCTGAGCCGCCTTATGGCGGCGATGGGCGAGGAGGTCGAGCTCGGCACTCGACCCATGGAGCGCTCCTATGACCCGGCCCACCTGCGTTCGCTTCGCGAGCGGCCACCGGCCGAACGCCTTCAGCTCGCGATCTCGTGGAATCGGCTGGCGAGCAGGCTTGCCAGGGCGGGGCGACGCGCATCCGGTGCCTGAGCCCGCGCCCTTCGACCCCCAGCGCATCTTCGACGAGCTGGCTCGACACCGGGTTCGGTACGTGCTGATCGGCGGCCTCGCCGTCCAAACGCATGGACATACGCGAATGACCAACGACATCGATCTGATTCCCGAACCCAGCCCGGGGAACCTGGACGCACTTGCCGGAGCTCTTCTGGCGCTCGGAGCGCGCGTCCTGAATCGCGGCCACGAAAACGATCGGATCAGCGGCGCGATGCTGCCCCGGGCCACGACCTGGCAGTTCGCGACCCCCCACGGCGACGTTGACGTTCTCCACGATGCTCCGGGCGCCGCGCCCTTCGAAGAGTTGCTTCGCAGGGGCTTGGTCATCGAACTGGACGGAGCGGAGATCGTCGTCGCCGGCCGCGACGACCTGATCCGCATGAAGCTGGCACGAAACCGGCGGGTCGATCGAGAGGATGTTGCGGCCTTGACGGACCCACTCGATTGAGTGGGCCTCCGGAGACCTCACCGCGACTTCGAGCGGCCGGCTGGGTTTGCGGGTATGGACGCACGGGGGAGCGCTGACAACGGAGGGATCGATGAGAAAACTGCAGATGCTGCGCGCGAGGATGTCCTACGCGAACGTGGCGGCGACGCTGGCGCTTTTCCTGGCGCTGGGCGGGGGCGCGGCGATTGCCGCGGGCCAGATCACAGCAAAGGACCTAGCACCTGATTCCGTCGGCGGATCTGAGCTGAAGGCCGACGCGGCGAAGGGCAAGCACATCAAGGAGGACACGCTCGAGGCGGTGCCGACCGCCGGCAAGGCCAACAACGTCCTCTGGGCGGTCGTCTCGAACACGGCGGCGAACGCGAACGCGACCGTCGTCCGCTCCGGGCAGGACCTGACCACCGCCTTCGAGGGCGGCGGGATTGTCGAGGTCGACTTCGGCCGGCCGGTTGCGAGCTGCGTCTGGAACGTGACCCGCGGCTCGGCGGGCGCAAACAGCGAGCAGGCGGGCTACGCGCAGGCGCAGCCGGGCTCGACGGCGAACCGGGTCCAGGTGCAGACGCGGAACGCGAACGGCGAGATCGTCGACGGCGACTTCCACCTGACCGTCATCTGCTGAGCGAAGGGCGGAGAAGGACGATTGTGAAGGGGCGGCATCTGCCGCCCCTTCGCATCCACAAGTCATACGCTTAGTCCGATGGGCAGGCTCGGAGACTTCGGCTGGTGGCTGCGCGAGCACGCGGGCGGGATCGCGCTCGTGCTCGCCCTGCTCGCCTGCGGCGCCGGCGCGGCCGGCATCGTGATTGCGCTGGACGCAAAGGACGAGGCCGAGGGAGCCGCGGCGGCAGCCGCCACCTCGGTCGCGGTGACGACCGCCCCGGCCGTCGACCCAGCGCTCCAGACGAGCGTCGACGAGCTCAACGAACGCGTCGCCCAGATCGAGGAGTCGGTCTCGCAGCTGCGGACCGAGGCCGGCGCGACCGAGACGACATCGCCCGAGGACACGACGGTCCCTGGTACGACGGTGCCTCCCGAGGTTCCCAAGCTGCCGGAGAACCTGCCGGACATCCCGGGCATCGGTGCGCCCGAGTCCGAGTCGCCCCCGAAACCCTAACCCCCCAGCCCGAAGATCAGGGCAAACGTCAGGGTGCTCCCCCGATGACAGGGGCGATCTCGT
This sequence comes from Solirubrobacterales bacterium, assembly GCA_050996575.1. Lineage (GTDB taxonomy): Bacteria > Actinomycetota > Thermoleophilia > Solirubrobacterales > 70-9 > DASUSH01. The sequence goes on from JBPCRS010000064.1 coordinate 21,251, forward strand.
TGGGGGAGGGTTCGCGCCACAAGCGCCGGGCGAGCCCGAGGGGGTCGGGTCGGCGGGAGTCAATCGAGAGGGGGAGCAAATGCTCACCAGAATGAGGTCGAAGCTGACCTACGCGAACGTGATGTCGTCGGTCGCGGTGTTTCTCGTGATCGGCGGCGGCGCTGCGATCGCGGCCACTGCGGCGAAGAACAGCGTCAAGTCGAAGTCGATCAAAAACGAGACCGTTCAGGGCAAGGACATCAAAAACGAGACCGTTCAGGGCAAGGACGTGAAGAACGACTCGCTCACCGGCGACGACGTCAACGAGACGACGCTGAAGGGCGTGCAGGGTGCGCAAGGTGCGCAGGGACCGCAGGGACCGCAAGGTCCGCAGGGACCGGCGGGCGCTGACGGCCTTTCCAGCGGCCCAGCGGGCGGTGACCTGTCCGGCAACTACCCGAACCCGGAGATCGCTGCGAACGCAGTGGGCACGGACGAGGTCGGGTTGAACGCCCTCACCGGGAACGACATCGCCGAGGGAACCCTGGGCACCGTGCCGAACGCGAGCAGGGTGAACTCTGAGGAGGTCCGCCAGGTGTACTTCGACCGGGGGGTGGGCACAGGGTTCGTGGAGATCCTCGCGATCGGTGACCTGCGGCTCGAGGCGGCCTGCGACGGGGGGGACTTCGACGTCAGCCTCCGCATGTCGACCGCGGAGGACAACGCGAAGTACATATTCAACCGGACCCAGATAGTCGACGGTACCCCGGTCGGGGGCGGAGATATCGACTTCGACATCGCTGACTCACCGGTCACGATCTACAACGGGAACACGGAGGATTCCGGGGCAGTAGATACCGAACAGCTCGACGTCGAGCTTGCCTACTGGGAGACGGACAATTTCGGGCTTGGCCCGGTGGAGAAGACCACCGAGGTCGACCTGCTCCTCTCCGACAGTGCGGCGAGCCGCTGCATCGTTCAGGGAATGGCGGTCGGCGGCGGCTGATCCAAGGGCGGAGAAATCGCCCGCGGGCCGGGAGCGTCCCGGCCCGCGGGCACCGGCCCG
>JBPCRS010000082.1:0-4998 GCA_050996575.1 Solirubrobacterales bacterium
GGCCCGGCGGGCCCGGCGCCTGCGCCCTCGCCCAGGGCGGCGGCGAAGGCCGCGACACCCTCCGAGGCACCGACGCCGGCGACGCACTTCGCGGCGCCGGCGGCAACGACCGGCTGAGCGGCGGAGCGGGCGATGACTGCCTCAACGGCGAGGGCGGCAACGACCGCCTGCGCGGCGACGACGACGACGACGAGCTGAAGGGCGGCACCGGAACCGACCGCCTGATCGGCGGCGCGGGCGGGGACATCCTCCGCGGCGCCGGCGGCCGCGACACGATCAAGGCAGCCGACGGCGATCGCGACCTGGTCCTCTGTGGCGCCGGCAGGCACGACGTCGCCAAGATCGACCGCAAGGGCGACAAGGTCCGCGGCTGCGAGACCGTGCGGAAGGCTACGTAGAGCCGCTTCAACGCTCGAGCTCGCACGCCGGCACGGGAAGCTGGTCGCGGTCCTCTTCTGCGACCTCGATCAGTTCAAGCTCGTAAACGACAGCCTCGGGCACGAGGCGGGCGACGAGCTCCTCAGCACCGTCGCGCCAAGGATTCGGGCAGCTCTGCGCGACGCCGACACCGTTGCTCGCTTCGACGGCGACGAGTTCGCGATCCTGGAGCGGGCCTGGACGCTTCCGCTCCCGATCGCGTGCTAGCCCACCGCCGCCACAGTAGTTTGCTACGCTAATTAGCAGTGCAAATCACTTTCCCAAGACAACATGCGGCCGCCAACGACGTCGCCGCCCGCCTCAGGCTCGCGATCACTCGCACCGCTCGCCGCATGCGCCAGGAGGCCGGCGCCGACCTCACCCCCTCGCAAGCCTCGGCGCTGGCGACGATCGAGCGCCATGGTCCGCTCACCCCGAGCGAGCTCGCCGAGATCGAACGGGTCAAGCGGCCGACCGCGACCCGAGTCCTGCGCTGCCTCCTCGACGACGGGCTGGTGGAACGCCAGGCGGACCCCTCAGACGGCCGCTCGGCGCTGGTCTCGATCAGCCCCCGGGGCCGCCTGCTGCTGCAGCGCCTGCGCTCGCGCAAGACGGCTTACCTCGCAAAGCGCCTTCACGATCTCGACCCGGACGAGCTCGAAACGCTCGACCGCTCGGCCGCGATCCTCGAGCGCCTGCTCGAGGATGATCGCGCTTGACGGCCGGCCTGCGCGCATCCGTCGCCTCGCTCCAGGTGCCGAACTACCGGCGTTTCTTCGCCGGCCAGATCGTCTCGCTGACAGGCAACTGGATGCAGATCGTCGCCGAGATGTGGCTGATCCTCTCGCTGACCGGCTCCGGCTTCGCGGTCGGGCTGACCTCGGCGCTGCAGTTTCTCCCGTTCCTCCTGTTCGGAGCGTTCGGCGGCCTGCTCGTCGACCGGATGGCGAAGCGCCGGCTTCTGATCTTCACCCAGGCAGCGATGGTGATCCCGCCACTGGTCATGTTCGCGCTCGCGATCAGCGGCGCGATCGAGCCCTGGATGATCTTTGCGCTCGTCTTCGTCCGTGGCACGGCGAACGCGATCGACTACCCGGCGCGACAGAGCCTGGTGATGGAGATCGTCGGCCCGGAGCGAGTCGTCAACGCCGTCGGGCTGAACAGCGTTGTCATCCACTCCGCCCGGATTGTCGGTCCCGCGATCGCCGGCGTCGTCATCGCCCTTTGGGGGGTCGAGCCCTGCTTCGTCCTCAACGCCCTCTCGTTCTTGGCAATGATCTTCGCGCTCTGGCGAATCGAGCCCGGGCAGCTCCGGCCCTCGCAGCCGGTCAAGCGCGAACGCGGCGCGGTGAGAGCCGGCTTGCGATATGTCCGCAACACACCGGCACTGGCGATCCCACTCGCGCTGATGGCGCTCGTCGGCACGCTCGGCTTCAACTTCCAGGTCGTTATTCCGCTGCTCGCCAGGTTCAGCTTCGAGGGTGGAGCAACTGCCTACGGGATCCTCGCCGCCTCGATGGCGGCGGGCTCGGTGCTCGCGGCACTCGTCAGCGGGGCTCGAGGCCGAGTCTCGACGACGCTGATCACCGGCTCGGCGCTCGCCTTCGGCCTCTTCGCGCTGATCGCTTCGACCGCTCCGAGCCTCGCTGTCGAAGCCGCGCTGCTCGCGCTGCTGGGCGCAGCGACAGTGACATTTGCCGCCTCGATCAACTCCTGGCTCCAGCTCGCGGTCGAGCCCGAGATGCGCGGTCGGGTGATGGCGCTCTACTCGATCGTCTTCCTCGGCTCGACACCGATCGGCGGGCCGCTCGCCGGCTGGCTCGCCGAGGCCGTCGACCCACGGGCGACCCTGATCATGGCCGCGGCCGCGGCGCTGATCGCCGCGCTCGCCGGCCGGATCGCGTTTGCCCGCTTCGGGATCGCCGGTGCGCCTCAGCTGGCGGCCGAACCCCTACCGGCGTGCGAGCAGGGGGTTACTCCGCGTCGTCGCGAGGGTCATTGGGAACTCCCGCGGGCTCGACGTCGCCCTCGGCGGGTTCCTCGTCGTCACCCTTCTTCGCACCGACGGCGACCGGTTCCTTCTCGGGCTTCTTCGCGCCCTTAGACGGCTTCACCAGCTTCATCGAGAGCGGCTTGTCCTCTTCGTCGCCCGACTCGTCGCGGTCGACGATCACGGTCGTTCCGGGAACCATCTCGCCCTGGCGCAGGACCTCGTCGGCGAGCGGGTCCTCGACGTAGCGCTGAATCGCGCGGCGCAGCGGCCGGGCGCCCATCGCCGGGTCCCAGCCCTTCTCGACGAGCAGGTCCTTGGCGGCATCGGTGAGCTCGAGCTGAAGCTCGTGCTCGGCAACCTGCACCTTGACCCGGCTCATCAGCAGGTCGACGATCACCTTGATCTCCGTCTTCTCGAGCTTGTGGAAGACGATCACCTCGTCGATCCGGTTGAGGAACTCGGGCCGGAAGACCTTTTTCAGCTCGCCCATGATCTTCGACTTCATCTCGTCGTAGGTGGTCCCGGTCTCGTCGGTGATCGTGAAACCGAGCGGCGCGTTTCGAGCGATGTCCTTTGCGCCGACGTTCGAGGTCATGATCACGATCGCGTTGCGGAAGTCGACCGTCCGCCCCTGGGCGTCGGTGAGCCGGCCGTCCTCGAGGATCTGAAGGAGAATGTTGAAGACGTCGGGGTGGGCCTTCTCGATCTCGTCGAGCAACAGCACCGAGTACGGCTTGCGGCGCACGGCCTCGGTCAGCTGGCCGCCCTCGTCGTAGCCGACATAGCCCGGCGGCGAGCCGACCAGCCTCGAAACGGCGTGCTTTTCCATGTACTCCGACATGTCGATCCGGACCATCGCGTCCTCGTCGCCGAACAGGAACTCGGCGAGCGTGCGCGCGAGCTCGGTCTTGCCGACCCCGGAGGGGCCGAGGAAGATGAACGAGCCGGCCGGGCGCTTCGGGTCCTTGATCCCGGCGCGCGAGCGGCGGATCGCCTTCGAGACCGCGGTGATCGCGACCTCCTGGCCGACGACGCGCTTGTGCAGCTCCTCCTCCATCCGGATCAGCTTCTTGGTCTCGGCCTCGGTCAGCTTGAAGACGGGGATGCCGGTCCACATTGCGACGATGTCGGCGATCTCCTCCTCGCCGACCTGCGGGCGCTCGCCGCTCTCGCCCGAGTTCCACTCGTCCTCGAGCTCGCGCTTCTTGTTCGTCAGCTGGCGCTCGGTGTCGCGCAGGTTCGCGGCCTTCTCGAACTCCTGGGCCTCGATCGCCGCCTCCTTGTTGCGGCGGGTCTCCTCGATCTCCTCCTCGAGCTCGCGGTAGACCGGCGGCTGCGACATCGACCTGATCCGCAGTCGCGAGGCGGCCTCGTCGATCAGGTCGATCGCCTTGTCGGGCAGGAAGCGGTCGGAGATGTAGCGGTCAGCGAGATCGGCGGAAGCCTGCAGCGCCTCATCGGTGATCTGCACGTGATGGTGCTGCTCGTAGCGCTCGCGCAGACCCTCGAGGATCTGCACGGTCTGCTCGGTCGTCGGCTGCTCGACCTTGATCTGCTGGAAGCGCCGCTCGAGCGCCGAGTCGCGCTCGAGATACTTGCGGTACTCGTCGAGCGTCGTCGCGCCGATCGTCTGCAGCTCGCCGCGGGCGAGCGCCGGCTTCAGGATCGAGGCGGCGTCGATTGCGCCCTCGGCGGCGCCGGCGCCTACGAGGTTGTGGAGCTCGTCGATGAAGAGGACGATGTCGCCGCGCTGGGTGATCTCCTTCATCACCTTCTTTAGCCGCTCCTCGAACTCGCCGCGGTACTTCGAGCCGGCGACGAGCGCGGCCAGGTCGAGCGTGTAGATCTGCTTGTTCTTGAGCAGTTCGGGAACCTCGCCGTTGGTAATCCGGGCGGCGAGGCCCTCGACGACGGCGGTCTTGCCGACGCCGGGCTCGCCGAGCAGCACCGGGTTGTTCTTGGTTCGCCGGGAGAGGATCTGCATGATCCGCTCGATCTCCGTCTCGCGGCCGATCACCGGGTCGAGCTTGCCCTCTTCGGCGAGCTTGGTCAGGTTGCGGCCGAACTGGTCGAGCAGCTTCGAGGACTTCTTGCCCTCGCCCGAGGCGCCGGTGCCGGCGCCCTGGCGGCGGCCGCCCGGGCCGGAGAGCATCCGGATGACCTCGTTGCGGATCTTCTCGGAGTCGGCGTCGAAGTCGAGCAGGATGCGGGCGGCGACACCCTCGTTCTCGCGGACGAGGCCGAGCAGGATGTGCTCGGTTCCGATGTAGTTGTGGCCGAGGCTCAGGGCCTCACGAAGCGCCAGCTCGAGCACCTTCTTCGCCCGCGGCGTGAACGGGATCTGTCCCGAGGTCACCTCTTCACCGGAGCCGACGATGCGAACCACCTGCGCTCGCACGCGCTCGACGGTGATGTCGAGCGACTCGAGCACTCGCGCGGCGAGCCCCTCCTCCTCGCGCAGCAGGCCGAGCAGGATGTGCTCGGTTCCGATGTAGTTGTGCTGCAGCGTCCGCGCCTCTTCCGGGGCGAGGACGACCACCTGGCGCGCGCGCTCTGTGAATCGCTCAAACAAGTTTCTGCCTATCTAC
>JBPCRS010000110.1:0-8428 GCA_050996575.1 Solirubrobacterales bacterium
AGTCGGTATCCCCCTCCCGCTCGTCTCGCCTTCGGCGAGCCGCAAAAAGCGGGAGCGGGACACCACCCCCGCCCCCCGCCCGCCGCGCCGCAGTGCCCGTCGCCAGCCCCGCGATGAGGGCGGTGAGGAGAAGGGCGGCTTCGGTGAAAAGGCCGAAGACGCCGAGCAGCTCGGAGATGACCACGATCAGCGCCAGCCCGAGGATGATTTCGGCGAGGCGGGCGGGGGCGGCGGTCCAGCCCGGGAGCAGGCGGGCTCGGAGGCCGGAGGCGGCGTAGGCCGCCGCGCCGGCGACGATGGCGAGCTCCACCGCGCCGGCGATGTACTCGCCGAGTCCAATCGTCACTCGCGGGAATCTATTGTGGCGTCAGGCCGCGCCCTTCGGCGGGAACGGGGCGCGCCCGCCGGAGGCGCGCTCGGCCGCCTCGAGCAGCTCGTCGCGAAAGTCGGGGTGGGCGATCCGGGCGAGCTCCTCACCGCGCTGGTGAATCGTCTTGCCCTGCATCTCCGCGGCGCCGTACTCGGTGACGATCACGTCGACCTGGTGGCGTGGCGTCGTGATCACGGTGCCCGCCTCGAACCAAGGGACGACCCGCGAGAGCGTTTCGCCGCCGACGGTCAAGGTCGACGACATACAGAGCAGCGAGCGGTCCTCGAGCGAGAGCGAGGGCCCGGCGATGAAGTCCTCGTGGCCGCCGATCCCCGAGTACTGGTTGCCGTGGATCGTGTCGGCGACGACCTGGCCCTGGATGTCGATCGCCATCGCTCCATTGATCGTCAGCATCGCCCTGTTGCGGGCGATCGATTCTTGTGAATTGACGAGCTCGACCGGGAGAAAGGCGACCTCCTCGTTGCCGTCGAGCCAGGCGTAGAGCTCGGGCTTTCCGGCGGCAAAGGTGGCGACCGAGACGCCGTCGTAGCAACCCTTCCGGTTCGTCACCTTGCCCGCCTCGTGGAGGAGCATCAAGCCGGTCGTGAACATCTCCGAGTGGACCCCGTAGTCGCCGCCGTCGCCATCGGCGAGCAGGCCCGCGATCGTCGAGGGAACCGCGCCGATCCCGGTCTGCAGCGTCGCCCCGTCGGGGATCAGCGCGGCGGCGTGCTCGGCGATCTTGCGGTCGATGTCGCCGGCCTCGGGCTCGGTCAGCGCCAGCGGCTCCTTGTCGGAGCTGACGAGGATGTCGATCTCATCGACATGGAGGGCGTGGCGGTGCTCGGGGAGGATGCCGAAGGTCCGCGGGAAGCGCTCCGAGGTCTCGACGATCAAGAGCCGTTCGGGGTCGGCGCCGGCGCGCTTGCACTCGGGCGTGGTCGCGCCGGCGTGTAGCGAGAGACTGCACCAGCCGTCGGCGTCGGGAGGGCAGGCCATCGTCGCCATTACCCGCGGACTCTGTGCCTCGAGGATCGGCTCGAAGCGGCGGAAATCGGCCGGGGCGAAGCTGATGTTGGCGCCCTGGTCGCGCAGCATCCGCTCGAGCGGGCCGAAGAAGCCGGAGAGATAGTGGACGTTGGGATGGCCGAAGAGCTTGGTCAGCACGCTCAGCAGAGCGCCGCCGACGCGCAGCTCTTGCCAGTCCTCGCGCTCGCCCATCGCCTCGAGCAGGGCAGCCGGCTGGCCCGGACCGAGCGGGATGCCGAGCGTGTCGGTCGTCTCGAAGCGGGCGGCGGCGTCGGTGGGGGAGAGGGTCTCGGGCACGGGTGAGATGGCGGAGGGACGCGGGCGCGGGGTCAGGCTAAAGCCTGACCCCGTTCTGTGGCCGATAGGCTGACATTAATGGCCGAGGAATGGCGATTGGAGGTCGAGCTCGACGACGAGCGGCACGGGTTCTCCCTGGGTGAGCGCCTGCGCGCCCACAACCTCGACGACGAGGCGCAGGAGCGCCTCGGCGGGCGGGCGACGGTCACCCGCGACGGCTCGAAGCTCTTCGTCTACACCGACAGCCACACCGGCGCGCTCGAGGCCGAGAACGTCCTCCGCCAGTTGCTTGAGGACGACAAGCTCTCGGCGAACCTCTGGATCACCCGCTGGCATCCCGACGCCGAGACCTGGAAGGACCGCTCGGAGCCGATCCCGGAGACCGAGTCCGACCGTGAGGCCGAGCGTCGCGGACGCGACGCCGCTGCTGCGGCCGATGCGAAGGCGAGGGGCGAGATGCCGTTCGAGGTCCGCGTCGACACGCCGCAGCTCTCGCAGGCGCTCGAGCTCGCCGAGCGCCTCGCGGGCGAGGAGATGCAGGTCGAGCGCCGCTGGCGCCACATCCTGATCGGCGTCGCGAGCGAGGAAGAGGCCGAGGAGATCGCCATCCGGATGCGCTCCGAGCTGCCCGAGGCCGAGGTCGAAATCGAGGCCTCAGGCGTCAAGTATCCGCCGTTCACCCTGCTCGGCTGGTCGAACTAGCGCACGCAGCGGCTCGCGCGTTTACTCTCGTGAGGTGAGCTGGATGCGCCGGGGCAGGCACGCCGTTCTCGTCGCCGCGGTCGTCATTACGACCGCACTCGGTGCGAGCGCGAGCGCGGGACAGGAGCGGGCTGAGACCGGCAATGCCGCCTGGGTCCAGCGCGCGCTCGAGCTCCAGTACGAGCTCGGCTCCGACCTCGGCTTCCGCGACGCGCCCTGGGTCGGCACCCACAACTCGTTCAACTCGACCGCCGAGATGGGGCAGACGATCTCGGCCAATGACTCGAACCAGGAGATCACGATCCGCGAGCAGCTCGACCAGGGCATCCGCTCGATCGAGCTCGACCTGCATTACTTCCCGAGCGTCGCCGGCGGGCGTCAGACGACGGTGGTCTGCCACGCCCGCGACAGCTCCGAGGGCAACCTCGGCTGTACGACCGAGAAGACCTTCGACCAGGTGCTGATCGGGATCGAGGCCTGGCTCGCCGAGAACCCTGATCAGGTCTTGATGCTCTACCTCGAGGACGACATGGACACGCCGCCCGGCTACGAGGACGCCGGAGCGACGCTCGACAAGCGCCTTGGCCCGATGATCTACAGGCCGAAGCCGCCCGCCGACGGCTGCGAGGAGCTGCCGCTCGAGCTCTCCCGCGACGCGATCCGCGCCGCCGGCAAGCAGGTCTTCGCGGTCAGCGATTGCGGCGGCGCGGCGAGCTGGCGCGGCGGCGTCTTCACCTGGGACGAGCGCCTCGAAACGGGGATCAAGAGCTTCTCCGAGTTCCCCGAGTGCGGGACCGACTACACCCGTGAGCAGTACGACGAGACGCTGGTTCGCTATTTCGAGGACTCGACCGCGCTCGGCGCGGCGACCGGCGACCCCGGCAAGATCGACGAGACCGTCGCCGCACAGCTCGCCCGCTGCGGGGTCGACCTGATTCATTTCGATCAGCTGCAGACCGATGATCCGCGGCTTGCCACGGTGATTTGGAGCTGGGCGCCGGGCGAGCCCGGCAAGGGCTCCTGCTCGACCCAGCGGGTCGGTGCCGACGTTCCGTTCGGCCGCTGGAAATCGCGCTCGTGCGCGGGCAAGCGGCTCGCGGCATGTCGTAACGGTGGCGGCAAGTGGTCGCTGAGCGCCGAGCGGGTTTCCTTCGCTCAGGCCAAGCCTGCTTGCCGTGAGGGCAAAGCTCGTTTCGCCGTGCCGCGGACCGGCTACGAGGCCCAGCTTCTGCGCCTGGCGATGCAGGCCGATGGCGCCCGTGGCGCCTGGCTCGGCCAGCGCCGCGAGGCGGGCGAATGGCTCGCGCTCGACCGACGCTGAGCGGGACGCGACCGCGCTAGAGCGGCATCTTGTCGCGGGCGCTGCGGCCCTTCGAGGCACTCTTGTTCGTCGCCTTACGCGAGCTCGCGAACGGCTTCTGAAGCAGGCGTCCGACCGGGCCGGGCGCCGCACCGCCGGCCTTCTGGCCGACGCCGAGGGTTTTGTCGACGCCGCGCTGCGGACCGCTCGAGAGCCGCGGCAGCAGGAAGGCGAGGATCGCCAGAACGATGCAGACAACGATGACGGCTCCGATGATCACTCCGAGTCCTCCTCGTCGTCGGGCTTCTCCACCGGCTCCTCGCCCTCGCCCTTCGCCGGCGCGAGGTCGACCGAGGGCTGGGTCAGCAGCCCTTCTTTCTTCCAGCCTTTTACGCCGCCCTTGAGCGTGACGACCTCATGACCGTCGCCGTCGAGATCCTCTGCGACCTTGGCGCTACGCTCTCCGTCGGCGCAGACGATGAGGATCCGCTGGTCCTCGGCAAGGTCCAGCTCCTTCAGCTTCTCGTTGAGGTCCTCGGCCGGTATGTGAGTCGAACCGGGGATTCGCTCGGCGTCGTCGGCCCACTCCGCCTCGGTGCGAACGTCGACGACGAAGAGCTCGTTTGAAGCGACGTCCTGGCGTGCGTCCTTGGCTTTGATCGTTTCGGGCATATAACTATCGCTACCCGCGCGCGGTGGCCGGAAACAAAACGATGCTTCCGGCGCGCGGATTCCGGGTACCCGGGTGTTGTGATCGGAACGGTTGAGGTTCGCGAGGGCAGCGTTCTCGCGGACCGCTACGAGGTTGTCGAACGTCTTGGCAGCGGCGGCATGGCGACCGTCTTCCTCGCCGAGGATCAAACCCTCGGCCGGCTTGTCGCGGTCAAGCGGATGCGCGTCGACGGCGGCGAGACCGACCTGCGCCGCTTTCGCCGCGAAGCGCGCCTCGGCGCGACGCTCAGCCATCCGAACGTGGTCACCGTCTTCGACACCCTCGCCGGCGAGGACGGTTTTCTGATCGTGATGGAGTACGTCAACGGCGAGACGCTCGCCGACGCGCTCGATCGTGGGCCGCTCCCGCCCAAGCGCGCGCTCGAGGTGCTCGCGGGCGTCGCGGCCGCGCTCGATCATGCCCACGCCAACGACGTCGTCCATCGCGATGTCAAGCCGGCGAACGTCTTACTCGGCGAGGACGGCTCGGTCAAGCTCGCCGACCTCGGGATCGCGACGGCGGCCGAGGCGACGCGGATCACGACCGCGCACGACATCGTCGGCACGCTCGCCTACGTCCCGCCCGAGCGGCTTGACCTCTCGAGCCCGGGCGGGCCCGAGGCCGACGTCTATGGCTTCGCGGCGCTCGCCTACGAAACGCTCGGCGGCGAGCGCGTCAACCGCGGCTCGACCCCGGCCGAGGTCGTCCACCAGGCCACGGTCGCCCCGCCGCCGGACTTGCGCGATGCCTGGCCGCAAGCGCCCGCGGAGGCGGTGCGCGTCTTGCGGGAAGGGATGAGCCGTGACCCGGGGAAGCGCCCGCAAAGCGCCGGCGACCTGTTCGAGGCGCTCGAGCGGGCGCTCACCGCGGCGCCACGTGTTGCCGATCAGACCGAGCCGATCGCCGGCCCTGTTGCGCCTCCGCCTCTCTCGCCGGGCGAGCGCGTTCTCGGTGAGCGAAGCGATCATGCGCAGGGTCCGCGGCTCGGTCTCTGGGCGATCGGTGCGGCGGCCGCGCTTGCCGCAGTGGTGCTGGCGGTCGTGCTTTTCGCGACGGGCGACACCGACGACCCGGGGGCCGGTCACGACGCATCCACCCCCGCTCGTCCCGCCTCCGGCGGGCCGCAAAACGCGGGAGCGGACGCGACGCGCCCGTCCCCTGGCGCTGCGGCTGCCGAAACCGAGGAGCCGGTTCCGGAGGAAGGTTCGACGGGTGACGAGGATCCGGCGGCGCTCAACGACGAGGGGTTCGCGTTGTTGCAGGAGGGGCGGGCCGAGGAGGCGATCGTTCCGTTGCAGCGGGCCGTCGACTCGTTCCCCGAGGGAACGACCGATCTGACCTACGCCTTCGCCCTGTTCAACCTCGGCAGCGCGTTGCGCGCGGCCGGTCGACCGGAGGAGGCGATACCGGTGCTCGAACAGCGGCTCGAGATCCCGAACCAGACCGAGACGGTGCAGCGCGAGCTCGACCTCGCCCGCGCCGACGCCGGTAGTCTCGCCGCCGATGAGTGACCTCGGACAACCAAGCTCGTACCTGGCGCTGGAGGACGGTGCCTCCGTGTATTCGTGTGACGGCGAAACCGTCGGCAAGGTCGAGCACGTGCTCGCCGAGTTTGGCGTCGACATCTTCGAGGGCATCGTCCTCGACACCAGCATCCTGCCCGGCAGCCACCGGTTCGTCGATGCCGAGCTCGTCGAGGAGATTTTCGAGCGCGGCGTGCTGCTCAAGATCGACGCCGCCGCTGCCGCCGAGCTGCCGAAGCCGGAGGCGGGAGCGGCGGCGATGAAGGCCGACCCGGCCGAAGGCGGGGAGAGCCCGCTTCAGGACAAGCTCCATCGCGCCTGGGACCTGCTCTCGGGCAAGAAGCCCGACTGACGACGGAACCCCGGGTGAAGGAAACGCAGGTCGTCCTGCTCGAGGCGCTCGAGCGCGAGCGCGAGGCGCAGGAGCTGCTGCTCGCCGGCGATGAGGAATCGGCGAAGCCCGTCCTGGGCGAGGTCGCGGCGCTTTACCGGCGTTCCTGGGAGCTCGCCCCGCCGGGCGCGTACGGCCGGCTCGCCGGGATGCTCCAGGCGGCGATCCTCGCAGGCGACGCGGAGCCGGAGGCGGCTTTCGCTCGCGCCGAGGTTCGCTCGCCGTCGTCACCGGCTTCGGAGTGGGTTCTAGCGCTGGCCGGGCTGGTTTTAGGCGACTACCGCGCCGCGGGACGGGCCGCCGAGCGAATCGAGGGCGGCGACGGCGCCTTCGATCGCGCGGCGGATGCGGTCGCCGCGCTGGCGGCGGGTGACCGCGACCGATACGCCGCGGCTTTAGTGGCGATCGTCGCCGACTTCGAGTCGCGCGATGAGCATCTGACAGGCGTCGCGATAGCCGATACCGCGCTCGTCCTCGAGCGGCTCGCTGAGCCGCGCGGGCTTGCGGTCAGGCCGAATTCGAGGGTGATGCCGCAGCAATCGGCCGGCTGACGGGTTAGCGGGCATGAGGTGGCTACGCTGCCGCCCGGCAGGGAAGCGAACCCATGCTTCTCGTAGACGGAATGAACTTGATCGGCGCCCGCCCTGACGGCTGGTGGAGCGACCGGACCGAAGCCATGCGGCTGATGGCGTGGCAGCTGCGCGCCTTCGCCGAGGAGACCGGCGAAGAGCTGACCGTCGTCTTCGACGGGCGCCCGCTCGACGAGGTCATCCGCGGGCTCGGGATCGAGGTCCAATTCGCCCCTGGTGGGGCGAACGCCGCCGATCGCAGGATCGAGCGCCTCGTCTCCGACCACCCAAAGCCGGGGACCATCACCGTGATCACCTCGGACAAGACGCTCGTTCGCGCGGTCAGCGAGCTCGGCGCCTCGGTGATCGGCTCCGGCGATTTCCGCTCGACCCTCGACGCGCGCGAGCTCGGCGACGGCGAGCCGGCCGGCTAGCGCCTAGATCTGCGGCGGGTTGGGGTCCGGCGGATCGGGTGGGCCCGGCTCAGGTGAGGGTTCCGGCCCGGGTGACGGGTCGGGCATCGGGGTGGGTGGCGACGGTGGGCCGGGCAGCGGTGTTTCGAGAATCGCTTTCACGCCAAACGGTTACCCGGTCGACGCCGGGGAGAAACCGCGGAGTAGGTTTTCGGGGATGAGCGAGGAGAGCGAAACGGGCGACGACGCCTTTGAGATCGGCGAGGCAAGCGAGGCCGATCTGCCCGAGCTGTTGCCGTTGATGCGTGGTTACTGCAACTTCTACGGGACGAAGCCCACTGACGAGGGGATCGAGGCCATGGCGCGAGCGCTGATCGGCGGCGACGGCGTGGTCTTTGAGGCCCGCCCGGCGTCCGGCGACGGGCCGATCGCCGGGTTCGCCACCTCGGCGATCAAGTGGTCGATGTTGCGCGGCGCCCGAGTCGCCCTGCTCGACGATCTCTTCGTCGACTCCGACGCGCGCGGCAAGGGGCTCGCCGACCGCCTGATTCTCGCCTGCGCCGATTGGGGCCGCGCCCGGGATGCCGTCGGTCTCGAGTGGCAGACCGGGCTCGACAACGAGCGCGCCAAAAAGGTCTACGAGCGGCTCGGCGCCAAGCCGTCGCGCTGGCTCGACTACGAGCTCGAGCTCGGCGACGTCCCCGGCCGCTCGGTTTGGAAGCACCAGGGCTGAGGGCGCGGGGAGGGGGCCGGGGGCCGGGGGCCGGGGGCCGGGGGCCGGGGGCCGGGATTCCGGCGTTCGAGACCATTTTGCCTTTGGCAAAAAGGACAGAGTCTCGCCCGCCGGTCTACAGCCCGTGGTTGGGCCACTCCGGGGCTTCGCCTCGCTTGAACGCGCCGGCGCCGATCGCCTGCGAGTCGCGCCGGGCGAACATCGAGTAACAGGCCTCGGCCTCCTGTCGCAGCTGCTCCTCGTAGGTGCGGCCGACGTTGCGAACCATCGTCTCCTTGTCGGAGCGAATCGCCCCCTGAGGCAATCCGGCGATCTGCTCGGCGAGATCGAGCGCGAGACCCAAGGGGGCTCCGACGGGGACGAAACCAGTGGCGAACCCCAGTCCTCAC
>JBPCRS010000205.1:0-5028 GCA_050996575.1 Solirubrobacterales bacterium
CGCCCCGCGGGCGAGCCCTCCCCGAAGCAAGAATCTGGAGCTGCCGGCGCCGGTAGCTCGACACGAAGCGCCGCGTTTGGGCTCTGTGTCGAGTTGACCGTGACGTAGGCGGTCAATTCGACACGGAAGGCGTCGGCGAGCGTTGGTTGTCGAGCTAGCGGCGATTCGCCGGCGCGAGCTTGGGTCGTCTCGCCGCGGACACACCGGTGATCGGATAGCCCAACGAGATGCGCGAGGGGGGTCCCGCCCTAACCCGCGCAGACCCAGGCGCTTCCGCCCGAGTCGGCCCATATCTGCGATGCGATCTCGTCCTGCTGGGCGGGTGAGGCGTCCTCGGGGTCGCCGCTGCCGCCGTAGAGGTCCCAGGTCGAGGGCAGGATCTGGTAGGCGCCACCGGCGCCGGAGGACGGGTTGACCGCCTCGTAGTTTCCGCCCGACTCGCAGATCACGATCGCGCTCGGGATCGAGTAGTCACCGACCCAGCCGGCGACCTCGCCCTGGGCGGACGCTGCGCTCGCCTCCTGCTCCTGGGCCTCGCGAAGCTTCTGAACCTCGGAGGTCCAGCCGTCGACCTGACCGCGCAGCCCGGCGAGCGCGGACTGCTGCGCGGAGCGCGCGGCGGCGAGCTGGGCGGCGGCTGCTTCGGCCTCGGCGCGGGCGGCGGCAATCTGATCACGCGCGGCGGCGACCTCATCGTTGAATGCCTGCTGCTGGGCTCGCGCCGCCTCGACCGCGGCGAGCTGAGCCTCGACCTCGGCGCGCAGCGAGCGCACGCGCGCAGCGAGCTCGGCGTCGGCGTCCTCGATCGCCTTCAGGTACTCGGTCCGCGTGACGAGATCGTCGAATCCCTCGGCCTCGAGGATCAGCGTCGCCGCATCCGGCGTGTCGCCCTTGTACATCGCGACGAGGCGCGAGGCCAGGGCGTCGAGCGCGCGCTCGAGCCGCGCCTGCGCCGCGGCAAGCTCGGCCTCGCCCTCGGCGACGGCTACGTCGAGCTCGGCGGCGCGCTCCTCGCCGATTGCGAGGGTGGCGCTGAGCTCGGCCTCGTGCGCGGCGGCGGCTACCGCCTGCGATTGGGCCGCGGCGAGCTGGGCGCCCTTGGCGTCGATCTCAGCGGCGAGGCCACCCGCCTCGGCCTCGGCCGAGTCGATCCGCGACTCGAGGTCGGAGATCGATTCGGCGCCGGCGATCGAGGCGCCGGTGCCGACCGCGATCGCGCCCGCCAGCAGGCAGGCGAGAACGGCACGGCGACGGTTACGTGCCCGGCTGGGCCGCGGTAGGAGGTTTGTGTCGTTGAGCCTCTTCATCCTTCATTGTGCCTACGGGGTGAGCTGTCGGGCTCGCGCCGAAGGATCTGGCGCTACGCGGGCTTCGCGATTCGCCCCTGGCGAGGGGAAAGCTGCTCCTCCTCGCCGGTGGGTCCCCCGATCCCGCCCTTTTTGTAAGCGGGACTCGGCAGTTGCAAGGCGGCGATGTTAGCGGTCGCTAACGATTTGGGCAGTACTTACTCAAGGCAAAAAGTCCTGCATGCAATGAAAATTGCAGACGTCAAGCTGCGTTCAGGGTGATCCTTAGGCCCTCGCCGACGCCTGTCGTCGCGTGCCAGCCGAGGTCGGCCTTCGCTTGGCCCGGATCGATCACGCAGCGCTGGATCTCCCCCGCCCTCGCCTCCTCCATCTTCGGATCGAAGTCGGAGCGGCCGGCGATCTCGGCGAGCGTCGTGGCGAGCTCGAGCACATTCGTCTCACGCCCGGTACCGACGTTGTAGACGGCGGCCACGCGATCGGGTGCGGCGACCAACCGCTCGACGGCGACGAGCATCGCGGCGGCGACGTCGCCGACGAAGACGAAGTCGCGGGTCTGCAGGCCGTCGCCGAACACCGTCGGCCGACCGCCGTCGCGCAGGCGACCACAGAAGATCGCCACCACCCCGGCCTCGCCAAGCGGGTCCTGCCGAGGGCCGAAGACATTGCCGAGGCGGAGGCTCGTTGCGGCGAGACCGTGCACACGCCGGTAGAAGCCGACGTAGCCCTCGCCGGCGAGCTTCGACTGCCCATACGGCGCCTCGGGCTCGATCGCGGCATCCTCGCGAAACGGCAACGAGCGGCCCTCCCCCTCGCCGTAGATCGCTCCGCCGGTCGAAGCGAAGACGACCGTCGCCGCGGGAGCCTCGCGCCGCACCGCTTCGAGCAGGTTGGCGGTGCCGACGACATTGACCATGGCGTCGAAACCGGGGTCGGCGATCGAGCGCCGCACGTCCATTTGCGCGGCGAGGTGAAAGACCGCATCCGGCTGGATCCGGGCGATCGCGTCGCCAACCGCGGCGGCATCGGCGACGTTGGCCTCGACCAGCTCGGCGCCCCGCGCCAGAGCGCCTTCGAGGTTCTCGATGCGACCGGTCGAAAGGTCGTCGATCACCGCGGCCTCGTCGCCGCACGCGAGCAGCGCGTCGACGAGGTTCGAGCCGATGAACCCTGCACCTCCTGTGATAAGTGTCCGCAAGGTCGCTAGCCCTCCTCGGGATCGCGGCTCAGGGCGAGGTAGGCCCCGAGCGCGACCGAGGCCAAGCCGACGCCCGCCACAACCCTGAGCTGGTTGCGGAAGCGGTGACGGACGAACAGAACCACGGCCCGCCCGACCGCCTCGTAGATGGCGCTCAATTGGCCCTCCTTTCGCTTTTGTCGTCTCTTTGACGGACCCGATGGGCCATCCTGCTCTGCAGTGTGAACAGCTCGATGAAGCCCGGGCTCGCGGCCTGCGAGAACTCACCGCCGGACTCGCCGAAGCTGGCGAGCGACTGGTCGTACAGCGCGTATGGCGAGGAGCGCTGGACGGGGCGAGCCGAGCCCTTGTAGAGCTCCATCGTCACCTCGCCGGTGACGAACTCGTTCGCCGACTCCATGTAGGCGTAGAGGTCGCCGCGCAGCGGCTCGAGCCAGAGCCCGGCGTAGGTGAGGTATGCCCAGTGGCGGTCGAGCACGTGCTTGAACTCGTTCTGGTGGATCGTCGAGACGAGTTTCTCGAGCTCGCGATGTGCGCCGAGCAGGATCTCCGCCGCGGGCACCTCGTAGATGTCGCGGACCTTGAGGCCGACGATCCGATCCTCGATGTGGTCGACGATCCCGACCCCGTGGCGACAGCCGAGCTCCGAGACCCGGTCGATCAGCTCGACCAGGCCGAGGCGCTCGCCGTCGATCGAGACCGGGGCGCCGCGCTCGAAGCCGATCGTCACCGTCTCGGGCTCGTCGGGCGCCTGCTCGGGCCGGGTGACGAGCTGGAAGACGTCGTCGGGCGGCGCGCTCGCGAGATCCTCGATCGCGCGACCCTCCGAGCTTCTACCCCAGAGGTTGTCGTCGATCGAGTAGGGCGCGGACTCGGTGCCGCCCTTGACCGGGATGCCGTTCTCGCGGGCATAGGCGATCTCCTCCTCGCGGCCCATCCGCCACTCGCGGACCGGCGCAATCACCTTCAGCTCGGGCGCGAGCGTCGCGATCGTCGCCTCAATCCGCACCTGGTCGTTGCCCTTGCCGGTGCAGCCGTGGGCGATCGTGTCGCAACCAGTCGCCCTCGCGTGCTCGACCGCGAGCCGGGCGATCAACGGCCGCCCAAGCGCGGTGAACAGGGGATAGCCGCCGCCGTAGAGGGCGTTAGCCCGAATCGCCGGCAGGACGAACTCGGCGGCGAACTCCTCGCGCGCGTCAGCGAGAATCGCGTCGCGGGCGCCGAGGTCGCGCGCTTTCGCCGAAACCACGTCCCAGTCCTCACCGGGCTGACCGAGGTTGACGGTCAATGCCACGACCTCGGCCTCGTAGCTGTCCTGGATCCACTTCAGCATCACCGAGGTGTCGAGGCCGCCGGAGTAGAGCAGGAGCACGCGGCCGACCTCCTCCGGTGAGGCGAGGTAGGACGCGATCGGGCTCTGAGCGGGCTCGGCGGGCTCCATGGGAGGCGGGAAGTGTTGCGGATGCGAGACTGAGACGATGTCAGGCGGGCTGCGGCTGCTCTCGATAGCGATGATCACCGCCGGTTTGGTGGTCGTCGCTGACGTCGCGGTGACGCTCGCCTGGAAGGAGCCACTGAGCTCGATCTACGGCACCTTGAAGCAATCGGAGCTGGGCGACGAAGTCAGCGCGCTCGAGCGTGACTTTCCCGAGGCTTTCGGCCCGAGCGAGCGCAAGCTGCGCCGCGATGCCGCCGCGCTTGCGCGCCGGCTCAAGGCCGAGTCCGGCCAGGGCGAGGGGATCGGCCGGATCCGGATTCCGGCGATCGGCCTCGAGCAGGCGATGGTCGAGGGGACCGACCCGGGCGCGCTCGAGCAGGGGCCGGGCCACTACTCGGCGACCGACCTTCCGGGAGCCGGGTCGACCGTCGGCATCGCCGGCCACCGGACGACCTATGGCGCCCCTTTTCGGCGGATCGTCGAGCTCGAGGGCGGCGACGAGGTGATCGTCGAGATGCCCTACGCCACGCTGACCTACGAGGTCGACGAGGCCCGTGTCGTCGCCCCGAGCGACGTCGAAATCGTCCGGCCGCGAAAACGGGAGCGGCTCGTGCTCACCGCATGCCACCCGCTCTACAGCGATTCCGAGCGATACGCCGTCTTTGGTGATCTGGTCGAGGTCACCGAACCCGAGCGCTGAACCGGATCCCGCTCAGGAAGCGCCGGGGTTGTCGACGACGCTGTCGACGATCGGCTCGGGGTCGGCGATGCCGAACTCCTTGCGCAGGCGAACAAGGATCTCCGCCCGGCTCGAGCCGGCGACGGCCATTTGCGTGGCGAGAATTCGCGCGCCCTCGGCGGCCTGCTCGGAGACCGGCTTGCGCGAAGGAAGTTGCTGGCCTACCTGAGGTGAGGGCGCGCGTGGGGGCGCCGGCGCTGCCGGCCGCCGTACGACCGGTGGCTTCGGCCGAGTTGGCGGCGGGGGCTGTTGCTGCGGGGCGCGCGCCGCCTCGTCGACGCTGCTTGCGGTCCGCTCGCGGATTGCAAGGAGGGCACGATCAAGGGTTTCCGAGGCCTGGCGCGAGGGT
>JBPCRS010000222.1:0-3181 GCA_050996575.1 Solirubrobacterales bacterium
TGCCGAGCCAGCCCCCCGCCCCCCGCTCGCCCCCCCCCGCGAGTGCGGCAACCCCCTCGGCGACCCCCCCCGGGCCGCCATTGACGTCGACGAGCACGGTCGGCGCGCCGAGGAAGCCCGCCATCAGCGACTCGCAGAAGCGCAGACCATCGGCTGTACCGGTCTCGGCCCCGGCGAGCGTGGTCGATCCGCCGACCGCCCGACCGCCGGTGATCTCCCCGATTGCCCTTGGCCCCGGCTTCGGGTCGATCGCGAACCGCTCCCAGGCGACTCCGCCGAGCACGAATTCGGTCCCGAGCGCCTCGCAAAGCCGCCCCGCCGAAAGCGCGCCGACGACATCGCCGCCGCCACCGATGCCGAGGACCAGCGCCCGCGTGGCGCCGGCGATCGTCCGCTCTACAGAGGCGTGGTTCAGGCCGCTAGGCGAGCGCGAGCTCGGCGGCGTCGGTGACCGCGCGGATCTCGGCCGAGGCGCGGCCGAACTCCTCGTCGGCCATCACCGGGGTGCCCTCGAACGGCAGATCACGGTCGATCTCGACCCAGCTGCGACAGCCGTGGTGCTCGTCGCGGACGCGAACCGTGACCGGGCGCGGGATCCTGTGGACCCGGAGGACGATCACGTGCAGCGGGTGGCGCGGCTTCCAGCGCAGGCGCTTCGTCGCGTAGTCGGTCGACCAGACGTGGTACGGCGTCAGGCTGTTGACCACCTGCGGATCGTCGGTCTCGAAGTGCTCGGCCACCTCGGCCCAGGCGCGGATCCGGACCCGGTCGGGCTGCGGGATTCCGCCGTCCTGGAGCAGCGCGCGCGGCGGCGGCTCCTCGTCGGGCCAGACGCCCTCCTCGAGCGCGCGTCGCAGCTCGGGGTGGTGCGAGTCGCGGACGAGATCGTTGCGCTGGTGGTCGAACGTCGGGTAGAGGAAAAAGCGCTCGTGCTCGAGCTCGAAGTGCTTGTTCTCCTCGCGGATACCGCCCTTGCGGAGCGTTAGAAGCTGCTCTCCCTCAGAGAGCGCACGCACCGTGACGGCCCATTCCTTGAAAGCGATAGGCATGTATTTCCTAGCGAGTGGTTGGTTGGACGAGTCGGGTGAAACTTGTGTCCGAGGGCTCAGCACCCCGGCGGGAGCGGCAGTCTATGACAGAGATCGAGGCGAGCCAACTTAGTAACAGATGCCGCAAGCTAGTCCGGCAATATTCAGGGCCTGCCGAGCCCGCCGCCGCCCGGCGTCTCGATCCGCAAGCGGTCACCGGGGCGCAGCTCCCCCTCGCACTTCGAGGACAGCTCCTCACCGTTCAGCAGGTTGCGCCCGACCGCGCCGTCGCCGCCGCCGTCGCGACCGCGCGGCGCTCGCCGGCGACGCTCGCTGATCAGCGTGTAGCGCATCGGCGCCAGCGCCTCGATCTCGCGGATGATCCCGTCACCGCCGCGGCGGCGCCCCTCTCCGCCCGAGCCGCGGCGGACCGAGAGCTCGCGGACGCGAAGCGGGAACTCGGTCTCGAGCGCCTCGACCGGGGTGTTGAGCGTGTTCGACATCGCGACGTGGATCGCGCTCGGGCCGTCGGCCCCGGGGCAGGCGCCCTGGCCTCCTCCAAGTGTCTCGTAGTAGGTGAAGTCGTCATTGGCGAGGGTCAGGTTGTTCATCGTCCCCTGGCCCTGAGCCGGTGCCGGGCAGGCATCGGCGAGCGCGGCGATCACCAGGTCGGCGACACGGCTTGATGTCTCGACGTTGCCTGCGGCGACCGCGGCCGGGAAGCGCGCGTTGAGCAGGCAGCCCTCCGGGGCGAGCACCTCGATCGGCCGGTGGGCGCCGGCCGACGGCGGAGCGTCGGGATCGATCAGCACCCGGACGGCGAAGAAGGCGGCCGATTTGGTCACCGCAAGCGGGCAGTTGAGATTGCCCTCAACCTGATCGTCGGTGCCGCCGAAGTCGAGCTCGAGCGAGTCGCCGGCGATCGTCGCGCGGACGCGCAGCTCGACCTCGCGCTCGCGACCGAAGATGTCGTCCTCGAGCACGTCGCGGGTCTCGTAGGCACCGTCTGGAAGCTCGGCGAGACGGGCGTGCGTGCGGCGCTCGGCGTAAGCGAGGATCTCGGCCATTCCGGCACGGAGCTCGGCATCCCCGTGCTCGGCGGCAAGATCGTTCAGCCGGCGCTCGCCGACGAGGTTCGCCGCCCGCTGCGCGCGCAGGTCGGCGAGCCGCTGGTCGGGGCCGCGCATCCGCCCGGCGACCTCGGCGAGACCGTTCTCGTCGACCCGCGTCGGCGAGATCACGACGCCCTCGTCCTCGAGGCTGCGCGAGTCGGCGGGCATGCCCGCCGCTGTCGGGCCGCCGAGGTCGGCGTGGTGGGCCCGGCTCGCCGAGAACCCGAGCAGCTCGTCGCGGCCCGAGCCGAAGACGGGCGAGATCAGGGTGACGTCGGGGAGGTGGGTGCCGCCTCGGTAGGGGTCGTTGAGAATCCAGAGGTCGCCCGGCCGCTGCTCCTCGCCAAGCACGGCTTGCACCGCTTCAGGCATCGATCCGAGATGGACCGGGATGTGCTCGGCCTGCATCACGAGCTCGCCGGCGGCGTCGAATAGCGCTGTCGAGCAGTCGTGGCGCTCCTTGATGTTCGACGAGAAGGCCGAGTTGATCAGGACCGCGCCCATCTCCTCGCAGGCGGAGCGCAGGCCGCCGATCATCACCTGCAGCGAGACGGGGTCGAGGCCGGTCATCGAGTCGCGGCCATCAGCCGCCGCGGATGCGAACGGTGAGCGACGAGAGGCCGATCGAGCCACCGCCGTTCTCGGCGTAGACCGAGCAGCCGATGCGCTCGCCGGCGAGCTTTTGCTTCGGCTTGAACTCCTCTGCGCGACTTAGCGTCTTGCCCTTGAACGGAACGAACCAGGCATAGGTAAAGCGGATCTCCTCGCCGGTCCAGCTACCCGCCGAGCATCGAAGCTTGTTCTGAGCCCTCGGCCTGCCGATCACCCGCGCCGTGTTCTGCGAGGGCGCCGGTGCGAAGATCGGCTCCGGGTTGGTGATGAACGAGGTCAGGGCCAGCACGTCGGAGTAGACGCCGGGGAAGCCCGAGCGCCCGCAGCCGCGCCCGTAGCTCGTCACGCCGAGCAGCTTCGGGGCGGATGCGTCGCCGATCGTCAACGGGCCGCCGCTGTCGCCGGAGCACGAGTCGCGGCCGGCGACCC
>JBPCRS010000007.1:0-13723 GCA_050996575.1 Solirubrobacterales bacterium
AGCTCCAGCTGCGTGCTTCGGCCGTGTGCACCGCCCAGCTCGGTCAGTCACGCCCCCGGGCGCACGCCGATCAGGAATCAGTGATCTAGAGCCGAACCTAAAGGGGTCTGACCCCTTTAGGTTTCAGTCGCAGCTGCTGAACCGGTCGCGGCCGCTGCCGCCGACGCAGGTGTTGCGCCCCGCGCCGCCCGTGAGCCGGTCCTCTCCGGTGGCGCCACGCAGCGTGTCGTTGCCGTCCTGGCCGGAGAGGAGGTCGTCGCCCTTCTGGCCGAGCAGCGTGTCGGCCCCTTTGTCTCCCTTGATTGAATCCGCGCCGCTCTCGCCGCAGACGATGTCCTTGCCCTTGCCGGGGCGTACCTTGTCGTCGCCGTCGCCGGCGGCGATCACGTCGTTCCTCGAGGTACCGATGATCGTGTCGGCCCCGGCGGTGCCGATCACGGTGATCCGCTTGTCGCCGCAGGTTGGCCGATCGCCACCACCGCCACCGCCACCACCGCCACCGCCACCGCCCCCACCGCCACCGCCACTATCGCCACCGCCACTATCGCCACCGCCTGCCTCGGAACCGCAGAGCCCGCTCCAGTTCACTGTCATCTGCTCTCCGCGGTCGATCAGCACCTGCTGAGCCACGCTTCGAGGCTGGCCCTCCTGCTTGCAGGTCATCGTCCAGGCTTCGAGCGCCGGAGTGCGCGTTTGGGGATCGTCGTCGACATCGGGCCGGCTGGACGGGTTGACGTGCCAGCGGTAAGTTCCCGACGCGGCAACGTCGAGCGTGCTCTCGAGCACGTCCTTGTTCGACGGCCCGTTGCCGTTTGCGCAGGCCGCGTTCTCACAAGTTGGCGTCTGGAACTCCTTGCGCAGGCGCAGCTTCGCCCCGGCCGGCGCCTTGCCCTCGATCACCCCGTGGTTGTCGGTCTCGCCGGCTTCCACACCAGCGACGAGGAAGGCTCCACGCATGCCGTCCTCGTCGGTCGCGTCGTTGTCGTTGCCGACGTACTCGGCGGCGACCATGTTTGCGTAGTTGCCATGGAAGTTCGGGCCCTTCGCCTCGGGCGTGTAACCGTAGGTGCCCTGGTTGAAGTAGTTCCAGTCCTCGGTCGCGCCGGTGATGTCGCAGAGCCCCTCGTAGCCGAGCTCGGAGATCCAGTTGGGCTCGTTCGCCTGCGCCATCGCGTCGCCCAGCTGCTTCATCGCCGGCTCGTCCTCGGTGATCGCGCCCATCTTGCCCCCCGCGCTCTTCGCACAGCGGGACGAATACAAGGGCACGTGGACCTGCGGCAGGAAGTCTGCGTCGAAGCCCGGCTGGCGCAGCCAGCGACCTTCGGTGAATGTGTGATTGGTGATGAAAACCGTGGGATGGATCGACGACGTGAAGTCGCGGACCCCGCGCGACTCGGGCTCGGAGAACGGGCCCGGGCCCCGGTAGCCCTGGCTGGTCGGGTCGGTGCTCGAGCCTGGTCCGCCGTAGTAGGCGCCGTAGTTGCGGTTCAGGTCGACCCCCGATGTCCGCGCGGCACATGGGACCTGCTGGTCCTGGGCATTGATCCCGCGGCAGTTCTTGCGCCGGTAGGCGCCGGAGTTGGCAACCGCCAAGGCGAGCGTGGCGCTGGAGTTGTCGTCGAGCGGGCTGGTGTTGAAGCTGCGCGAGGCGACGAAGCCGTCGGGATTGACCACGGGCGCGATCACGACGCGGGTCCGGTCGAGGATCGTGCGGATGGTCGCCGAGCTGTCGTAGTTCCTCGCCAGGTCAAGCGCGAACTCCATCGGGAACTCGCCGGAGGGCCACTCGCGGGCGTGGGTCATGCCGATGTTGAGGTAAACCGGCCGTCCGTCGTCGGTCCGGTTAACGTCGGTGGCGATCTCGACGCCCTCGATCGGGCGACCTTCGAGCGATGTCCCGATCACGATCGAGCGGACGCGATTCGGGAACTGCGCCGCGAGCGCCTTCATCTCCGAGGTGTAGTCCTCGTAGACGCGGTACGCGTCGCGCGTGCTCGGCAGCGCCGATCTCACGTCTCGGCGCGGGGCGGCCTCGCGCGTCAGATGGGACTCGTCGCGGGCGGCGAGGTCATGGATCAGGGTCTCCCTCGCGAAGCCGTAGGCGTCGAGGAGCTCGCGCTCGGCGTCGGAGTAGAGGGCTACGGTCGCCGATTCGGCGGATACGTTTTCGGTCACGTCGAGCCCGAGTGCCTCCATCGTCGCCAGGTCGTCCGGCCCGTTGGTCGCCACCTCCTCCATCGAGAACCGCTCGCCTGAGGGCTCCGGAATCGCCATCTCGTAGAGGTCGATCGTCAGCGGGACCCGCATGTCGGCGCCGGCGAGGCGGCAGGCCTGAATCTCGATCCGATCGCCGCGCTCGACCCAGAGGTTGAGCCGCTCGAGCGAGCCCGAGTTGGTCGAGGCAAAGGTGTCGCCCGAGGGGGCAAACGCGGCGAGGTCCCAGTCGGGCGCGTAGGGGTCGCCTCCGAGCCGCAGCGTCACGTAGCCCTCGGCCGGGGCGGTCCAGCTCTCGCGGGCGATGCCGGCGGTGCTCTGAGGGAGCGGTCGCTCGGCGCACTGGCGGCCGACCGGCTCGCCGATTCGCAGTTCGCGTGTCTCCAGGGCGAGCGCGCTCGCCGGAGCGACGACGCCGATCAGCGCCGCGAGAATCCCGAGCTGCCCTACCCGTCTCATCGAACCAGCGACGCTAGCAACCGGCCGTCGCGCTTGCGCCGGCCGCGAAGTCGAGGTTTCGGCGCCGAAGAACGCCACGCGGTCGGTCACCAACCCTCCGGCTTTCCCTTGCGGAAGAGCCAAATGTCGAAGAACTCGCTGAGCTCCTCGCCGGACTCGCGCTCGGCGAGCGCGATGAAGTCGTCGGTGGTGACGTTCCCGTAGGCGTTCTCGCTGAGCCAGGCGCGCAGGATGCGGAAGAAGACCTCGTCGCCGACGCGCTCGCGCAGCGCCTGCAGGGTCATCGCGCCGCGGGCATAGACCGAGGTCGCGAACAGTTGCTTCGCCGAGCCGGGGTTGCCCGGCGGCGGATTCCAGACCACCTCCTCGCGGGCGGGTGTCTCGTAGTACTCGTCGAAGATCTCAGCTGCGCTTTGCGAGTCGTGGTCCTCCGAGTAGAGCCATTCGGCGTAGGTCGCGAAGCCCTCGTTGAGCCAGATGTCCTTCCATCTCGCCGGGGTCACCGAGTCGCCGAACCACTGGTGGACGATCTCGTGGATGACGAGATAGTCGTCGGGCGGGGAGGTGTAGATCGGCCGCGTCTGAGTCTCGAGTGCGTAGGGGAAGTTCGGGACGTCGTCGAGGATGCCGCCGTTGGTGGCGAACGGATAGGGGACGAGCTTCGCCTGCAGGTAGCGGGTCAGCTTCGGCGTTCGCAGCAGCGGCTTCAGCGCCTTCTCGGGATTGCGCTCGTTGCGGATCGCGGCCGGGTCGATGGCGAACGTCGACGGCACCGGCCCCTCGTCGGAGCGGGTGAGGTCGAATTTGCCGATCGCGACGGTCGCCAGGTAGGTCGCCATCGGCTCCTGCTGTTGCCAGCTCCATGTCCGCTTGCCGCTCGTGACCGTCTTCGACGCGAGGCTGCCGTTCGAGACCGCCTGCAGCTTCTTCGGCACCGTAATTGCGATCGAGAAGACGGCCTTGTCAGACGGGTGGTCGTTGCACGGGTACCAGCTGGGTGAGCCCTGCGGCTCATTCGGCGCGAATGCCCCGTCGCTCGTCGCGATCCAGCCCTCGGTCGTCCCGTCGGCGTCGCGGACCGGCTTCGGTTTGCCCCGATAGTTGACCGAGACGGCGAAGCTCGAGCCCGCGACGATCTGGCTCGACGGGGTCACGCTGAGCTCGTGACCGGCGTGCTCGAAGGTGGCCTCGGCGTCGCCGACGCGAACGCTCTTTACCTCGAGCGGGTCGCGCAGGTCGAGGTTGAAGCGGTCAAGTGAGACCTTCGCGGTCGCCGTGATCAGCGCCTCACCGACGAGCAGGTTCTTCTTCGGCGTGTAGTCGAGCTCGAGGTCGTAGCTCGAGACGTCGTAGCCGCCGTTGCCGGCATCAGGGAAGTAGGGGTCGCCGATACTCGCCGCGCCGACCTCGCCGACCTCGCCGGCGGCGCTCGCGGGCAGCGCCGCGCAGGCGAGTGCGGCGGCAATCGGGGCGAAACGGGAACGGCGAAGGATGCTCATCGGCTCCTGCTCTAACAGCGGGATAGGCTCGCCGGAGCGCATGCCCGGCGAGATCGCCCTCGAAGAAGTGGACGGAATCACTGTAGTGCGGCTCCAGCGGCCGCCGGCGAACGCGCCTGCCCCCGAGTTTCTCGCCGAGGGCGCGGCGATGATGGAGGACCTGCGCATCGATCCGCCGGCCGCGATCGTGCTCACCGGCAGCCGCGGGTTCTTCTCCGGCGGAGTCGACCTGAAGCTGGCGCCGACGCTTTCGCCCGGCGAGCAGACCGAGATGGTCGCCGGGATCAACCGCCTGTTCATCGACTGGTACGGGTTTCCGCGACCGGTCGTTGCCGCGGTCAACGGCCATGCGGTAGCCGGCGGGATGATCCTCGCCCTCTGCGCCGACCGGCGGATCGGCGCCGCCGACGCCACGTATGGGCTGACCGAGCTGCGGGTCGGCATCGGCTACCCGGCAGCGGCGATCGGCTGTGTGCGAGCCGAGCTGACGCCGTGGGCGATGCGGCGGACGGTTCTCGACGCCGACCTGCTCGGCTCCGAGGTTGCGCTCGAGCGCGGCCTGGTAGACGAAGTCGTCGCAGCAGACGAGGTGTTCGATCGTTCGCTCGCGGTCGCCAAGGACCTCGGGGCGCTCCCCGCGCACACATACGAGACGGTCAAGGAGCAGGTCCGCGGCCCGGCGCTGGCCGCGATGCGCTCCGGCGCCGCCAAGGACCCGATGAGCCAGGGCTGGCTCGACGACTGATAGCTAGAGCGGCGGCCGGCGCTCGGGCCAGCCGAGCTCGCGCTCGAGCTGGGCGGCGACGGCGAGGATCGCCGGCTCGCCGTTCGGCGGCCCGACGAGCTGGCTCGCCAGCGGCAGACCCTTCGAGGAAATCTCGGCGGGGATCGAGGCCGCCGGGTTGCCGAGCACGTTCCAGACCGCGACGTAGGCGATATAGGGCTGCGCGCGGATCGAGGCGCCGAAGAAGCCGACGCCGTCGAGCGCGCCGACATGGCGGGGTTGTTCGCAGATCGTCGGGGTCAGAAGCAGGTCCCAGTCCTCGAAGAATCGGTTGACCCTGACCGAGGTCGATTCGGCGCGGCGGACCGCCCACTCGACGACGGCGTCAGGGAAGAGCCTGCCGACGGCGAGTGCCTGCTTCGTCCGGCGCTCGAGCCGCTCGGGGTGCTCGACCATCCGCGCCTCGGCGCGGATGCCGCCGAGGAACTGCGGGACGAAGGCGGGGGAGGGGTCGCCGTAGTCGGGGTCGGCCTCGCCGACCTCGTGGCCGAGGCCGCGCAGCGTCTCGGCGACCGACTCGAGCGCGTCGCGCTGCTCGCCGTCGAGGCTGGTGAACTTCACAGTCGGCTTGGTCGAGAAAGCGATCCGCAGCGGCTTCGGCTCGGTCCGCGCCGCTTCGGCGAACGAGGCCGAGGGTTCGGCGGCGTGGAAGCGGTCGCCGGGGGCGGGGCCGCGGACGACGTCGTAGAACAGCGCCGAGTCGGTGACGCGCCGGGTCAGCGGGCCGATTACGCCGAGCCCGCCCCAGAGCGCATCGAACGGGGCCATCGAGACCCGCCCGCGCTGCGGCTTCAGCCCAAACAGGCCGCAGCAGGCCGACGGGATCCGGATCGAGCCGCCGCCGTCGCCGCCGAGCGCGGCGCCGACCATGCCGGCGGCGACCGAGACGCCGCTGCCGCCGCTCGAGCCGCCCGGCGTCCGCGAAGGGTCCCAGGGGTTTCGCGTGTAGCCAAACGTCTGCGTCTCGGTGAACGGGAACTGGCCGAACTCGGAGAGGTTGGTTTTGCCGATGATCACGGCGCCCGCCGCGCGCAGCCGCCGCGTCGCCTCGCCGTCGGCGGCGACCGGGCTCGGGTTCGACGAGCCGCCGAACATCGTCGCCTGCCCGGCGACGTCGTTTTCGTCCTTGATCGCGACCGGGACGCCGTGAAGCGGCCCGCGCTCCTCGGCCCCCAGCGCGTCGCGGGCGTCGGCCTCGGTCAAGGCCTCCTCCGCCATCATCACCCGGAACGCGTTCAGCTCGGGGTCGAGCCGGCCGATCCGCTCGAGCAGCACCTCAGTAAGCTCGCGCGAGGAGACCTCGCCGGCGGCGATCAGCTCGGCCTGGCGGGCGATCCCTGCGAAGGCGAGCTCGGCTGCGTCCACTAGATGATCAATTCCACGACGCTCAGGCGACGAAGGCAACGAGAGAGCGGCTCGGTCGGCCGAGCCAGCCGTTGACGTAGACCCCGACGGCAAGCGCCAGCATCCTCGAGGCGATTCGAACCCGAAGCCCGTTGATGGTTCGCGCGCCGTGGCGCTCGAGGGCGAAGAGGTCGTTGCAGGTGCGAAATATCGACTCGATCCGCTGGCGGATCGGGGCCAGGTGAGGTCCGCGCCCGGGCTCGTCGCGGCGAGTGGGGCGGAACATGCTCGCCTCGAGCCGGGCGACCTCGGCCTCGAACTCGCGCCCGGCGTAGCCCTTGTCGCCGACGACGGCCTCGCCGCCGCGAAGGGTCGAGGCCAAGAGCTCGGCGGCGAGCTCTCGCTCGGGGGCGTTTGCCGGGGCAAGCGCCCAGGCCCGCGGCGTGCCGTCGGGGGCGAAGACAGCGTGCAGGCGCATTCCCCAGAAGTGGCGCGAATGGCTTGTGCAGTAGCAGTAGGCGCACCAGGGCGCGAGCTCGGAGCGGCGCGTGGTCTCGATCGAGCGCCCGCACTCGACCGGCGTAGAGTCGATCAGGACGAGGTCGTCATAGGCGCCGGGGCTCTCGGCGGCGATCGCTGAGACGAGGCGCTCGATCGTCCCAGGAGGCCGGTTGCAGCGCGTGTTGTAGCAGGGCTGCTTGGGCAGCTTCGGGAAGTACTCGCGTAGCTGCTTCTTCGCGGTTGCGAGGAAGCGGGGGTCCTCGGGAATCCGCATATAGGCCTGGGCGACGCAGAGGGTGACGAGCTCGGCGTCGGTGAGGGTCCGCTTCGCGTTAGCTGCCTTGCAGGGCAGGAGATCGTCCGCCATGCAATAAACGGTGGTGAGAAGGGTGTCGCGGTCGGCGTCCATCGTGGCCTCCTTGGTCGACGGTGACTTCTTTGATCACCGCCGACTTCGGCCCCTTCTCGTTCTTTTCCTTGCCCTTGCGGTTCCGCGGGACCGCTCAACTACCCCAGACGGGGGCGTTCCGCGGAACGCGGCCGTGGAATTGATCATCTAGGTCGTCGGCCCGGTGCCGTGCTCGGACATCGTCGCGTAGAGCCGCTCCCGCATCTGATCGAGCGCGGCGCGGTCGGCTGGCTCGAGTGCCTCACCGGTTCTGAAGTTGACGAGGTTGCGGACCTCGTCGGGGTCGCGGTCGAGGTCGTAGAGCTCGTACTCGCTCGTCGCGTTGCCGGCGGGGTCGAAGTAGAGGGCGTACTTCCAGCGCTCGTCGCGGACGGCACGGACACGGTTCGGCTGACCCGGCACGTTCTTGCGCGCTGTGCCCGCCTGGTGGTCGTCGTAGGTGAAGTGGATGCCGTCCTGGACCGAGTCGGCGGGCTCGACCCCGCGAAGCCACTCGTGCTTGCCCGCGTGCTTGGCGGCGATCGGCGAGAGGTCGCGGCCGTCGAGCTCGCCGTCGAGGACGGCACCGGCAAAGCTCGCAAGCGTCGGCACGACGTCGATCAGGCCGGCGAAGGCGTCGGTTTCGGCGGGCTCGGGGAAGAGCTGGGGGTTCGAGATCACGATCGGCACCCGCACCGTCTCCTCGTAGGCGTTGAATGCCTTCTGTCGCAGGCCGCCGTGCGAGAGCCCCATCTCGCCGTGGTCGGAGACCCGCATTACGACGGTCCGCGAGCGCAGCGAGCCCAGGTCCTCGGCATCGCCGAGAGCGCCGAGGACCCGGCCGATCTTCTCGTCGATCACCCGGTGCAGGTGGGCGTAGAAGTTGACGTAGTCGAGCTGGGCCTGGCGCCCGCGAAGCGGCCCGAGGTAGGCGGTCATTCCCATCTGGATCAGCGTCTGCACGCTCGGCTTGCCGGAGAGATCCTCGTCGACCGAGGGCGGCAGCTCGACGCCGAGGTCGCGGAACTCCTCGGTCGAGTAGCCACCGCGCTCATACGAGGCCGGATAGCCGAGGACGTCGTGCGGATTTACCAGTGAGACGACGAGGCAGAAGGGCTCGGGCAGGTCGGCCTGGTCGAGGAACTCCTCGACCTGGCGCGTGTAGACCTCGTCCCAGCCGGTCCCGAGCGGACCCGCGTTGCCGCCGCCGAAGTTCTCGGCCTTGGCGTTCTCGCCGGCGTCGGGCGGCACCCAGCCGGCGAAGCCGTACTCGCGCTCGAGCCGCTCCGAGTCGCGCTCGGACCACTCGCCGCCTCCTGGGTGGGTGAGGTGCCACTTGCCGCGGTAGGCGACCTCGTAGCCGGCGCCGCGCAGGACCGTGGCGAGGTTGGGAATGTTCGTCGGCAGCTCGGGCTCGTTTCCTGACGGCGCCCCGAGACGCAGCAGGCCGCGCGCGAAACCATCGGCGAGGCGCTTCTTCGGCGTTCCCGGCTGGCGCATCAGGTTGGCCATCTTGAGAAAGACGAAGGGCGCGTGGCGCGGGTCCGGCTGGAGGTCGGCGGCGGTGTGGGTGAGGGTGACGCCGTGCTTGGCCGGGTAGACGCCGGTGAACAGCGTTGCCCGGCTCGGCGAGCACATCGACGTGTTGCAGAAGCCGCGCCGGAAGCTGAGCCCGGTCCGCGACAGCTCGGCGTCGTTCGGAGTCAGGTCGCGAAGCCAGGCCGGGTCCTCGGGCCAGTGGCGCGGATAGCGCTGCTGGTCGGTGATCAGCAGGAGGATGTTCGGTTGGTTGGCGATCGGCCGCGATCCTATTCGCGGGAGGAACGCGGCGCTGTTCAGCTGGCGTCGAAGCGGACCCGGAGCTCTTCGAGCCCGTAGATCCCGAGCGGGGTGTCGTAGACCGGCTCGCCGTCGAGGGCCATCGCCGGCATCCGCGGGGCGAGATAAACGAGCGCCTCCTCGAGCTCGGCCCGGGCGAGGGTGGCGCCGAGGCAGAAGTGCGGCCCCGCGCCGAAGGTGAGCGGCTTCGCCCGGCCGCGCTCCGCGCTGATGTCGAAGTCCTCGGGCCCCTCGTAGGCGTCGGGGTCGCGGTTGGCGGCGACGGCGGCGGCGAAGATGAACGCTCCCTCGGGGAAGGAAACACCCTCGTATTCGAACTCCTCGAGCACGATCCGCGCGGTGAACGGCGTGATCGGCTCGAAGCGGAGGATCTCCTCGGTCGCGGAGGCGGCGAGGCCCGGATCGTCGGCGAGCAGCGCCCATTGCTCGGGGTGGCGGCAGAAGAGCAGCAGCGCGTGCGCGAGCTGAGCCTGGGTTGTGTCGACGCCGCCGACGAGGACCGCGCTGACCAGGTCGACGCACTCGGACTCGCTCAGCCGGTCGCCCTCCTCCTCGGCCGCGATCAGTGTCGAGATCAGGTCGTCGCCCGGATCGTTGCGACGCTCGTGCAAGAGCTCCCACGCGTATTCCTGGAACTCGCTCGCGGCGCGCTCGAGCTCACGGCGCTCGTTGGCGACGCGGACCGGGTCGAACTGGCCTTGGATCAGGTTCGCCCAGGCGCTGAGCCGATCGGCATCCTCGACCGGCGCGCCCATCAGCTCGGCAATCATCCGCGCCGGGTAGGGCTTCGAGAGCGCCTCGGTCACCTCGAAGCCCCCGCCCGCGGCGAGCGGCTCGAAGAGCTCGCCGAGGTGGCGGCGCATCGCCGGGCGGTGGCGGTCGGCGGCCGGCGGGGTAAAGGCCGGCTGGACGAGCTTTCGCAGCCGGCGATGGTCGGCGCCGTCGAGGTCGAGAAGGTTGCCCTTAAGCCGGTCATAGAGAGGTCCTTCGCGAACCCCCTGTAGCTCGAGCACGCGCGTCCCCGGGAAGGTCGCCTTCGGTGTGCGAAGGAAGAAGGCAGCGGCCTCGCGCTCGAGCACGAAGTAGCCGATCGGCTCAGCGCGGGCGATCCAGCCGGCCTCGCGCGCTTCGCGCATCGCCTCGTGGAAGCGATCGCCCCTCAGCGCGCGATCGGTGTAGTCGAAGGCGGGAAGGTCGAGCTCGGCGACGGTCGTCATCGCCGCTCCCTCAGGAGACTCGATCGAGAACGCCGCGGCTGACGACGCCACCGCCACGGAAGACGTAGTCGAGCCGGTCATCACCGGCCTCGAGCGTGACGACGACGCGGCCGGTGCCCTCGCACTCGCCGCCCTGGCCGCGGTCGATCGTCTCGAGGAACTCGACGCTTTGGCCCACGTCGTCGATCACGGTCCACTTGCCCGAGCACTCGATTCCGGTGTAGTAGACCGTCGTCGGCCGCGAGTCCTTCGGCGAGCGGATCACGGCGCGGACCTCGAACGGCTTCAGCCCCTTCTGCCGGAGCTCGCCCTCCCAGGTTCCGGCGAGGTCGAACTCGGTCGTCTGCGGGCTCGGCGTCGGCAGCGCCGGCTCGGGCTCGGACTTCTCCCCGCAGGCGGAGAGGCCGGCGAGCGACAGCCCGGTCGTGAGAATCGCGATCGCCGTTCGAATACGCATCGCAGGAACGATAATGGCGTCGATGAAGCGGATCGCCCTTCTGGCGGCGCTGCTCGTCGTCGCCTTTCCGGCGAGCGGCCTCGCGGCCGACCGCGGATTCGAGAAGACGAGCTGGAACGTCCCGGTCACCCTGCCCGATGAGTCGGGAGGGCCGGTCGAGCTCGAGACCGATGTCTACCTGCCGAACCGTGAACCCGGGCCGCGCGGGTTGCCGCTCGTGGCTGTCTTTCACGGCGGCGGCGGTCGCAAGGACAGCGGCTTCGACGGCGGGCACGCCGAGGCGCTCGCCAAGCGCGGCTACGCCGCGATCCTCTATTCACAGCGCGGACACGGCAACTCGGGCGGCCAGACCGCGGTCGCCGGCCCGACCGAGATGCGCGACGCCTTCGACGTGCTCGCATGGACGCTCGGGATCGGCGGTCGTGAGGAGCCGGCGCACCCCGGTTTCCAGCTCGACCGCCGCCGGATCGCGCTCTGGGGCGATTCGCAGGGCGGTCTTCACACGAACCTGCTTCAGGTCTACCGCTCCGATCGCGAGCTCAACCCCTACAAGATCCGCTTTCGCGCTCTGCTGCCGGCGAACACCCCCGACTACGTGCTCGAGGCGCTGATCGAGAACCAGGTGACGAAATTCACCTTCGGCGCCGGCCTGCTTAAGACCTATTACGTCGACAGCGGCCGCGTCTCGCCGCTTGTCAGCAAGTGGATCGCGAGCGCCGCCGCCGACAACCCCGGCGCGGGCGAGCTCTGCGAGCACTCCGATCACGACAGCTCGACGAGCAGCATGCGCCAGGACCTCGCGGTGCGCTCGGTCGGCTGCTTCGCCGAGCGGGTACGCCCGCCGGTGATGTGGTCGCAGGCTTTCGACGATCCGCTGTTCACCCCTGACA
This sequence comes from Solirubrobacterales bacterium, assembly GCA_050996575.1. Lineage (GTDB taxonomy): Bacteria > Actinomycetota > Thermoleophilia > Solirubrobacterales > 70-9 > DASUSH01. Next base: position 11,593 of record JBPCRS010000007.1, read on the forward strand.
TGGCGATCGATATGTACGAACGCCTGCCGAACCCGAAGGACCGCCTCTACCTGACGATGGCGGGCCACGCGGCGCCCGGCGAGCAGGAGAAGGTCGCCCGTCGCGAGACGCGTGCGCGGATCCGCTTCCTCGACCATCATCTTCGTGGCAAGCCGCTCGGCGGCAAGCCGATCGTCTTCTGGACCCGTGATCCCGAGGTCGAGGTTCCGGCCGACGCCTACCGCTACCCGCTCGGCGCCTGGCGGCGGCAGTCGACTCGGGTCTGGCCGCCGCGAGGCACACGGACAGCGCGCTACCAGCTCTCCGCCGACGGCACGGCTGTGCCGAGCGGGGCCGAGGCCGGCTCGCTGCCGCTCTCCCCGGTCGCGAGCGACGGCTCGAACGACGCGATCCTGAACGCCGCGCTCTCGTCGACGCCGCTCGGCACCGCGCCCGCCGCCGCCGCTCCCGCCTCGGCCGCGCCGGGCTCGATCGCCCGCTTCGAAACCGAGCCCTTCGCCGGCGAGCGCGAGCTCTCAGGACAGACGCGGGCGTCGGTCCTCTGGACTCCGGCGAGCCCGGACTCCCAGGTCGTGGTCAAGCTCTTCGACCGCTCGTCCGACGGGACCCTGACCCTGCTCGGTCGCGGAGTGCAGGGCCTGCGCGGGGCGGTGAGCGGCGCGCAACAACGCGTCGAGGTCGCGCTCAACCACTTCAGCTCGTGTGTCCGTTCCGGACACAGCCTCGTCGCCTACGTGATCGCCGCCGATTTCTTCTTCTATAAGCCCTATCCCGTTTCGCTCGGCGGCACGCTCACCGCGGGTCCGAACTCGGTACTCGAGGTTCCGCTGCGGAAGCGTCGAGTCGTTCGCAGCCCGCGGGGCTGAGCTCGCCGCCCAACTGCCAGACGACGACGTCGCCCTCGCGGTTGAGCTCGGTGAGCGCGGAGTCGTCGCCCAGCCAGCTCTCTTCCGGCGAAGAGATCGGTTCGGACTGATCGTCGAAGTTGAGGAAGGGCGAGGTGACGAGGTAGTCGAGTTCGGCCTCGTTCACAGCCTCGCGGAAGCCCGCACAGGTCGCGATCGCCGAAAACGCGCCCTTCGCCCCGGCATCGCCGAGGTAGAGGACCTCGTTGTCGAGGTCGCGGCCGTAGAAGCCGTAGCGGTAGAAGCCCGCGGTCGTCCCGGCGAGACCGATCCGGGCGCCGTCGAGGTCGGCGGCCCAGCGCCAGGCCTCGTCGATCTCGGCCTCGGACTCGAAGCCCTCGAAGCGGTCTTCGAGGTAGGCGTTCTGAATCAGGTAGCCGGCACCGAGCGCGATCGCAGCGAGCGCCGCGAGGCCGGCGAGGAAGGCGGGACGCGGCAGGCCGCGCTCGTGCAGCGCCCAGAGCACCGCCGGGAGGACGACGAGGACGAGCGCTATGCCGGCGCCGGCGGCGCGCTCCGGCGCGCTCAGCACTTCGAACGGGTCGTTCGATATCGCGAGCACGGCGAGCGTCGCTATGAGCAGCGACCAGCGCGCGGCGGGACTTCGCGCCGGGACCACGACCGCGAACAGCGCCAGGCCGATCAGCAGCGCAGGGATCGCGAAGCGGACGTTGATCTCGAATGCGACCGGCATCCCCTCCGGCCCGGCGGCGCCGAGCGGGGTGAACAGGTAGGCGATCAGGCCGAAGAGGGCGACGGAGCCGAGCGCTCGCAGCATTGGGTCGCCGCGGCGACCGAGGGCGAGCACGATCCCGACGAGGACCGCGCCGAGGACAAGCGGCCAGAGCAGGCCGAAGGCATCGCGGAGCCCGGGGCCGAACCAGTCGCCCCAGACGCCGAAGTCAGTCGCGTAGTGAGCGACCGAAAATGGTTCACGCGCCTCCTGGAGGCGCTCGGGTCCCGGCAGTGAAAGCGGACCGACGTCGGTGATCCAGGGCAGCGGGTTGGCGGCGTGGAAGAGGTTTCGCGCATACCAGAAGCCACCGGCGAAAACGAGCGGGACGCCCCACCACCCCGCCGCGCGCAGCCGTGCACCGCGCGGGGCGAGGACGACGATCGCAACGGTCAGCGCCGCCACCGGCGCCAGCGCGGTCAGCTTCACCCCACAGGCGAGGCCGGCGAGGAAGGCGGGACGCGGCAGGCCGCGCTCGTGCAGCGCCCAGAGC
>JBPCRS010000107.1:0-5995 GCA_050996575.1 Solirubrobacterales bacterium
GACAAGCTGAGAGGAAACGGCGGCGACGATCGCATCACCGGCGGCGACGACCGCGACAAGATCAAGGGCGGCGGCGGCGACGATTTGATCCGCGCCGGCGGCGACAAGGACCGCGACCGGCTCAACTACGGCAAGGGCAAGGACACCGTGATCGCCGACAAGCGCGACAAGCTGAAGAACTGCGAGAAGGTGAAGTAGGCGCCGAGCGTCGAGTTTCCGGCCCACGAGACGGAAAGGTCGACGCTCGGTCGTTCAGCCGCCGAGCACCTTGTCCGCCGCGCGCTCGAGCCGGGCCTTGACCTCCTCGGCGCTGCCGGTCAGCGCCTCCTCGTGGCCGGGCCAGAGCGTCTCGGCGCCGAGCGTCGCCAGCTTGCGAACGCTCTCCGCCGCCTCGCGGGTCGACTGGTTCCAGGCGATGTGCGGCACCACCGGCCGCTCGGATTCGGGTAGCGCCTTCAGCCGCGAGGAGTCGACCATGTAGAAGCTGTCGCTGGTCAGGCCGAGCCGGTCGGACTCGCGGTAGAGGGCGATCTGGCCGGGCGCGTGGCCGGGCATGTGCACGACCTTGAAGCCGGCGATCTCGTCGCCCTCGGCGAGCGTCTCGGCGATCTTCACGCCGCCGCCGTCCCAGCGGCGGTGTAGGGCCGGGTAGATCCAGCGCGCCGGCGCCCACTCGACCTTCTTGATGTCCCAGTATTCGGGCCACTCGTCTTGCTCGGCGAAGGTGATCTCGTCGCGATGGCAGAGCACGGGTGCGTTGAGGCCGGGTGCGGTGCCACGATGGTCGGTGTGGCTGTGGCCGAGCACGACCCGCTTCAGCCCGCCGAGCTCGTCGGCGATCCGGGCGCAGTCCTTGGTCATCGGCCTCGTCCCGGCGTCGAACTGGGTGACGCCGCCCTCATCCTCGATGAAGTAGACGTTCATCCCGCCCTTGATGTCGCCGGTCACGCGCCAAACGCCCTCGGCGACGCGTTCGGCTTCAGAGGTGGCCATCGCGGCGGAGACTATGTGAAGACTGGGCAGGCGCATAAGGTCCAGCTCGTGAGCCGCGAGCGCCAGCGACTCTGGACCGGGATCGCGCTGATTTCCGGGCCGGCGCTGTTCTTCGTCGACAACCTGATCCATCCGACCGAGCTCGGCCGCGGCAACGCCGCCGAGCAGCTCGACGCGATCGCCTCGACCGCCGAGCGCTGGCAGGTCGCGCACCTGATCGGCTTCGTCGCGCTGATCGTGATCGTCGGAGCGCTGATCGGCCTCGCCTTCTTCGTCGCCCGCGATCGGCCGGCCTTGGCGCTGGTCGGCGGAGCGCTCGGCGTCGCCGGCTCGCTCGCCCTGGCCTTCGCCTTCGCGCTCGACGGGTTCACATGGGGGACGCTCGGCGAGCTCTCCAACCGGGCCGAGCTCGACGACGCGACCCTCGCCGCCGCGCTCGAGCAGGTCCAGGAGTCGGGCTGGACGCTCCCCTACTACGCGCTCACAGTCGCCTGGGTCGCGGGGATCATCGTTCTCGCCCGCGGCGCCGCGCCGAGGATCGGCGTCCGAGCGGCGGTCCTGCTCGGGGTCGGTGCGCTGCTCGTCGGGATCGAGGGCGTGATCGCCGACAACGCCTACTTCATCGCCAGTTCGGGGATCTTCCTGATCGGCGGGATCGACGCCGGGATCGCGATCATCCGCGAACGCTCGTCGGACGATTCGGTGCCCGTGTAGCCTCGGCGCGTGCCCTGGTTGTGGAAGGCGACGATGGTCGTGCTCGCCCTTTGCCTCGTCGCGTCGATCGCGATCGGAGCGGTCCGGCTGCTCTCGCTTTAGTATCACCGCGGGCACTTAGTCGACGAGGAGGAATTGATGTTCGGTCGCATAGTTGTTGGCACTGACGGCTCCGAGACCGCCGGCGAGGCGGTTCGGCAGGCGACCGACCTCGCGAAGGCGACGGGCGCGACGCTCGACATCGTCTCCGCATACGAGCCGGTTCCCCAGGACCGGCTTCGCGAGGAGTCGGCGGAGGTCCCTGGCGATGTCGCCCACTCCGTCGGTCCGCGCGAGGACGTCAACCAGATCCTCGAGGCCGCCGCGAAGGACGCGAAGCAGGCGGGCGTCGAGACACAGACGCATCCGCGCGAGGGCGAGCCGGCCGACGCCCTGCTCGACGTCGCCGAGGAGACCAAGGCCGACGTAATCATCGTCGGCAACAAGGGGATGACCGGCGCGAAGCGATTCTTGCTCGGAAGCGTACCGAACAAGGTCTCCCACCACGCCTCTTGCGGCGTGTGGATCGTCCGCACCACCTGAGTTCCGCCGCCGCGGAAGACGAGCGCTTCATGCGCCTCGCGCTGAGCGAGGCCGAGCGTTGTGCCGAGCACGGGGACGTACCGGTCGGCGCCGTCGTCGTCCGCGATGACGAGGTGATCGCAGCGGCGGGAAATGAGCGCGAACTTCGCGGCGACCCGACTGCCCACGCCGAGGTCCTCGCGTTGCGCCAGGCGGCTGAGCATCTTGGCGGATGGCGGATCGCCGGTTCGACTCTCTATGTCACGCTCGAGCCCTGCGCAATGTGCGCCGGGGCGATCGTCCTCGCTCGCCTGCCACGCCTCGTAATCGGCGCCGCTGACCCGAAGGCGGGCGCCGCCGGCAGCGTTCTCGACGTGCTCGGCGAGCCCCGCCTCAACCATCGCCCCGAGCTCGACGTAGGCGTTCTCGCCGAAGAATCCGCGGCACTGCTTCGCGAGTTCTTCGCCGCCCGCCGCGGATAAGCGGCTAACAGAGCGGTCTCTGGGTTGGAGTTGCCGACTACCGGGTAGGTCGACAACGTGAACAAAGCGAGCCCCGAGCCGGGCACGGCGCTCGAGATGAAACTCGACGCCGAATCAGCAAGCGTCGCGGTTGCCCGCCACGCCGTTTCGGATTTCGCTCGCGAACGTGGCGCAGATGCCGATGATGTAGCGCTCGCGGTCTCAGAGGCGGTCTCGAATGCCGTCATCCACGGCTTTCGAGGACGCAGCTCCGGGCTGATCGACATCAGGGCGGTTGAGGACGGCGGCAGTCTCGTCGTCAGCGTCTCCGACGACGGGGTCGGGGTGAAGCCGAACCCCGACAGCCCCGGCCTCGGCCTCGGCCTGGCGCTGATTGGCTCGCTTACCGAGGGGATCGAGTTGCGGCGCAACGGCCACGGGACGACGCTGATCATGCGTTTCCCTGCGGCGAACCGACCGACCGCCTTTAGCTAACCGAGCAGCTTCTTCTTCTGCGCGGCGAACTCGTCGTCGGTTAGCGCGCCTTGAGCGTGCAGATCGGCGAGCTGCTTGATCTGCTCGACCGTGTCCTGGCCCTGCATCCCCTGCGCCGCCGGCGCCGCCGGGGTGTTCATGCCGACGAACGTCTCGGCGACCGCGCCGAACATCTGCCGCATCGTCGCCCGGCCCTCGTCGTCGACGATCATCGCGAACGCCCAGTTGTTCGGGTCGGCGGCGTCGTAGAAGACCGGGTAGCGATCGCCCTGGCGGGGGATCTGAATCCGCGGCACGGTCTTCGTCTTCTGCACGTCAAACGCCGATCCGCCGTCGAGCGGCTCGACCCGGAAGGTCATCTTCACCCGAGGGTTGTCGTTGACGGTCATCCCGGTGTCCTGGACCTGGATCACCGTGCCGGCGCCTCTCGAGCCCGTGGCGAGCAGGTTCTCCGCCTTCTTTTTCTTGCTGCTGAACAGGCCCATGGCCGCGGACCCTACATCCATGGCGTAGTCGGTCAAGTGGGAAGCGGAGAGGGTGGGATTCGAACCCACGAGGCAGCTTTCACCGCCCACACGATTTCCAGTCGCGCACCTTAAGCCACTCGGTCACCTCTCCAGGGCGGGCCGAAGATAGCGCTGTAGGGCACGATCTGCGCCCTTTTCAGACCTCGCATGGACACATGGTCCAGGCGCCACCAGGCACGAATCGACGGCCTGGACAAAGGAAAGGGCCCAAGTCTCGACACGCGGCCAAAGAGCTTGGGCCCATCCTCACCTACCTTGCGTCGCGATCGGATCCAAACCAACCGCATCCGCCGGGTTCACGTCCCGGCGCGCAAGGAAGGGCGTAACAGATGAAACGAGGATATCTCGTCGCGGCTTTGGTCGCGGCGTTCGCGCTTCTCGCGTTCCCGGGCGTCGCGTCCGCGGACGTGACAGACCAGATCGCGAAACTCAAGGACGGGGTCGGACAGACGGACATCGCCCTCAATACGACGTGGGTGATGATCGCCGCCGTGCTCGTGATCTTCATGCAGGCCGGTTTCCTGCTGCTCGAGGTGGGCTTCTCGAGGATGAAGAACGCGGGGGCCGGGGTGGCGAAGATACTCGTCAACTTCTCGGTCGCGGCGCTCGCCTACTGGGCAGTGGGCTTCGCGCTCGCATGGGGCGGGGCAGCGGCGATCGCGGGAGACTCAGCGTTCTTCCTCGATATCGGCTCGACGCCTGAACTGGCGGCGACGCAGATTCCGTTCCTGGACGTCTACGCGATCTCGCCGGCAGTGTTCATGTTGTTCCAGTTCGCGTTCTGTGCCGTCTCGCTGGCAATCGTCTGGGGGACGACGCTCGAGCGGATCAAGTTCAGTGCCTACCTGATCTACGCGGTGATCTTCGCCGCGGTGATCTACCCGGTGATCAGCCACTGGATCTTCGGTGGCGGCTGGCTCCAGGTCAATATCGGCATGCAGGACTTCGCCGGCTCGACCGTTGTCCACCTGATCGGTGCGACCGGTGCGCTGGCAGCTCTGCTGCTGCTCGGTCCGCGCCGGGGCAAGTATGACGCCGAGGGCAAGCCGCGAGCGATTCCAGGTCACTCGATGCCGCTCGTCGGCCTCGGCGTGATCATTCTCTGGATCGGCTGGTTCGGGTTCAACCCGGGCTCGACGCTCGGTGTGTTCGGTGACGCTGCTGCGGGCATCGGCAACCGGTTCGCCGACATCGCCCTGATCACCAACCTCGCCGCTGCGGCGGGAGTGCTCGCGGCGGTCTCGACGATGTATCTGTTGAGGCGCACGATCGATATCGGCATGGCCGGCAACGGCGCGATCGCAGGACTGGTCGCGATCACGGCTCCGTCCGGCTACGTCGAGTTCTGGGCGGCGCCGATCATCGGCGCGGTTGGCGGCATCATCGTCGTCTTCGGCGTCCTGGCGATCGAGAAGGTGCTCGACGACCCGGTCGGCGCGCTTTCGGCGCACGGCCTGGCCGGCATTTGGGGCACGCTCTCGTGCGGGTTGTTCACCGCACCGCGCTACGCCGAGTTCAATGCGGTCGGTGAGGCCGGCCTCTGGTACAACGGCAGCTTCGAGCAGTTGGGGGCACAGGCCCTCGGCGTCGCTGTCGCGTTCGGTTGCGTGTTCATCGTCTCGATCGCGGTCTTCGGACTGCTAAAGGCGACGATCGGAATACGCGTCTCAGACGACCAGGAAGAGGCCGGGCTCGACATCTCAGAGCACGGCATGTACGGCTACCCGGAGCAGTTCATCCCGCAGCCGGAGTACGGCTACGGGCAGGCGGCCACACCGGCCGCTACGCCGCGCGCAAGCCAGCAACCAGCTACCAGCCAGATGGCCGCTGAGCGGCCATCCGGCGCCTAAGGGAGGAGGTGACCGCATGAAGAAAGTCGAAGCGTTCATCCGCCATGAGGCGTTCGAGCCGATTCGAACCGAGCTGCTCGAGAAGGGATTCCCATCCCTCTCGATCACCGAGGTCAAGGGCTCGGGCCGCCAGAAGGGCGTCGTCGAGCACTATCGAGGCTCGGCCCTGACCGTCAACGTACGACCGAAGTTGAAGATCGAGGTCGTCGTCGAGGACAAGGACAAGGGTCTCGTTGTCGAGACGATCCTCAAGCACGCGCGCACCGGAGAGGTCGGCGACGGGAAGATATTCATCTCCCCCGTCGAGGAGGCGATCCGGATCCGCACGGGCGAAGAGGGCGAGGAGGTCCTCCAGGCACATCCCGCCGCAGAGGCGGAGGTGGTGGCGTAGTGC